>DATEIO010000099.1:0-2993 GCA_035278895.1 Thermoanaerobaculia bacterium | reverse complement strand
CCGCCACCTCCTCGATGTCCATGCCGCCCTGGGACGAGGCCATGAGCACGTGCTTGCCCTGGGCGCGGTCCAAGGTGATCGAGAGGTAGAGCTCCTGGGCGATGTCCGCCGTCTCCTCGATCAGCACCTTGTTGACCCGCTGCCCTTCGGGGCCGGTCTGGTGGGTGATGAGTTGCATCCCGAGGATCTTCGACGCGTGCTCCCGCGCCTCCTGGGGCGACTTGGCGAGCTTCACGCCGCCGCCCTTGCCGCGCCCGCCCGCGTGGATCTGGGCCTTCACCACGCACCGTCCGCCGAATTCCTCACAGATCCGGGCCGCCTCCTCCGGATCGTCCGTCACCTTGCCCCGGGGGGTCGCAACCCCATACCGGCGCAGGATTTCCTTCGCCTGATACTCGTGGATCTTCACGTCATCTCCTCCGACAAAGTTCCTGGGGAACGGATTCGAGACTGGGTCCCCCCTGGGAGGGGGGCTGGAGGCCCCGGACAGGCCGGGCCGGGGGGGAGTGTATCAGAGGGGGACGGTGAAGGCGGGAGACCGGAATTCACCTGAGGGGTTCTAGTCTTCGACATCCTCGAGCCGCACGCCTCGCCCCTCGGCGATCTCCCGCCGGGAGGCCTCGATCCTCTGAAGGAAACGCGGGTCGTGTTCGAGTTGGTAATCACGCCAGTCGTCTTCGGACCTGAAGCCGATCAGCACACCCGCCGGTTCCCCATTCCGAGTGATGACGACCTCCTCATCCTCTGCGATCTCCAGATACTTCGGGAGATTCTCCTCGACCTCTGAGAGAGCGACCTTTCTCATAGCGGCTTTCCGACCTCCTTCAGCCACTCCCCGGCCTTGGTGGACCTCCAAGGCTTCCCGGACTGCCGCTCGGTCGCGAGCGTCGAAGCGGCGCAGGTCCTCAATGGCTCTTGGCGAGAGAATGATCTCGTAGCGCATTGAGGACACACCTTATCGGATTCCGGCGCAAGGACACAAGAAGCCGGCATCCTTTCCTCTCAAACGGTCTTATCTTGTGGTAAAAATCTCGCCATGCTAAGAACCCGAACCATTTCTTCCCGTCCCCGGGAAGGGAACTTCTCCTGAGGCTCCCATGGCTCCTCCAAGAATCCCGGCTCAGCTCCAGGTCTGGATCGATGCCCGCAAGCGACATCACCTCTCCTACGCCCACGTACAGATGGCCCGCGAGTTGGGAATGAACCCCAAGAAGCTCGGCAAGATCGACAACCACAGACAGGAGCCCTGGAAAGCTCCCCTGCCCGAATTCCTCGAGAACCTGTATTTCAAGCGCTTCGGCAAAGAGCGCCCGGACGTCGTCCTCAGCATCGAAGAAGTCGCCCGCCGGCAGGAGGAGAAGAAGGCAGCCCGGCGGGAAGCGAAACAGCGCGCCAGCACCGGAGGGGAGGCGTGAGCCGCCGAGCCCTCCTTTTCTTCGAACCCGGGCCGTAACTTTTTTCCTTGGGCCGCGCCTGTAGATCCGAGCAGGACCCAAGCAGTCTTCAACGTCCGGAAAAGGAGAATTCTTCATGAGCAGGAAGCTGGCCCTCGTCTGTGTGTTCGCGCTGACCCTCGGAGCCCTCGCCGCCGTCCCCTCCATGGCCGATCCGGGCCGCGGAGCCAACGTCCAGTGCTACATCTGGAACAACAACGCCTCGTCGACGATCGGCGTCCCCTTCGTCCCCAGCAGCGTCTACGCCTACAACGCGATCGGCCGGGCCTCGGCGAACACCGTCACGCGGACCGCGGTCGGCGTCTACACCGTCACCTGCAAGGGCGTCGGCGGCGGCGCTCTGTTCTCCGGCGCCACCTCCTGGGGCCCCGGCGGCCACGTCCAGGTGACCGCCTACGGCTCTGAGGATGCGGACTACTGCAAGGTCCAGAGCTGGACCACCGGCGGAGCCGACTTCAGCGCCACCGTCCGCTGCTACAACCACGCGGGCGCCGCCTCCGACAGCCGCTTCGACCTGCTGTTCGTTTGGTAAATCGGACCCGAGCTTAGAGGACGCAGCCGCTCCCCGAGCCGGCTGCGTCCTGAAGCTTCTATCCGCCACACCTGCAGGTGCAGGTGCCCACGCAGGAATCCGTTTCGGGCGGAACCCCACCGATCACCCGGCCGAGCTCATCTCCCTCGAGCCTCCGCAGCGTCTCCCGGTTCAACACAATCTTCTTCTCGAGCTTTTTCTTCATGGCATCCTCTCCTCTCAGATCATGTTGAGCAGAGGAACGCCTGGAAGAGGCGAAGCCCCTCACCTGCTGGGAGCGCCGGCATCCTTGCCGGCCTTCTAACTTCGCTTCTTTTAAAAGGCCTCTTCGATGACCACCTTTCCCAGCCCAAACGTCGCCCCCTTCCCCACATGAACTACCTCCGCCGCCCGGAGCAGCGCCGCAAACGGCGCGAGATCGCCTTCGAGCCCGAGCCGCCCCACAAGACCGCCAAGCTTCATAGACGCCTGCTGCCGCTGGCTAAAACGCTCCCAATCGTGCCAACGCACGTCCGCCGAAACCACCCGCACACCGTCGGCGCGATCCAAAAGGGAACGGAAGCTCCAATCGATCGCCACCCCGGGCACATGAAAGTGCGCCAGCTCGAGCACCCGGCGCAGCATGTTGAAGGCCAGATCGCGAAAGGTGGGCCTGTCGTTCAGGCGGTCCCGCAGCTTGATGCGCAACGGAGTCTCCAGACGCAGCGTCACCGGTCCCTCCGGGAGAGGCACCTCCGCAGGCACGAGAGGCGGAGCGGGAGATGTTGAAGGAGGTCCACCCGCCGCAAAGAGCACCCGCTTCGCACCGTCCATCCCAGGTGCCTCCACGCGCACCAGCCGGAACCGCGCCCGCCCGCTCCCCAGCCCGGAGCGCGCCATCCGCTCGACCGCCAGAAACGCATAGGCCTGGAGATCCACCGCCTGTCCGAAAAGCAGAAGGTCGAAGCGAAGCGGCCTCCCCGGCTCCCACCGCCCCTCCCCCTCCAGCGGCTCGAACACGTAAGGCC
>DATEIO010000098.1:0-14775 GCA_035278895.1 Thermoanaerobaculia bacterium | reverse complement strand
CACACAGGGCCGCCCCTACAGAAACCTCCCCCGTCCTCTTTCGTACCTGATCCAATGCGGAACGCGCGCTCTCTCTTCCTCTGGCTCGTGGCCGGAGCCGCCGGGCTGGCGCTCCTGCTCTGGGCCTATCCCCGCGCGTTTCCGTTCCTCCCCCGGACCTGGGACCTGTCGCGCGACGAGGCGGTGGACGTCGCCCTGGAGCGCCTGCGGGACCTGGGCGAGCCGGTCGACAATGCCTACGTGGTGGCCCGGCTCGATGGCGACCCGTTCCTCGAGCGGCGCCTGGAGCAGGCGCTTGCCGGAAGGAGCCTGGAGGATCTGCGGGCCACGGGGCTGGCGGACCAGGTTCTCGCTTGGCAGGTGATCGTCTATCCGCGCGGCGCCCTGCCCCAGGACTGGACCTACATCGCCCAGATCGCGCTCTCCGGAGACGTGATCGCGCTCCGGCTCCGGCTCGACCCCCAGGCCAAGGGGAAACCCATCTCTCCGGAGGAGGCACGCAATCGGGCGGACGCCTTCCTCGCGGCCCAGGGCATCGACCTCTCCCGCTACGGCGAGCCCGAGCTGCGCAGCCAGCAGCTCGCCGGCCGCACGGATCTGACCGTCCGCTACCGCGACCAGCGGGTGACGCCGGGACAGGGGAGCGCCCACGGCCTCCAGGTGCTCTTCGCGGGCGACCGCCTGACGGGCTTCGCCCCCTGGCTCGACGATCCCCGGGAGCGGGACCTCCAGCGCACCATCCAGAACCTCCAGTTCCTCGGGGCGGCCCGGTTGGTCTCCGTCTTCCTGCTGGCCGCCCTCCTTGCCGTGCCGTTTTTGAAGCGCTACCACGAGGGGGAGATCGGGGTGCGCCGCGGCGTCCAGATCTTCCTCCTGGTGGGGGGCGCCGGCCTCCTGACGCTCCTCCTGGCCGGCCGGGCCGACTCCCAGCAGATCAATTTCGGCTTCGCGTCGCGCGAGCAGACGACCTGGCTCTACATCCTGTTCGGGATGGTGTTCAACGGCTTCCCGGCGGCGCTCCTCGCCTTTTTCGCCTGGTCCGTGGGCGAGTCGGTCTGCCGCGAGCGGTGGGGAGCGAAGCTCGCGGCCTTCGACGCCCTGTTCAAGGGAGACCTGGCCAACGAGACCGTGGCCCGGTCGGCCCTCCGCGGCTGGATGGCCGGGCTTCTCGCCGCGGGCTCTGTCGCGGCGCTCCTCCTCCCGCTGCAGCGGATGGGCGCCTGGCCGGTCGCCTCCCAGACGCTCGCCGCGAGCAGCCGGTGGCCGGGTCTGGAGCTGGCCGGAGTGGCGCTCTCGTTCTCCCTGCCGTTCTACCTCGCGGTCGTGCTCTGCCTGCTCCCCCTGGCCGTGCGGCGCCTGGGAAAGGTCCCGGGGTCCCTGCTCACTGTGCTGGTGGCCGGGTGCGTGATCCCGCCACCGGCGCTCGTCGTGCCGCTCGGCTGGGCGTTCCTGGTGGCCGTGGCCTTCGCGGCGGTCCCCGTCCTCCTGTTCCTCTTTTTCGACCTCCTGACGGTGCTCACCGCCGGTTTCGTGGCCCAGGTCCTGTTCGCGGCCCTGCCCATGGTCCTGGCGAACGACACCACGGTCGAGGTTCACGGCTGGATCGCCCTGGGCCTCCTGGCCGTGCCGCTCGCCGCGAGCCTCAGGGCCCTGGGGAGCGGGAAAGAGTGGATCTACAGCTACGAGGACGTGCCGCCCCACGTGCGGCGCATTGCCGAGCGGGAGCGCCAGAGGGTGGAGCTCGAGACCGCGCGGCGCATCCAGAGCTCGATCCTGCCAGACCTGCCCCCGCGCCTGGCCGGGGTGGACATCGCCCACGCCTATCTGCCGGCCTCGGAGGTGGGCGGAGATTTCTACGACGTCCTGGCGCTCGAGGACGGCCGGCTCGCGGTTGCGGTGGGGGACGTGGCCGGGCACGGCGTGTCCTCGGGCCTCATCATGTCCATGGCCAAGTCGGCGCTGGCGGTCCAGGTGACCTTCGATCCCGACGTGGCCGCGGTCTTCAACACCTTGAACCGCACCGTGTACCAGACGGCGAGAAAGCGCCTGCTCGCGACCCTTTGCTACGCGCTTTTGGACCCGCGGCGCCTCGAGCTCCTCTACGCGAGCGCGGGCCATCTCTTCCCCTACCGGATCACGGCCGGGGGCAAGGTGGAGGCCCTGGAGTCGGTCGCCTATCCGCTCGGCGTGCGCGGCGAGCTGAACGTCGAAGCCCGCGCCGTGCGCCTGTTGCCGGGGGACGTCCTCTTCCTCTTCAGCGACGGCCTCGTCGAGGCCCGGGCCGAGGGGAGCGAGGATCTCTTCGGCTTCGAGCGGCTGGAGGCGAGCCTCGCCAAGAACGCCGGCCGAGGCGTCGAGCGGCTGCGGGACGGAGTCCTCGCGGACGTGACCCGCTTCACCGGCCACGCCCCGCGGGAGGATGACCAGACGATTCTCGTGCTGGGGTTGCCGTAGCCGCCCGGCCGGGCCCTCACCTCCCCGGCCCTCCTCTCCCACCACGTCCACCCCCCTCCCTGGGAGAGGAGGGAGTTGTAGGGTGCGCTGTGCGCACGTTTTTGGGTGGTGGAAAACAACACGTGCGCACAGCGCACCCTACGGCAACATCGCTCGCAGAGTCTCCCCTCTCTCCCAGGGAGGGGGATCGGGGTGGTGGGAGAGAGGGGCCGGGGGAGTGAGGGCCGGGCGGGAGGTGGCCCCGCAGATCTCGCCGAAAAAAACCTGTTCCGCCTCCCCCCTCTCGGCTGTCTCAAGGGGTTGATGCCAGAATTCCCCCATGGATCTCGATCCCTTGACCGACGAGGAGCTGATCGAGCGGGCACGGCGGAGGCCGGAGACCGCCGAGGCGTGCCTCTCCGCGCTCTACCGGCGCTACCAGTCCAAGGTGGCGGCGTGGTGCCTGCGGATCTGCAACGACCGGGAGGAGGCGGCGGACGTGGCCCAGGAGGTCTTCCTGCGGGTCCACGAGCGGCTCGGCTCCTTCCGGGGGGACAGCCGGTTCTCGACCTGGCTCTACACCGTGACCCGGAGCGTGGCGATCAACCGCGGGGTGGCCGAGAGGCGGCGGCGGGCCGAGGCGCTGGACGACGAGGGCGTGCCCGAGCCGGTCGAGCCGTCGCCGGGCGCGGACCAGGAAGTGGAGACGGCCGAGATCCTGGCGGCCTTCCGGGCGGCGCTGGACCGGGACCTGGAGCCGCTGGAAGCGAAGGCCCTCTATCTCCACTATGTGGACGGGGTGCCGCTCGCGGCGTTGACCGATCTTCTGAAGCTCACCAACAAATCGGGGGCCAAGGCCTGCATCGTCAGCGGGAAGCGGAAGCTCGAGCGGCGGTTCGGCCGCTGGCTCGACCGTCAGTCCGCCCGAGGAGCTCTGCCATGAGAAAGACCCTGGACGCGTGGCTCCACGCCGCCTATGCCGACGGAGAGGCCGGCTGCCCGCCTCCCGAGGCGTTCCTGGAGGCGGAGGCCGGCGGCCTTTCCCCTGAAGAGCGGCGGGCGCTCGACGAGCACGCCGCGCGCTGCCCGGCCTGCGCGGCCGAGCGGGATCTGGCGCGGCTCTTCGACGCTGCCCCCGAGGGAGCGGACGTCCGGCCCGAGGACCTGGATTTCGTGGTCTCCCGTCTCGAAGAGACCTCTCCGGTCCGTCCCGCCAAGCCCAAGGTCGTGCCGTTCCCCGGCCCCCGGCGCGAGGTGGCGCCCCCGGTGCCGTCCCGGTCCCGCTCCTTCGTCCGCTTCGCGGCCGCCGCCGTCCTGGTGATCGCCGCCGGGCTCGGCTACCGGGCGTTCCAGGCTCCGGACCTCCCGCCGCCCGAGGTGGGGGAGGTGGTGCGCGGTGGCGAGGTGGAGGCGGTCTCGCCGGTGGGGGAGGTGGCGGAAATCCCCGGGGAGCTCCGCTGGGTTTCCAGGGAAGGGGCCGCCTCCTACCGGGTGCGGCTCACGGCGGTGGACGGCGCGGTCCTCTGGGAGGGCACGGCGCTTGCTCCCCCTCTTCGACTGCCGGCGGAGGTCGCCGGCCGGATGCACCGGGCGGTCGTCTACACCTGGACCGTCGAAGCGCTCGGCCCCGCGGGCGAGCGCCTGGCCACCTCGGGGCCGGTCACTTTCAAGGCGAAACCCGAGGGGCTGTAATCCTCCTGTAAGGAAGAGGAGGGTAGGTTGGAAACGGAGGTCTCACCATGACGCACACATCCCGCTCCCCCCGTTTTCTCGCGGCTCTGGTGGCTGCGGCGCTCCTGCTGTCGGCCGTTCCCGAGGCCTCCGCGCGTCGCGGAAGCGATGACGGCAACGGCGGCAACGACAAGACGCTGAAGCTCCGGGTCAACGACGCCATCGGCAAGCCGGGCGGCACGGTGGCCATCGTGCTCCGCACCTACGCGGCGCGGCCGATCCGGCAGGGTCAGATCTCGGTCCGCGTGCGGCGGGGGAGGCCGGCCAAGGCCCTCACGGTCGAAGCCTTGACCCAGCCTGTGCGGCCTCTCACGTTCCAGCGCGCCGTCGTCTACAGCACGCGGAGCGACTCGGCGACCCAGGCGACCCCCACGGGCGCGGCGGACAGCCAGGCCGTGAAGGTCCAGTTCTCCTCGCCTTCCGCGACTGTCAACGCCTCCGACGGCCCGCTCGCCGTCCTCTTCTTCCAGCTCCACCCCTCGGTGAAACCGGGGGACGTGTACACGATCGACGTGGACCCCGCGGTGACCTCGCTCGTGGACGGCGGCGGCCGGGCGATCGCGATCGAGCCGATCAGCGCGCAGCTCACGGTGCGCGCCGCCTCCGCTCCGCTGGCCGTCGAGGCCGAGGGGGACGAGGTCGAGCCAGGCGAGACCGCGGAGCTGGGCTTCCAGACCTTCGAGCCGTTCCGGGTCTCCTCGGGCCGGGTTACTTTGCGCTACAACCCCGCGATCGCCTCCGGGGCGCCGGCCGTGCGCATCGATCCGCGCTATGGAAAATCCACCTTCACCGTGGACCGCAGCAAGCCCGGCGTCCTGGTGGTCGACTTCCAGTCTCCGGACAAGTCGCTCAACACCGTGCCCGGCACGATCGTGGCCGTGGACCTGCCCACCCGGGCGTCCGCCGCGATCGGCACGGGATCGGCGGTCACCCTCGATCCGGCCGGGACGTGGTTGAAGAGCGTCAAGGGGCGCAAGCTCAAGCTGAAGCTCGAGAACGGGCGGCTCGACTTCGAGTGATCCGGAGGGCGGCGAGCCCCAGCAGGACCGCCGCCGCCCCCCCTCCGAGAATCCAGGGCGTCCGCGAGGGAGCCACCGGCGGCGCCTCCCCGACCAGAACGTAGCCCGCCCACAGCGCCGGCCGGTTCCAGCGCGGATCGGCCCGCAGCCGCAGCTTGGCCCGGCGCAGGGCCTCGTCCGGCGGCAGCCCGCGGCCGAGTTGGGCGTAGAGCTGCTCCATGAACGCGGCGGTGGCCGCATCCCCCACGTCCCACAGCGTCGCCACCACGGCCGGCGAGCCCGCCGCGAGAAAGGAGCCGGTCAGGGAGACGAGAGCGTGGCCGTCCTCCCGCTCGGAGCCCAGGGCGGTGCGGCAGGCCGCGAGCACGGCGAGCTCCGAGCGGCCTTCGAGCCCCGCGATCTCCCGGGGACGCAGAAGGCCGTCGTCGCCTCCCTCGGGAGAGAGCAGGATGGCCGCCCCGCCGCCCGGCCCTTCGTCCACCACCGTGTGCGTGGCGAAGTGCACCACCCGGGCTCCGCGGGCGTACGCCTGCCGGAACGCACCCTCTGTCGCCTGCTCTCCCAGGAAGACCTCGTTTTTTCCCCCGAGGAGATCCCCGATCGCCGCCAGCTCCCGCCGCGCCGCGGGCAGAGGCACCGGAGCGATCCGTGGAATCTCGGGAAGCCCGGAGGCGCGGAGGGACTGGGGAGCCCCGAACCCCGCGAGGCGCAGGGACGCCGCCTTCTGTACCCTTTCCCTTCCCACCATCGACGCGCTCGGCAGATAGGACACCGCCGCCCCCTCCACCAGCGGCTCCCCCCGGATCTCCAGGATCTCGAACGGGAGATAGTGGAGAAGACCGTCCGGCGCGATGCGCAGCCTCCCCCCGTCCGAAGGCAGCGGGCCGACGTCCGCGAGGAGCGTCCGGGAGAGCCCGGCGACGGCTGCGGGCTCCGGCTCCGCGCCCCGTGAGAGGGAGCGGTGGACGCGGACGACGGCGTCCACGATCGGCCCGGCCGCACCCAGCTCTGTCATGCGGACGCCGGAGCGGCGGACCGTCCACCGGTAGAGGCGCTCCTCCCCGAGGAAGTATTCGAGGAGGACGTCGTCTCCGGCCCGGGCCTTGATGGCGTCCGCGGTGAGCGGGGCCGCCGGGCTCCGTCCCGTTCCCAGGGCGTCCAACAGATCGCGGGCCTTGGCGCGCTGCACGATCCCGAGCGCCCGGCCGGCGAACCCGTGGCCCCGCTGGCGTTGCTCCATCCGCCAGAGCACGTCGACCGTGGCGGCGTAGACCGCGCGCTTGTCGCCGAAATACCCGGACCGCCAGGCGCTCCGCGCGATCCCTTCGCGCACCCGCTCGATCTCCGACAGCGCGCTTTCGAGGTGCCGCAACGCTCCGGCCAGGTCCCCCCGGGCCGCCGCGATCCGCCCCAGCCCCTCCCGGGCGGACCACCGCCCTTCGGACGATCCGCTCTCGCTCGCCGCGGCAAGGCACCGGCGGAACGCGGCTTCCGCCTCGCCGGGCCGGCCCCGCTCCAGGAGGAGGCGCCCGAGATAGAAGAGGTCCTGGATCTCCTCGGTCCGGTCGCCGCTCTCTTCGGCCAGGCGGAGCGCTTCCCGGTACGCCCCTTCGGCCTCGGCAGGGCGCGCGAGGTTCAGGTGCAGCGCGAGCCCCAGGTTCAGCGACGCGTTCGAGAGCCCGGCCGTGTCTCCGAGCTCGCGGTAGGTCGCGACCGCCTCGCGGAACGCCTCGACCGCGCTCACAGGGTCCCCCAGGTTGCGGTACATCACCCCCGCGTTCACGAGGAGGGCGGCGCGCCGCCGCGGGTCGAGGGCGCCGCTCCCGGCGAGCAGCCCCTTGTAGAGGTCCAGCGCCTCGCGCCACGCCCCCACCTTTTCGAGCACGACTCCCTGGTTGATCCGGGCGATCTCCCGCTGTTCGGCCGCCCATGGCTCGTCCCCGTGCCGGTCCGCGAGAGTCCCCGCCTCCGTGTAGAGGCGCATGGCCTCGGAGTAGCGCCCTGCCTGGAGGGCCAGGGCCGCGAGGTTCCCCAGGTTGATCGCCTCGGCCCCGGCGTCCCCGAGCTTGCGGTTGATCGCGAGCGCCTCCCGGTAGCCCGCCTCGGCCTCGCCGGCCCGGCCCAGGGTCTCCAGCGTGAGCCCCAGGTTGTTGAGCGTCTCGGCGATCGAGGCGGGATCGCCGTCCGCCCGGCGCAGGCGGAGGGCCTCCTCGCAGTCGGGGAGGGACGCCCGGTAGTCCCCCAGGTCCTGCTGGACCACGCACGCGTTGTTCAAGGCCGCTGCCGCCAGCGCGGGATCGCTCTTCGCCGTGGCGGCCGCCACCGCGCGGTAGGCCCGGAGCGCTTCGGGCAGCCGCCCCTCCTCGTGGAGAGCGACCGCCTGATCGAGCGACTGCCCGGCCAGAACCGGGGCCGCCAGAAGGAGCCCGAAAAAAAGTTTGAAATTCGTTGTTCCGTTCACCCAGTCCGCCTGTCTCAAGGGAGTGAATGGACGAATGGGCGAAAGGAGAACCCATGAAACGCAATACCCTGAAGCTTCTCACCCTTCTCTCTCTCTCGGCGCTTCCCCTGGGAACCGTGGCCTGCTCCAAGGGCTCGTCGAGCCCCACGGAGCCCGCCTTCGACCTCGAACAGTCCTCCGTGGCCGCCAGCACCGACTCTCTCTCCGTGACGACCGACGAGAGCCGCGGCCGGGGCCGGGGCGGCGACGACAACTCGGGAGACGACCGCAGCGGACGCCGGGGCGGTGACGACAACGGGGCCGACGACCGTGGCGGCCGGCGCGGTGGGCGCAACGGCGACGACGACAACCCCCGGGCGCCGCGGGCTCCCCGCAACGGCCAGGAGTTCGAAGGCAGCGTGGCCTCGGTCTCCGGGAACACCGTGATCCTCACCACCGGCACCCGGATCCTCGTCAACGGCCAGACCCGGTGGATCGCCGGTGGCGACCTCAACTCCCTCGCCCAGATCTCCAGGGCCGTGGCCGCCGACCGCCCGACGCGCGTCGAAGGGCGCGGCGTCCGCCAGGGCAACGGCAACTTCGTGGCCAACACGATCAAGGCCGAGGTCGACGACTAGGGGGGCGCCCGGCCGGAAAAAACCGATCTGTAGGGGCGGCCCTGTGTGGCCGCCCTGCTCATTTCGGCCCTTCCCCCTCCCAGGGCGGCCACACAGGGCCGCCCCTACAGGTTGAATCCCCCTGGCTGCACCTGTCACAAAACCTCCCTCTCTCGCACCCGAATCAGTAGAGCACTTCCTCCGGCAGTCCTTCTGTCCTGTGCGGTCGCGTCGAAATTCGGGGTTTCCGGGGTTGGCATGGCGCCAGCCTTGATCGCGGAGAGGAATCGATATGCAAGCCAGATTTCTTCGTTTCATGATGGCCGGCGCAGCGCTCGCCCTGCTGGTGGCTGCAAGCCCCGCCGAAGCGCAGAGGCGTATCAAGGTCGGCGACGAGCTGCCGTATTTTTCCGCCACCCCGAAAGCATATCCGCGCGGCGCGGCCGACCGCCCGGTGGTCTGGTCCGAGAGGGTCGTCTCCTCGGGCGCAACCTTCGTGCGGGTCCACTTCAGCCGCTTCAACCTGCCGGACGGCGACTACGTGACCGTGTCGAGCCCGGACGGGACGGACTTCTGGACCTACACCGGCAAAGGCCCCCACGGAACCGGTGAGCTGTGGGCCTTCATGGTCGAGGGCGACACCGCGGTCGTCGAGCTCCACGCCGGCAACGCTCCGATCAAGGGCCGCCGCGCCGGCTTCGGCTTCTCGATCGACCGCATCGCCCACGGCACGGAGCCGATGGATCTCGACCCGGCCGAGAAGATCATCTGCGGCACCAACGGCAGCCAGAACGCGGTCTGCCAGCCGGGCATCAACATGAACCCGGTCGCCCGCCTGTCGTTCCAGTCCGGCGGCTCCTCCTTCGTCTGCACCGGGTGGCTCGTGGCGGGCTCGAACGCCAACACGATGCTCACCAACAACCACTGCGTGGACAACCAGACCGAGGTCAGCACCGTCCAGGCCCGCTTCAACTACCAGACCACGACCTGCACGGGCACCACCCAGGCGACCTTCTCCTCCTACGCGGGCGGCACGTTCCTGCGGACCAGCACCGGCCTCGACTACACGATCTTCACCCTCCAGGGCAACCCGGAAGCCACCTGGGGCGAGTACACGGCCACCAGCAAGCAGCCCACCACCGGCATGGCGATCAACTTCCCGCAGCACCCGGGCGGCGGCCTCAAAAAGATCGCCTACTGGAAGGACTCGGCCCAGACCCTGCGCTGCGACGTCTCCACGGTCAACGCCACCTACGGCGGATCGACCTCCGGCAGCCAGATGGGCTACAGCTGCGACAGCGAAGGCGGCTCCTCGGGCTCGCCGATCATGGACGCGGGCACCGGCCGCATCATCGGCCTCCACCACTTCGGCGGCGTGGGCGGCTCCACGTGCCTCAACTCGGCGACCCAGATGCGGCAGGTCTGCTCCAACGCGGGCACCCTGCTCACCTGCGCCACCAACTGATCCCGCCGTTTTTCCGGCCGCCGGGGCAAGACCTCCGGCGGCCGTTCCATCCATCTCCGCGTGGGCTAAAATGCGATCCGCGATTTTCATCGCAATTCTCAAAAAGGAGAGCCGCTTATGTCGCCAGCTCGCATCCCGGAAGAGAATCAACCCATCCCAGGCGCAGAAGATGAGCGGAAACAAACGGAGGTCAGCCGGAGGACCTTCCTGCAATGGGGCGCCCTGGCCGGCGCCAGCGCCCCGGTGGCGGGAATCCTCGGCACACCTTCCCCGGCCGCGGCGGCCCCTACCACGCCGACGGTCGAGCCGGCCGTGGAGCTCGTGGAAGCCACCATCGCCGAGCTTCAGGAAGCCATGACCCGGGGCGGCCTTACCTCCCTCAACCTGGTCAACATGTACCTCGACCGCATCCGGGAGCTCGACCAGAGCGGGCCCGAGGTCTTCGCGGTCCTCGAGGTCAATCCCGACGCCCGGCGGATCGCCCGCAGGCTCGACCGCGAGCGCAAAAACGGCCACGTGCGCGGTCCCCTCCACGGCATCCCCATCCTCCTGAAAGACAACATCGACACCGGCGACAGGATGGAGACGACCGCAGGCTCGCTCGCTCTCGCCGGCAACCCGGCCCCGCAGGACGCGACCGTCACCGCGCGCCTCCGGGCGGCCGGCGCCGTCATCCTCGGCAAGGCCAACCTCTCCGAGTTCGCGAACTTCCGCGGCTTCAACTCCTCCTCCGGCTGGAGCGGCAAGGGCGGCCAGACCAAGAACCCCTACGTGCTGGACCGCAATCCCTGCGGATCGAGCTCCGGCTCCGGCGCGGCCGTCTCCGCCAACTTCGTCACCGCCGCCCTGGCGACCGAGACGGACGGCTCGATCGTCTGCCCGGCCCACATCAACGGCATCGTCGGCATCAAGCCCACGGTGGGATTGACGAGCCGCGCGGGCGTCGTCCCCATCTCCCACACGCAGGACACGGTCGGCCCCCACGCGCGCACGGTGGCCGACGCCGCCGCGGTCCTGGGCGCCCTGGTCGGCGTGGACCCCCGGGATCCCGCGACCGCCGCGTCCGCCGGGCACTTCCACACCGACTACACGCAGTTCCTGGATCCCGACGGCCTCCGCGGCGCCCGCATCGGCATCCCGCGGGGCGGCGGCTTCTATGGCTACAGCCGCTTCACCGACGCCATCGCCGAAGACGCCATCACCGCCATGCTGGGCGCCGGCGCGATCCTCGTCGAGGCCGAGATTCCCACGATCGACGAGCTCAACGCCGACGACGCCGAGATCATCGTCCTGATCTACGAGTTCAAGCGCGACCTGAACGCCTATCTCGCCACCCGCACGGGCATTCCCGCCCACAATCTCGCGGACGTCATCGAGTTCAACCTCGACCACGCCGACCGCGAGCTCAAGTGGTTCGGCCAGGAGTTCCTGGAGCTGGCCGAGCAGGAGATCTTCACCGAAGAGGACTACATCGCCGCCCTGGAGAGGGGCCGCCGTCTCGCGGGCCCCGAGGGCATCGACGCCCTTCTCGCGGAGCACGACCTGGACGCCATCTTCGCGCCCACCGGCTCCCCGGCCTGGACGACCGACCCGGTCAACGGCGACCACTTCCTTGGCGCGAGCTCCGGGCCCGCCGCCGTGGCGGGGTATCCCATCATCAACGTCCCGGCCGGCTTCGCCTTCGGCCTCCCCGTGGGCGTGAGCTTCTTCAGCACGGCCTGGAGCGAGCCCACGCTCATCAAGATCGCCTCCGGCTTCGAAGCCGTGACCCACGCCCGCCAGGCCCCGACCTTCCGGCCGACGATCCCCTTCGACGAGCCGGTGGGCAACGCCTTCAACGGCATCGCCGCCGACCCCCGGGTCAAGCACGGCGGGCACAACGGAGAGATCTACCTGCAGTCGCTGATGAAGGGGTATGCGCGGCTGCGGAAGATCTTCCACAGCCTGTAATCGCAGCGTTTTCCGGGCGGGGGACGTCCCCCGCCCGGGACCTCACCCCCTGGCCCCCTCTCCCATCGCCCTCCCTTCCCCCGGGAGAGGGGGAACGTCTGCAGGCGTTCTGGCCGTAGGGTGCGCTGTGCGCACGTGTTGTTTTCCACCACCCAAACACGTGCGCACAGCGCACCCTACAAGCACCACCGCCACAGCTACGTCCCCCTCTCCCGGTTGGGGGGAGGGCGATGGGAGAGGGGACAGGGGTGAGGTTTCGGGGCGGGGGAGCCCTCAATTCCGATCTTATACTCGATCCGCTATACTGCTGTCCCTGTTTTTTCGGAAACCCTTGCGGAGATCATGCGCTCCCGTCTCCTGGCCTTCGGCCTCGCCGCCCTTCTGCCGCTCGCCCTCGGCTGCGCGGGGGACCGCCCCGCGGAGGGGCCACCCCGGCGGGAGAGCGTCCTCCGGTGGATCGAGGCGGAGCCTGCCGGTCCTGCGGAGGCGATCCGCGTCCACGGCGAGATCCCCCGCTTCCGGTGGAGCTTCCTCACGCGGGAGGACCTCTCTCCCTGGACTCCGCACAACGCCGACCAGCTCTACGGGGTGGCGCCGGACGGCCTTCACCTGGGCTCGTCCACGGGCGATCCCTACCTCGTCCGGACCGTGGATTTCGACGCCCGCGACGTCGACGTCCTCCGCATCCGGTCGTCCGCGCTGGGGGGCGCCTTCGCCGAGGTGTTCTGGGCGGCCGAAGGGGAGGCTTTCGTGCCCGAGCGGGGGATGCGGGTGGCCGCGGCGGACCCGGAGAGCCCGTCCTCGGCCCCCACCTACTCGATCCCGGTGGGGAACCACCCTTTGTGGAAAGGCAGGATCCGCTATCTCCGCATCGATCCCATCTCCAGCCCGGCCGACGTCGTGATCCGCTCCGTCGAGGGGATCGGCCGCCGGCTCGACCCGCGGCGCCTGGCCGAGGCCGAGGCCCGGCCGTGGCGCGTGGAGCTGGACGGCGATGCCCGCGCGGCCCTCCTCGCCCGCCCGGGGAGGCGCTGGGAGCGCGAGATCGAGGTGCCGGAAGGCGCCGAGCTGCGGTTCGCCTATGCCTCGATGGCGGCCACCGGTCCGCCGGTGACGTTCCGGGTGACGGCCCTTGGGGAGAAGAGGCACGTGCTCTTCCGGCAGACCGTGCAGCCGGAGGACGGGCCGCGCTGGCAGGAGGCCAGAGTCTCGCTCGCCCCGCTCGCCGGCTCCCGCGTGCGCCTGGTCCTCGAAACCCGGGCCTCCGGCCGCTTCGACCCGCTCCAAGGCTTCCCCGTCTGGGGGACTCCCGAGGTCGTGGCCGTGCGGAAGAGCCGGGACTCCCGGCCCAACGTGGTGGTCGTCCTCGTCGACACCCTGCGCGCCGACCACACCTCGCTCTACGGCTACCCGCGGCCGACCACGCCCCGGCTCGACGCCTGGGCCGCCCGCCGCGCGGTCGTGTTCGAAAACACCGTGGCCCCGGCGCCCTGGACGCTCCCGTCCCACATCTCGCTCTTCACCGGCCTGGACGCCGTGACCCACGGAATCAACTACGGCCACCCGGCTCCGGGCTCGCTCACCCTGCTCGCCGAGCGGCTGCGCCGGGCGGGCTATGCCACGGCGGCGTTCACCGGCGGGGCCTACCTGACGCCGGGCTATGGCCTCGCCCAGGGTTTCGACCGCTTCCACGCCCACCGGGAGAACCCCTTGGCCGGGGATGCGACCGGCCGTGATCTGGACCGGGGGATCGAGCGCGCCCGCGCCTGGATCGAAGAGAGCGCCACCGAGCCGTTCTTCCTGTTCCTCCACACCTACGAGATCCACGCGCCGTTCACCGCCCGGGAGCCGTACTTCTCCCGCTTCACGGCGACCGCCCGGCGCCCGGGGGAAGCCCCACCCGAGGTGCTCTACGAGCTCGTCCCGCCCGTGGCCGAAACAGCGTACCGGTACGAAGCGCGATTCACCCGGCTCGAGCGGCAGCCCGAGTGGAAGACCGCGCCGCTCCCCGCGGAGCGGCTGCCCGAGGTGGCCGCCCTCTACGACAGCGCAGTCGCCTACGCCGACGAGAAGATCGGGGGCTTCCTCGACCGCCTGCGAAGCTCCGGGCGCGAGGACCGCACCGCCGTCGTCTTCACCTCCGACCACGGCGAGGGGCTGGGAGAGAACGGCGCGGCGGGGCACAGCTACCTCTACGAGTGGAACCTCCTCGTCCCGCTCGCCGTGGCGCTCCCCGGCGCCCGGCCGGAGGTGCGGCGCGTCCCGGCCCAGGTCCGCCTGATCGACGTGATGCCCACCCTCCTCGCGCTCGCCGGCCTGCCGTCCCCGCCGGGGATCGATGGGCGGAGCCTCCTCCCCCTGATCGAAAATCCCGCGGCCCCGTTCCCCAAGGAGGCCTACAGCTCCGCCGCCTCCGGAAACCGCGGCGTCTCCGTGCGCGTCCTGAACCGCTGGAAATACATCTACCAGCGTTCCCCCTGGCAGCCGTTCCACGGGGCCCAGGAGCTCTTCGACCTGCGGAGCGATCCGGGAGAGACGACGAACCTCGCGCAGGGCGGCGGCCGGGAGCGGGCGCTCCTCCAAAACGTCGAGGGGCACGTCCTCCGCGCCGGGAGCTACGTGGCGGTCCGGGTGGCGAACGCCGGAACCGGGCCGCTTCGCGTCCGCCTGGGCGGCCCGCTCGCCCACGCCTTCCAGGTCAAGGCCTTCGAGCTGCCGTGCGGCTGCGCCGCCTGGGAGAACGGCGAGACCGTGCTCACCGCGCCTCCCGGAATCTCCTTTCCCGTCTACCTGGAAGGGCCGCAGGAAGGGGAGCTCGCGCTCCACCTCGCGGCAGGGGAAGAGGCCCTGTCGCGCACCGTGGCCGTCGGCGCGCTCGCGAGGCCCCTGCGCTTCGTGCTCCTCGGCGGCTCCTGGCAGACCACCTCCTCGCCGCTGCCCTCCGGAATCACCGGGATCGAGATCGAGAGGAGGGGAGAGGCGATGAGCGGGGCGGAAGATCCCTCCCGGAGCGACGAGGGGCTCCGCGAGCAGCTGCGGGGATTGGGATACGTGGGGCGGTAGGAGCCCCATCAAGGCAGGGTCTGTAGGGGCGGCCCTGTGTGGCCGCCCTGGGTGGGG
>DATEIO010000097.1:0-2746 GCA_035278895.1 Thermoanaerobaculia bacterium | reverse complement strand
CACCAGGGCGTCGGGCAGCCGCTCGCGCAGCGCCTCGCGGAGCGCGTCGGCCCCGGCGTCCCCGACCACGTAGGCGGCCAGTTGCTCCTCCCGGGCGACGACGACCGCCTGGCGCACCCCGGGAAGCGCCGAGAGCGCCGCCTCGACCTCGCCCAGCTCGATGCGGACGCCACGGATCTTCACCTGGTGGTCGATGCGGCCGAGGAAGATCACGGTGCCGTCCGGCCGCTGGCGCACGAGGTCTCCCGTGCGGTAGAGGCGGGCGCCCGGCGTGGTCGCGAAGGGGTCGGGAACGAAGCGCTCCGCGGTCAGGTCGGGGCGGCCGAGATAGCCCCGCGCCAGGCCGGCGCCGCCCGCGTGCAGCTCTCCCGGCTGGCCGGCCGGCACGGGATGGCCCCAGCGGTCAAGAATCCGCGTCCACAGGTTGGCCACCGGCCGGCCGAGCGGCGCGACCGGCTCGTCCATCTCCGGCTCGCAGGGATGGAAGGTCACGTCGATGGCGCACTCCGTGGGGCCGTAGAGGTTGCAGAGCCGCACGCCGGGCAGGCGCTCGAAGACCCGCTCGCAGAGCGGTGCAGGCAGGGCTTCGCCGCCGCAGTACAGGCGCTCGAGCGGCGAGCCGCTCAGGTCCTCGTCCAGGAACGGCCCCAGGACGGAGGGGACGAGCTGGAGCACGGTGACGCCCCTCTCCCGCACCTCCTGGGCCATGACCGCCGGCTCCCGGTGCGCGCCGGGGGAGGCCAGCACGAGCCGCGCTCCGGCGAGAAGCGGCACGAAGATCTCCCAGATCGACGCGTCGAAGACGAAGGGCGTCTTCTGGAGCACGGCGTCGGCCTCGCCCACGGGGAAGGCGCGCTGCATCCAGAGCATCCGGTTGGCAATGGCGCCGTGGGAGATCAGGACCCCCTTGGGACGGCCCGTGGAGCCCGAGGTGTAGATCGCGTAGGCCAGGTGGTCCGGCGTCGCCTCGATCTCCAGGGGATCGGGGCTCTCCGACGCTGCAGCCGAGACATCGAGACCGGTGATCAGGAGGGCGGGCCGGGCGTCGTCCAGCACAGCGGCCCGGCGCGCGGCCGGGTAGCCGGGATCGAGAGGCACCCAGGCTGCGCCGGCCTTCCAGACCGCGAGCTGCGCGATCACCATCTCGGGCGAGCGCTCGCAGCAGATGGCCACCCGGTCTTCGGGTCGCACGCCCCGGCGCCGCAGGAGGCGGGCCAGCCGGTTCGCCTGGGCCTCCAGCTCCGCGGCGGTCAGGGAGCGGCTTCCCTGCTCCACCGCGATCCGCTGCGGGTGCCGGGCGGCCTGCTGCGCGATCAGCGCGGGGAGGACGGGCACGACGCCGTAATCGATCCGGTTGTCGTTCCACTCTTCGAGGACCTGCTGGCGCTCCGCGAGGTCGAGCAGCGGCAGATCCGCGAAGGACCGGTCCGGACCTTCGACGAGGCCGGCGAGCAGCCGCTCGAAGCGGAAGATCAGGCGGTCGATCGTCGGGGCGTCGAACAGATCGGTGGCGTACTCGACCGTGCCGAGGAGGCCGCCGTCGTGCTCCACGAGGCTCAACGTGAGATCGAACTTCGCCGTGGCCACCTCCGGGCTCACGGGCCGCAGGCGGAGGTCCTGGATCTCCAGAGCTTCGACCGGGGTGTTCTGGAGGACGAGCAGGGCCTGGAACAGAGGAGCATGAGAAAGGTTTCTCTCCGGGGCCAGCTCGTCGACCAGCTTTTCGAACGGAACGTCCTGGTGCAGATAGGCGGCGAGCGCGGTTTCGCGGGCCCGGCTGAGCAGCTCGCGGAACGTGGGGGCACCCGAAAGGTCGCCGCGCAGAACGAGCGTGTTGACGAAGAAGCCGATCAGACCCTCGGTCTCCACCCGGTTGCGCCCGGCCACGGGAGAGCCGACCGCGAGGTCCTCCTGGCCGCTCCAGCGCGCGAGCAGGGCCTGGAAAGCCGCCAGGAGCACCATGAAGAGGGTCGCTCCTTCGTGCCTCCCCAGGGCCTCGGCGCGGCGGGCGATTCCGGCCGGCAGCCGCACGGGGCGGGTGGCGCCCCGGTGGCTCTCGATCGCCGGCCGCGGCCGGTCGGTGGGCAATTCCAGGAGCGGCGGCAGGTCCGCGAGCTGGCTCCCCCACCAAGCGATCTCGTGGTCCAGGACCTCGCCCTTCAGCCAGGAGCGCTGCCAGAGGGCGAAATCCGCGTACTGCACCGGCAGCGGAGGCAAGGGCGACGCCTCATACAGGGCAGCGACCTCGCGCACCAGGATTCCCATGGACCACCCGTCGCTCGCGATGTGGTGCATGGTGAGGGAGACGACGTGGTCGCTCTCCGAGAGCCGCAGCAGCAGGCCGCGCAGCTTCAAGTCGCAGGCGAGGTCGAAGGGACGGCCGGCCTCTTCGCGGGCGAGGTCCAGAGCCAGGGCTTCGGCGTCCGGCCGTCCGGACAGGTCCACGACGGGCAGATTGAAGGGCGCCGCCGGCAGGATCCCCTGCACCGGCTTGCCCTCGGGCGCGGCGAAGATCGTGCGCAGGGCCTCGTGGCGCTCCACGATGGCGCCGAGGGCACGCGCCAGGGCGCCGGGGTCGAGCGGCCCTTCGACGCGCAATGCCACTGGCACGTTGTAGAGCGGGCTTCCCGGCTCGAGCTGGTCGATCACCCAGAGCCTCTGCTGGGCGAACGACAGGGGCAGCGCGCCCTCCCGCGGCATAGGCATCAGCGGGGGGATGGACTGCTCCGCCCCGGCGCGCAGGGCC
>DATEIO010000096.1:0-11719 GCA_035278895.1 Thermoanaerobaculia bacterium | reverse complement strand
TTGCGACCGGATGTGTGATCGATCTCGGTTTTGTCCGAGCCTGGGCCGTCTGCAACGACGAGACCTCGGAGGCCGGCCATGGAGATCTCAGGGACCGGGAGCAGCTTCGCCAGAAGGTCCTTGCTCTTACGGAGCAGAAGGCCGAGGATTGCGACTTCTCCCAGATGGAGTTGACCGTCCGTGGAATGTCTGTCGGCTATGTGATTTTCGCCATCCGTAAGGATCGAGATCCGCTGACCAGGCCCTCGTTACTGGACAACAGCCATCTACAAACCGTTGCCAGCCTTCTCGCGGATGTTGTGCTCGATACGGCTTATGCGCAGTTCGCGGGTGCTCTGACAGATCTTCAGGTGAAGCTGAACCTCTCGGGTGCAAATTCGGTCGAATCGTGGTTCGACATGACCGATGCGGTTGCCCGGGGAGTCGGACTGACCTGGGTCGTGTCGAGCCTGCCTGACAAAGAGGGCAGGCGGTTTTATGGAAGCGAAGGAGACGTTGAGCTCGTCCGCGATCTCGAGGCTTCCTTGAGCGAATCGGTTTGGGTGAATGGGCCGGTCTGTCTGTCGCTGCCGGAGGCGACCGACAAAGCTCATCACGTAGTCGGACTGTTCTTGCGGCACTCCGGGGCGTACTTGTGGCTGGGGGTCGGGAGAAAGACATTCGGCCTCGAGCTCTTGAGCTCTTCTCCTTGGCGGGATTTTCTCGAGAGCTTCGCCCAAGCGACCGATTCGGCCCTGGTCTGCATCGAAAGACACCGGCTGCAGCTCGAAGCCAAGCAGCTGGAGAGCGACAGGTACCGTCTCCAGCACGAAGCGAAGCAGATGGAGAACTTCACGATCCGTGTCGAAACGAGAGGGCTCCTGATGCATACGCTGGGAAACGACGCCACCGCTCTTCTCCAAGGTACCGAGCGGCTCGTGGAAGTGCTCCCTGAGGTGGGCCAGAAGGTTACCGAGGAGCTGCGGAACCAGGCCTTGTCTCTCAAAGAGTCGACCCAGAACGTTCAGAGTCTTTCGATGGCCTTCAGGCAACCCGTGCCGACGGATACGCGTAGCAGAATTTTGCTCATGGATGCTGTCAACAGAATCATGATGATTCATCGAGATAGTTTCAATGCCAAGAATGTGCGCCTGGAGGTTTCGATTCCTTCAGACCTTGCCGTAGGTGTTCCCCTGGACGTGGCCTACATTGTGCTGATCACTCTCATGGTCAATTCGAGCGAGGCCATCGGCAAGGACGGCGGCATTATAAAGATCAGTGCCAACAACGGAGGCGGGCAGGTGATCTGCAGTGTCGAAGATACAGGTTGTGGAATCAACTCCGAGGATGTGGAACGGCTCTTCGAGCCGGGCTACTCGACAAAGGAAAACGGAACGGGTTTGGGACTGTGGCTTGCCCGGAAGTCGTTGCGTCGCTACGACGGCGACCTTCAGCTGGCCAGCAGCGAACCAGGCGCGACAAAATTCACGCTGTATTTCTCAGCGTAGAAGGAGCAGGATCAATGAGAGGAAAAACGGTTCTTATTTTGGAAGACCACAAGGCGGTAAGAGAGACCCTGAGCGGCGCTCTCAAGGATCGAGGTTTTACTGTCTTCGCGGCGGCCACGATCCCGGAAGCGCGCGAGCTGCTGAAGCAGTTGGGGGACCGTCTCGACGTGCTGCTGCTCGACATGGAAATCGCAGGATCGGATATTACAGGTGCCGAATTCGGTCTTGAGGTCAAGGAGTACCTGAAGGAATGGCCCCCGGAGTTCCTCATTCATTCTGTGCATGGTGAGGATGCCTACTACCGGCTGGCCTTCAGACTCGGAGCTGCGACCTACATCCGCAAACCCGGACCGCTTGCAGAGATCGTCCGCCATGTTAGGGCGCTTGCTCTCCGGCGAGCGCTCGCGGCCAGGGCAACGGTGATAGAGAAGATCGAGAGAATCGCCGAGAAGAGCCGCAGTGGGGCTGAGGCCGTCGCCCTGTTCTGCGAGGAGGTCCTCTGCCCAGAGCTGAAGGCGACCCTCGGCACTCCATTCGTTCTGCTCGTCGGACAGCGCGACGAAACCCTACGGCTCGGAAGCGATCTGGACCTCCCGAAGGTCTCTCCCGTCTATGATCGGTTGCAGACCCTCGCATACTCGCAGCCAATGACCAAGCCCTTCACCGTGAAGGTTAGGAGCGTTCCGGAGGGCACGCCCGAGCCCGAGTGGACGACCGTCTGCGAGGTCTTCGGCCACCTCGAAGGGGCCGCCTTCATCCCTCTTGGTGGAGCGGACGATTCGAGGCTCTCCCTGGGCGTGCTGCAGCGGGATCGAGCCCTGCCGTTCACGGAAGACGCGGTCTTGCTGGCCAGGGTGATCGGAGAGCTCCTTTCGCAGGCGCTCATGATCCTTCTGCTCGATCTGACGAAGCGGGTCGAACGGTACATGGCGCTCGTGAGGAAGCAGAGGGCCGTCCTCGAGTCGACCTCGGATTTCTGCCTGTACGTCGGACAGGAGCAGGAGGCGGTCTTTCGGAGAGCGCTGGCTTCGGGAGCGCTCGTTTACGACCGGATGCCTCGCGAGCTCGAGCGGTTGCTGGCTTTCGGAGAGAACCTCCGCAAGGCGGGCGAGATGCTCTCCTGGATCGTTCGAGAGGAGGACGAGCCCCCTGCCGTTCCTGCGGAGCCGACCTCGGCAGCCCAGGTGGTGCGCGAGGCATGGAGCGACCTCATCGCGGAATTCACTCTCGCCGGTCCGGACTCTCCTCCCGTCCGGGGCGATTGCTGGGTGCTTTGCAAGCCCGACGACCTGGGGATTGCCGTGTCACGGATCCTCGAGTGGATGATGCAGAGGACGATCGAAGCCCCGGCCGACGAGAAGCCCGGGCTCTCGGTGGTCTGCAAGCCGATTCCCGAAAAGCAGGAGTCCCACATCATCTTCGAGGACCGCAGCCGGCGACTGCCCCGAAATCTCCGGGAGAGGCTGTTCGCTCCGTTCTCGAGCCCCATCCTGGAGGATCCGGAGAGGCCGGGAGGAGGCCAAGGGGAAATCCTCGGCCCGTATCTCTCGAAGGTCCTGGTGGAGCTCGAGAACCACGGATCGCTCGACGACTGTTCCGATGATCTGGAAGGAGATCTCGGGCATCGTTTCGTGATGCGCTTCCCCGAAGCGGCGACGGCTTACGAGGCCCTTTCCTGAGGACGGAGAAGTCATGGCCAGACACGTCATCGTTCTCGAAGAGGGGAGTCATGACCCCCCAGCGTTGTGGCCCGGCGCCGGCGAGCTCGATCCGGCAAGCCTGGGGGAAGGACAGGAGTCCGCCTGGGCGAAGCTGTGTCGCCAAGTCATCGTCTGGGCTCAGACGGGAGCGAAGGTCTCTCTGGAGATCTTCATCTGCCTGCTGGGCGACGAGCCGGTGGTCCCTCCCGACCGCAGCTCGCTCGCTTCGCTTCTGCGCCAGGCCCGCAACTGCTCCTGGGGGGCCAGGCTCTTTCTGGTCGCGAGCGGGCGCATCCGGGCCGAGAAGCTCGTCCGGCGTGGCAAGGAGTCGCGGGAGCTCTGGATGCGGACCGCCCTGGAAGGCAAGGTCCTCGACTTCCTCCAGGTGGACTACGACCCCCGGAAGCCGGAGACGATCAAGCTGGAGGATCTGCGCGGAGCCGCGGATGACTCGGGCCCGCGCCAGAGATGGATTGCCGTCCAGAGTGGAACGGACGGGGGGTGGCGTTGCGTGGTCGACTCTGAGCAACGGAATCTCCAGAGCTTCCTTTCGGTCTGGCTGCAGGTTCCCGGCCCCGAGCAGGCTCCCAATCTGCTCATCGTGGTGGACGATCTGCGCCCGGCCAAACAACGGGCCATGATCCTCCGCACGTGCAAACGCTATCCCGGGCGGCAGTACCTCGTCGCCACCCTGCAGCCGGCTCCGGGTCTGCTCGACTTCTGCCTGAGCCAGGGTCTTCCGGCACCGGTCGAGCTTCGGGGGCCGTTCGAATTGTGGTATTTTCTCCTGCGTCTGAACGAGAGGAGCCGCCCCCGCCAGCTCGGGCCTGCCAGGGAGTACGGGCTGGATACGTCTGATCCGGCTTCCAACGGTCATGTCCATGAGGTCGCATTGGACAGGATCCCCGTCTTTCATCCGCACGCCAACGGCGCTCCACTGAGCATCGTGATCACCAACGCGTTCGACCCGAACGAGCTGGCGCAATGTCTGGAGGCGGCGCGGGACGTCGGGCTGTTCCTCGAGCGGTGCCCTTTGGGCTCTCGGGTGCTCGTGGAGCCGGCCCTGACGCTCCGAAGGCTTTTCCAGGTGATGGAGCGCTGGACGGATTTCAACGTCTGGGTGCATCTGGGGCACGGCTACGGCGCCAAAGGGTTGAAGCAGGCCGGACAGGACCGTCCGGTGACTCCGCGCGAGATCCTCCGGTGCTTTCGGGGGCGAGGACAGAGGGTGGCGCTCGCGATGTTCCTGGCGTGCCGTTCTTCTCCCATGGCCGCT
Organism: Thermoanaerobaculia bacterium; assembly: GCA_035278895.1. GTDB lineage: Bacteria > Acidobacteriota > Thermoanaerobaculia > Multivoradales > UBA5704 > DATARR01. Next base: position 7,256 of record DATEIO010000096.1, on the reverse strand, counting down.
CTCTTTGCCCGGGCCGGGGCCGGAGTCGCGATCGGGTTTGAAGACAAGGTCGATTCCGACATGGGCCGGGAGCTTGCCGTCGAGGTCCTCGAGGTCATGCTGGCGGAAGGGATGGGGCAGGACGCCGTGCTTCGAGGGTTTCGTCTCGGCTGCAACCGTATCGAGCTCCAGGAGCAGCATCCATCCTGGCCCGTGGCGTTCTATCCGAGGCCGGCATGACGATCCTCCTCTGCGCCCCGTCCGAGATGGATCCGCCGACGATCGCCTCGGTCTTGGACCGCTATGGCCTGGACCCGGTTCCGGTCTCACCCGAGGAGTTGGAAACGAATTTCTCCAAGGGGGTGGACCAGGCGGTTCTCGTCATTCCGCAGCAAGGGGTGGTGGTGATCGGCGAGCGGGTGAGCGAGGCGCGCCGCCGTCTCGGGGGCGGGGTGTTTCTGATGGTCGCCTGTCCTCAGCTCAAGCCGTCCGACCGGAAGGAGATCCTGGAGTGCGGTGCCTCGGCTCTGGTAACTCCTTCCGGTTGGCGGGGCGCGCCGATCGGCGAGCGCATTCTGGCCGAGCTCATCGTCCGGGGGATCGTGCAACCGTCTTCGTTCGGCTCGCTCCAAGGGGCGACCGAGCGGATGCGAAGACTCTACCGGGATATTGAAACGGTGGCTCCTCTCTCTGATCCGGCGCTCATCCTGGGCGAGACCGGCACCGGCAAGGAGCTCGTGGCGCGGGAGATCCACCGTTGCAGTGGCCGGCAGGGCTCGTTGATGGCGGTCAACTGTGCCGCGCTCACGCCCGAGTTGCTGGAAAGCGAGCTCTTCGGGCACGAGCGCGGTGCGTTCTCGGGGGCGGTCACCTCTCGCAAGGGGCTGCTGGCCGAAGCCGGGCACGGAACGATCTTCCTCGACGAGATCGGGGATCTCGCTCCGTCGGCGCAAGCCAAGCTGCTGCGCATCCTGGAAGAGAAGAAGGTGCGGCCGGTCGGGAGCAACCAGTGGCATCCGGTCCACGCCCGCGTGGTCCTGGCGACTCACCGGGACCTGGAAGGAGCCTCGAGCAATGGGGCCTTCCGCCAGGATCTCCATGAGCGGATCCGCGGCTTTTCTCTCGCTCTCCCTCCGCTGCGCGAGCGCCGGGCCGATCTGCCGCTTTTGTGTGAGCACTTCGTCCAGGAGTACAACCGCGAGCATTCCGGGGGGAGGACGATCCCTGACGGGGCTCTCGATCCGCTCTTCCGCTATCCCTGGCCCGGAAACGTCCGGGAGCTGCGCCAGACCGTGCGCCGGGCCGCCGCCTTCGCGGACAGCGAAAGCGGACCGATCAGCGTGCTCAGTCTCCTCGATGCCGTGCAGAGAAATCGTACCTCCCTGGCCACGCCGGGGATTCCTTTCGATCCCGCCGTAGATACCTGGCAGACAGTGCACGATCGGGCACGGGCGTTGTATTTCCGGACTCTTCTCGAAGAGACGGGAGGAAACAAGGAGCTGGCGGCGAAACGGGCCGGAATCAGCCGCTCTCAATTTTACGAGATCTTCAAAAAGATCGATGGAGCGGGAGACGGCCCCGAAGAGGACGGCTGAGCTTCGGGAGGCACCGAAGCTCAGCGTCCGAGGCCGAAGCTACTTTTACTTCGCCTTGATCTCCGTCCACAGCTCGTCCAGAAGGGTCGTGGTCTCGCCCAGGTCCTCGATCAGCTCGCAGCGGTCCAGCACCTCCTGCGGTGGATAGATCGCGGGGTTCGTCCGGATCTTCTCGTCGATGCGGTCGAAGGCCGCCTGGTTGGCCCCGGCGTAGTGGACGTCGTTGACAATGCGGGCCGCGATCTCGGGGCGCATCACGAAATCGAGGAAGGCGTAGGCCGAGTCCACGTTGCGCGCGGTTTTGGGGATCGCGGCGTTGTCGATCCACAAGGTGCCTCCCTCTTTCGGGACCACGTAGACGAGGCGGTCCGGCGCCGCTTCCACGGCCTCGGCCATCTCGCCGTTCCAGCCCTGGGCCACGTCCACGTCTCCGGCGGCCAGCAGGTTCGCGAAGTCGCTGCTGTTGTAGGTGCGCACGAGCCGCTTCTGCTTCTCGAGCATCGCCGCGGCCTGCCGGAGAACGGCGGGGTCGGTCTCGTTGATCGACTTCCCCAGGAGCTTCAACGCCGCGCCGAAGGCCTCGCGCGTGTCGTCGAGCATCAGGATCCGGCCGGCGTAGCGCTCGTCGAAGAGCGCGCCCCAGCTGTCGATCGGCTCCTTGACCTTGGTCTTGTCGTAGCCAATGCCGGTCGTCCCCCAGAGGTAGGGGACGGAGTGGCGGTTGCCCGGATCGTATTTCTGATTCAGGAAGCGCGGGTCGAGGTTCTTCAAGTTGGGCAGGCGGGCGTGGTCCATCTCCGCGAGCAGCCCCTGCGGGATCAGGATCCTGATCATGTAGTCGGACGGCACGACGATGTCGTAGTCCGCAACTCCGCTCTGGAGCTTGTCGAGGATGGCCTCGTTCGAGTCGTAGGTGTCGACGTTCACCTGGATGCCCGTCTCGCGCTCGAAATCGGCGACCACGTCCGCGGGAAGGTAGTTGGTCCAGATGTAGACGTTGACCGTCTTCGCGGCCGGCTCCGGAGCCGCGGCCTTTTCGCTCTCCTTCGTCCCGGAGCAGGCCGCGAGCACGGCGAGCCCGAACAGGAAAAACCATTTCTTCATCGCATCATCCCTCTTCGAAAGAGCCCTGGAGCAGCCGGTGCGCCAGAACGATCAGCACGATGGTGACGGCCAGGAGCAGCGTGGACACGGCGTTCACCTCGGGGGTGACGCCCACCTTGAGCATGGAGTAGATGTGGAGCGGGAGCGTGGTCGAGCCCACGCCCGCCACGAACGAGGTCACGACGTAGTCGTCGATCGACAAGGTGAAGACGAGGAGGGCCGACGCCGCGATCCCCGGGAGGAGAAGCGGCAGCGTCACCCGCCGGAACGTCTCGAACGGACCGGCCCCCAGGTCCCGCGCCGCCTCTTCGAGCGACGGGTCGAGCCCGGAGAGCCGCGCCCGCACGACGATCGCCACGTAGGAGACGCTCCCCACCACGTGAGCGATCACCACGGTCCACAGCGAAAGCCGCATTTCCACCACCCCGAAGAAAGTGAGGAGCGCGGCCCCCAGCACCACCTCGGGGATGATCACCGGCAGATAGAGGAGCATCTGCGTTCCCCGCTTTCCCCGGAAGTCGTAGCGCCCGAGCGCCAGCGCCGCGAGGGTTCCCAGAACGGTGGCCACGACGGTCGTGATCCCCGCGACGAGCAGGCTGTTGCGCACGGAGTGGAGGAGCACGTCGTTGCCCAGGAGCTTGCGATACCAGTCCAGCGTAAAGCCGCCCCACATCGCCGTCTGCCGGGCCGCGTTGAAGGAGAAGACGACGAGCACGGCGATCGGCGCGTAGAGGAAGACGTAGACGAGCGCCGTGTGGAAGGCCAGGAGGCGCCGGGCGGTCACAGCAGATCCTCCTCTCCACCCCGGCGCCGCGCCCAGACCGTGTAGGCCACGAGCAGCAGGAGGACGGCCGCCGTCAGCTCGAACGCCAGCGCCGCGCCGAAGGGCCTGTTCCGCGCCACAGCGAACTGGTTCTGGATGAGGTTGCCCAGGAGCATGCTCCGGGCGCCGCCCAGGAGGTCCGAGACCACGAACTGGCCGAGGCTGGGGATGAACACGAGCACGATCCCTGCCGCGATGCCCGGCATCGTCAGCGGGACCGTCACCCGCCGGAACGTCTGCGCCCGGCCCGCGCCCAGGTCCGCCGCGGCTTCGAGGAGGGACCGGTCGAGCTTTTCGAGCGACGCGTAGAGCGGAAGGATCATGAACGGCAGCTCCCCATAGACGAGGCCGATCATGACCGCCGTCTGCGTGTAGAGGAGCTCCAGGGGGCGATCGAGAAGCCCGGTCCCCACGAGCGCGACGTTCAACAGCCCTTCGCTCCGCAGGATGAACATCCAGGCGTAGGTGCGGATCAGAAAGCTCGTCCAGAACGGGACGACCACGAGCCCGAGGAGGAGCCCCTTCCACCGCCGGGGCGCCCCGATCGCCAGGTAGTACGCGATTGGATAGCTCACGAGAAGGCACAGAACCGTCGTCGCCACGGCCATCCACACCGACCGCCAGCCGATCCACAGGTAGATCTCTCCAAGCGACCGGACGTAATTGCCGAGAAACTCTCCGGACCGCACGTACTCGCCCAGATCCGTGATCGGCTGGATCCCGCCATACGTCCCCCGTTCCGCAAAGCTCACCGCCAGCATGATGGCCAGGGGGACGAGGAAGAAGATCCCCAGGACCAGCCACGTGGGCAGGAGGAGGGGATAGGCGGCCCGGCCGGATCTACGCACTCTCTCGATCCCTCATCACGACACCATACTCCGCTTCCCACCCCAGAAACCCCCGCCCGCCCTCCGCGATCTCCTCGCCAACGCCCGCGGGCCGGTCATTCTGCACGTACACGCTGTAGCGCTCCCCCCGGTCGTCGCGGACGATCCACTCCGTGCTCATCCCCTGGTAGACCTTTTCTTCGACCGTGACCGGCAACGACGGCCCGGCTGCGGGCGGCGTCCCCGTGAGGCGGAGCTTTTCGGGGCGGACGAGGAAGCGGACGACGTCTCCGGGGCGGTAGGCATCGGAAGGCAGGGTGAAGACGGGGCCCGCCGGAAGCCGCAGGGTCACGGTTCCGTTCCCGGCCTCAACCACCTCGGCGGTGAAGAAGTTCGAGGCGCCGAGGAAGCGGGCCACGAATTCGGTCGCGGGGCGCTCGAAGACCTCGGCGGGCGTGCCGGTCTGCTCGACCCGGCCGTGGCTCATCACCGCGATCCGGTCGGAGAGGGCGAGCGCCTCCTCCCGGTCGTGGGTCACGAAGACGAAGGAGATGCCGAGCGTGCGCTGGAGGTGCTTGAGCTCGACCTGCACCTCTTTCCGCAGGTTCGGGTCGAGCGCGGCGAGAGGCTCGTCCAGAAGGAGCACCTGGGGCTCCAGGACCAGGGCGCGCGCCAGGGCCACCCGCTGACGCTGGCCGCCGGAGAGCTGGTCCGGCCGGCGTTTGCCGTAGCCCGCGAGGCGCACCAGCTCCAGGGCCCGCTCCACCCGGGAGGCCCGCTCGGCCCGCGGGACGTCCTTGTAGGGGAGCCCGAAGGCCACGTTCTCTCCGACCGTCAGGTGGGGGAAGAGCGCGTAGTGCTGGAAAACCATGTTCACCGGCCGCCGGTGGGGAGGCACCCGGGTCATGTCCTCGCCGTGGATGCGGATTGCCCCAGAATCCGGCGTCTCGAGGCCGCCAATCAGCCGAAGCAGCGTCGTCTTGCCGCAGCCGCTCGGCCCCAGCAGAGCGAAAAGCTCGCCACGGCGGACCGTCAAGCTCACCGCGTCCACGGCCGTCACCTCGCCGAAGCGCTTGGTGACCTGCTCGACGCGCACGGAGGCGTCGCTCGTCATGAACCGCTCCGGGCGCGGATGAACTCGGTGGGCGGATGGTAGTGCTTCGGAGTGCAGTGGGGCTTCCGGGCATAGCCGCAGAAGTGGCCGTCGTAGCGCCCTTTGCGAATCCCCAGGTGGAGATGCTCCAGGCCGTCGCCGTTCTCCCACCGGTCGCCGATCGTTCCGACCACGTCCCCGCGCTTGACCCGCGAGCCCTCGCGGACGATGGGATCGTGACTGCAGAGATGGCCGTAGATGGAGCAGACGTGCGAGCCGTCCGGCAGCCGGTGCTCGACGACGACCACCCGGCCATAGCCGGTCGCCGAGCCCGCGTACCGCACGACGCCGTCCGCGATGGCGTGGACGGCGTCGTGGTGATTGTGCGCGCTGTCCTCTCCCAGGTGATTCAGCGGAGAGAGGAAGGTTCTCCGCTCGTACGAGCCGGCGACGAAGTCCGGCCGCGGCAGGGAGAAGGTCCAGGCGGTCTCGGCGGAGCGGGAGAAGAATTTCACGCGAGAGGGGAGTATATTCCTGTCCGGGAGGTGTGATGGACGCAGCGAAGCTCGAAGCTCTGAGGACCTGGTTCTCCGCAAGGCCGGAGCTGGGCGTCGCTTCCGTCTACCTGTTCGGCAGCCATGCCGAAGGCCGGGCTCATCGGGAGAGCGACGTCGACCTGGGGGTGCTCCTTCAGTGGGATCGCCACCCGACGGACCGGGACCGCTTCGAAACCCGCGTCCTGCTCTCCGCCGAGCTGATCTCTGTTCTTCACTGCAACGAGGTCGACGTCGTGATCCTCAACGACGCGCCTCCCCTGTTCGGCCGCCGGATCATCTACGAAGGGATCCGGGTTTTCCTGGGCGACCCGGAAACGGACTTCGCCTATGTCCGCGACGTCCAGATCCGGGCGGCGGACCTGGCGCCCTGGCTCGAGCGGGCGCGGAAGGCCAAGCTCGAGGCGCTCGCACGGTGAGCAAGATCGTCGAACGGCTGGCGGAGCTCCGCAGGCATCTGGATCACCTCCGTGCGCTTCGCCCGCGGGTGACAGGCCCCGAGATTCTGCGCCGGGACCTCTCCCTCCACAACGACGTCCTGTTTTCTTTGCTGGCGGTCTGCCAGGCGGTGATCGATCTCGCGAGCGAGCTGACCGCCCGGAGGAGCCTCCGGTTCGAGGACTACACCGAGGCGGTCCGCAACCTCGCTGTGCTTCCTGAATTCCCGGAGGCTCTGGTCCGCGACCTCGTGCCACTCCCAGGATTCCGCAATGTCTTGATCCACGAGTATGTGGCTCTCGACATGGCGCGGGTGGTAGAGGCCCTGGACCGCCTTCAGCCAATCGAAGAGTTTGCGGAGATTGTCCGCCGCATTGAAACGGGAGAGTCATCGGGCCCTACCCCTTGATCGTCATCAACGGCCGCACCTCCGCCACCGGCCGGGCGATGCCAGCGTCGGTCAAGGTTTGAATGATCGGTCCGATGTCCTTGTAGGCATACGGGGCCTCCTGCTTGATCTCCTCCAGCTTGCGGTCCACGATGTCCCGCCTCCGGCGCACGTCCGGTCGGCGCAGGTCGACTGGCGTCACCACCCGGAACGATTCGAGGAAGCGGCGCAACTCCTCGTCGTGACCCTTGAGCGCTTCGCCCCGGGAGAGGCTGCGGCCCGCGCCGTGGCTCGCGCTGCACAGGGAGCCTTCTTGCCCCTGGCCCACGAGGATGTAGCTGCTCGCTCCCATGGAGCCGGGGACCAGCACCGGCTCCCCGTGATACGCGAAGGGAGTGTCCGCCATCGCGGAGAACCCCCGGGCCGGACAGGCGCCCTTGCGATGGATCACGACC
>DATEIO010000095.1:0-4641 GCA_035278895.1 Thermoanaerobaculia bacterium | reverse complement strand
CATCATCGAGGTCACGTCCGAGAGCACCCGCAAGCAGGATCTCGTCAAGAGGGATCGTTATCAGCGCCTTGGCGTAGAGGAGTATTTCCTGTTTGATCCTCTGGGAGACTACCTCCATCCACGCCTTCAGGGCTACCGTCTGCAGGGTGGCCGTTACCAGCCACTCAAACCCGCCGCCCCGGATGGGTCCCTAGAGAGCCAGACCACGGGCCTGACCCTACAGATCGAAGGAGAGAGGCTCCGTCTGATCGACACCGCCACCGGCGAGAAAGTCCTTTGGGCCGATGAGCAGAGTGCTGAGCTGAAGCGAACGAAGGAACAGGTGCTTCGAGAAGCAGAGGCCCGCCGGGCTGCTGAAGAGGAGGTTGCCCGGGAACGGGAAAGGGCCGACCGGGAAGCGGAGGCACGTCGCACTCTTGAGGAGGAGTTGGCCCGTCTCCGCCAGGAAATGGAACGGCGCGAGAGTTAGATTTAGAGCACTAGCCTACCTGGCGGGCTCTTTCGTCAGTTCCCGGAATCTCGGGTGATCCCGCAGGTGCTCCCAATCCGGATCCTGCAGAACGTACTCTCGTGAGACTTCTCCTTTTGTGAGGCACTCTTGTAACTTGGAAAAGGCGTTGTCCGGTTGGCCGTTTCGGGCTAGGGCACAAGCAAGGTTATATTTCGCCTTGGAGACCAGTTCTCGCAGGGCGGTGTCGGGGGGGGCGCCGAATCGCTGCTCCACCTCCTGATAGGCGGCCACCGCCTCGTTCGTGCGCCCCGCCTGCCCGAGAGTCACGCCCTTGTTGAAGAGCGCCGTGGTGACTTGTTCTCGCATGGCGGTGTCGGGGGCGTCGCCGAATCGCTGCTCCACCTCCTGATAGGCAGTCACCGCCTCGTCCGTGCGCCCCGCCTGCCCGAGAGCCACGCCCTTGTTGACGAGCGCCCTGGAAACCAGTTCTCGCAGGGCGGTGTCGGGGGCGTCGCCGAATCGCTGCTCCACCTCCTGATAGGCGGCCACCGCCTCGTCCGTGCGCCCCGCCTGCCGGAGAGCCACGCCCTTGTTAACGAACGCCCTGGAGACCAGTTCTCGCAAGGCGGGCTCGGAGGCGTCGCCGAATCTCCGCTCCACCTCCTGGTAGGTGGCTACCGCCTCGTCCGTGTGCCCCGCCTGCCGGAGAGCCACGCCCTTGTTGACGAGCGCCCTGGAGACCAGTTCTCGCAGGGCGGTGTCGGGGGCGTCGCCGAATCGCCGCCCCACCTCCTGATAGGCGGCCACCGCCTCGTCCGCACGCCCCGCCTGCCCGAGAGCCACTCCCTTGTTGAAGAGCGCCCTGGCGACTTGTTCTCGCAAGGCGGTGTCGGGGGCGTCGCCGAATCGCCGCTCCACCTCCTGATAGGCAGCCACCTCCTCGTCCGTGCGCCCCGCCTGCCCAAGAGCAACACCTTTTTCAATGAAGGCAGATGCCAATTGCTGAGAGGCTTTCGTTGCGCGGGAAATCCAATCCGAGGTATTACCACTCTTCTCGCCTCGGGATGCCTCTGCCAAATCAACCCGGATCTCACAAGCAGAAACTTTCTCTTCTGGGTTCGAAGTTCCCAAATAAACCTTCTCTAATGCTTCTTCGAGGCGAGCTCTCTGCTCAGGAGTTAACGCTGTGAAATCTGTTCCATTAACGACTTCGATAGCTCCCGAATAATCCGAGCGCTGTACCGCATCACTCACCCGATTCAAGAGCTCTTCAGCGATATTCTCCCTGGTAACTCCTTGCCGGCTCTCTTCTTCGAGACGCGCACCTTCGCGAATCCGCCCCAGAGCTCGGCGAATAAAATAGAAGTCCTGGATCTCTTCTTCTTCCTCGGCTACTAGATTCCTTTGGAGGTGCTCGGCGAAAAACTTGAGTGGCTCGGCCGTCAGCCGAGGTGCATTCAGCTTGAGGTGTCGGATGAATTCTTCGAAGACTTTTCGAGCGGGAAGCGTTGGCTCTTTCTCAGACTCCTCGCCTGCTAGCCTCTTGCTTGAGACGCTGGAAAATTCGCCGGTGAATTGGGCTTCGGCCCCTTTCCTCCTTTCCTCGACTTTCGGGAGTAGAGGAGGGAGAACCAACCGCACGCTCGCATGGTCCTTAAGCCATGAAGGAAGGTTGTCCGCGTCAGTCCGCTTGAAGCAGAACCAATAGAGGTGACGCGGGAGGCTCGATCCCCTGAGTCGCCTCTTGAGGGCCGCCATGATGACATCCCCCTCCCAGCCCGAGTACCCGACGACGATGGGGGAGCGGTCTGCCAGGACTCGATCGAGGAGTTGCCCCATGCTGAGACCGTCGAGGTTGTCGCTCTGGGCCTGGGCCTCGATCTCGTCCTTCAGATTGCAGCAGTCATAGAACCAATGGGTGCCGTGAACGTGGACGATCTGTGGAAGGTCCGCGCCCAGCCGGATGCGCCGGGTAGTTTTTGGGTGATCGCAGACGACGACGTCATACCCGAGCAGGCGGCAGGCGCGGGTGAGCATCTCGTCGAAGTTGGGGGTGAAGATGAGATTCGTAAGCTGAAGCTCACCGAGAAGATGAGCGAGACGGAAGTTCGCGGCTGAGACCGGCGCCCGGTGGATGAGATCGTGGAGGAATTCCTGGCGGTCCTCCGGCTGGGTGTAGGCGGTCTCGAAGAGGGTCGCGTAGCGCTCCAGGGCGGGCTTGCCGTCCAGAGTGAGGGAGACCAGATCCCGCCCCCGTTCCGTGAGCTTCTTGCGGCAGAGCTCTTCGATCCCGGAGGCCAGGGGGATCTGGGGATGCGAGATCCCGGAGCCTACGACGAGGAAGAAGGGGAACTGCCCCTTCCTCCTTATGGTCGAGTCGACGATTTCGTCGACGGCGGTTTGGAGGTCGGTCTCTCGCATGGGCGGTTATTGTAGACGTCACCTCCGCCGTCCCGGGTTGCCTCCTCCGCCCCAGGTTGAAACCGTGGGGCTATCCACGGATATGCCTGAAGGCATGGTTCGGAGGGCCAGGTGGGACGTGTGAATTTGAGCCGTCCCTTCAGGGACAATCGTCGGTAGCCCCAGGTTTCGAACCTGGGGCAGTGAAGGTCCATACCGGCCCGGTGAAGGTCCACGATCACCGCGAGTCTATCAGCCATCCCCCGCCCCTGCCGTTGATACACTCCCTCCTGGAAGGAGGGAGTGGGCATGCGAATCTTCCTGACAGGCGCAACAGGGTTCATCGGACACGCGGTGGCGGCAGAGATGGCGCGGGCAGGGCATGAGGTGACGGGACTCGTGCGGAGCGCGGAGAAAGGGCGGGCGGTGGAGGCGGTGGGGGGCCGGTTCGTGGTGGGGGATATGAAGGAGCCGGCGGGGTGGCGGGAGGCGGCGGCGGGGTGTGAGGCCCTGGTTCATACGGCGGTCGAGTACTCTCCCGAAGGCATCAAGGCGGACCGAAGCGTGGTGGACACCTTTCTCGCGGTGGCCCAGGGCGGCGCGGCGCGCCAGATCGTCTTCACCTCCGGAATCTGGGTGCTCGGGCAGACGGGCGACGGGCCCGCGTTCGAGGACGCCACGGTGGAGCACCCGGCGGCGATCGTGGCCTGGCGGGTGGCGCACGAGAAGATCGTCCTCGAGGCCGGCTCGGACGCGCTCGCCACGGCGGTGATCCGGCCGGGGCTCGTCTACGGGCACGAGGGCAGCCTCACGGCCTCCTATTTCGAGTCCGCGGAGACGGAGGGGGCGGCGCGCTATATCGGCAACGGCCGCAACCGGGTGCCGTACATCCACCGCGACGACCTCGCCCGGTTCTACTGCGCGGTCATCGAGCGGCGCGGCCGAGGCGTTTTCCACGCCGTGGACGGCGCGGCCGTCCAACTCGCGGACGCGGCCGCAGCGGCGAGCGAAGCGGCGGGGAAGGGCGGCAAGACGGTCTCCACCCCCCTGGAAGAGGCCCGCGCGAAGATGGGACCGGTCGCAGACTGCATCGTTCTCGACCAGTTCGTAGAGAGCAGCCGGAACCTGGAGCTCTCCTGGGTGCCGGAGATTCCGAGCTTCCTTGCGGGGGCGGAGCGGGCTTATGAGGAGTGGAAGAGGACGCGGGGGTAGAAGCTACCCCCGCTCCCGCGCATACACCGCCTCATGATGAGGCTTCCCCGGCCGCAGCCGGTGAATCCCCCGGGCCTTCGCCATCCGGGCAAGCGCCAGCGAAACCATGCGCGGGTCCACGGGCTCGCGCAGGCTGTCCTGGAACTGCCGTTGGATCTCCTCGGTGACCTTGCGGGTGCCGAAGGGCTCGTGGGGGCCGAAGCCGGCGATCACGGCGGTGGCCATCTTGTTCACGGAGAGCTTCTTGCCCGTGTAGACGGCGGCGGCCTTCGAGCGGGGGGCGACGCGGCCGGCCAGGTCCGCGGCTTCGGCGGCGCTCGCCCGGAAGACCTCCAGGCTGCGGGTCAGCCGTTCTACCTCGGCCGCGTGCGCAGACCGCTGCTCGCGGTGGAGCGCTTCCTGGCTGGCGTGGAACGTCTCTTTCTCCCGATGGAAGGCGAGTTGGCCCTCCAGGCGGGCCACGATGTCGGCGACGGACAGTCCTGCGCTCATAACTCTCACTCCTCTCGATTTGCAGCATTCCCGGGATTGCGGCGCTCCGGCGCCGGTCAACTTGCAGCAATCCCCTCGACTTCTGC
>DATEIO010000094.1:0-7665 GCA_035278895.1 Thermoanaerobaculia bacterium | reverse complement strand
CGGCTGGGTCGAGACCTGGCACTTGGATCCCAAGACCTGGCTCGAAGTGGCCGTGGACTCGAAGGTGGTGGACTACACCCAGCTCCCCCAGGAGATGCAGCAGAGGGCCTACTTCGCGGATTTCCGCACCGTGAACGGCCTCGTGATCCCCCACAGGATCGAGAAGGAATACGGCGCCCGCGCGAGCTTGACGGTGATCGAGAAGGTGAGGATTGATGCGCCGCTCGAGGACGCGCTGTTTGCGCTGCCGGTGAAGATGAACTGAACGACCTGCGTAGGGTGCGCTGTGCGCACGTGTTCGGCGGTGGAGAGCAACACGTGCGCGCAGCGCACCCTACAGCTACCAGCTCATCTGATAAAGCATCCAGTACACCACCACCCCCGTCACCGAGACATACAGCCAGATCGGCAGCGTCCAGCGGGCAATGCGCGCGTGGCGGTTGTACTGCTTGCGGTACGCCCGCCAGACCGTAATCCCGGCCAGGAAGGGAACCAGAGCGGCGAGCACGGTGTGAGTCAGGAGGATCGTGAAATAGACCGTGCGCACCGGCCCCTGCCCCTGGAATTTCACCGACCCCACCTGGGCGTGGTAGATCAGGTACGAAGTGAGGAAGAGGATGGAGCAGACGAGGGCGGCGATCATCACGTTGCGGTGCGCGATGAGCTTGCGCTGCCGGACGAGGACGTAGCCGATGACCAGGAGGACAGCCGCCAGGGCGTTCAGGCTCGCGTTGACCGCGGGCAGATCTTTGACGTCGAGCATGGCGGGTGGATTCTATCCCTACCCGAACCGGCCGGTGATGTAGGCCTCGGTCTCCTCCCGCTGGGGATTGATGAAGAGCTTGTCCGTGCGGTCGTACTCGATGAGCTCGCCCAGGTAGAGGAAGGCGGTGTAGTCCGAGATCCGGGAGGCCTGCTGCATGTTGTGGGTGACGATCACCTGGCTGTAGTCCGCTTTCAAGTCGACCATCAGCTCCTCGATCTTGGCCGTGGCGATCGGGTCGAGCGCCGAGCAGGGCTCGTCGAAGAGGATGACCTCGGGCTCGACGGCGATCGCGCGGGCGATGCAGAGGCGCTGCTGCTGGCCGCCGGACAATCCCAGGCCGCTTTCGTTCAGGCGGTCCTTGACCTCATCCCAGAGGGCGGCGCCGCGCAGGCTGCGCTCCACGATGTCGTCGAGCTCGCTTCTTTTGGTGACGCCGTGGATCTTGCAGCCGTAGGCCACGTTCTCGTAGATCGACTTGGGGAACGGGTTCGACTTCTGGAACACCATTCCGATCCGCTTGCGCAGGAGGTTCACGTCGACCGAGGGATCGTAGATGTCCTCGCCGCCGAAGAGGACGTTGCCGTCGATCTTTACCCCCGGGATCAGGTCGTTCAGGCGGTTCAGGCAGCGCAGAAGCGTCGACTTGCCGCAGCCCGAGGGACCGATGAAGGCCGTGATCTGCTTTTCCGGGATCTGGAGCGAGATGTCGTTCAACGCCCGCTTTTCCCCGTACCAGAGGGAGAGGTCGCGGATGTCCAGAATCGCCTTGTCGATCGCAGGCCGGGTCGCCTGCTTCTTCACCCCTTCGGGGGCGGCCGCGTTCGGGTTGGGAGGCGGTGGAGCGCTCACCGGATGCACCTCGGGACGGATGGTCTCGGTCTCATGGGTCATCTCTTGGCCTTCTCCGTTCGCGGCGAGTGGCGGATGTCCTGCCCGAGGACGTAGTAGATCACATCCTCGGCGACGTTCGTGGCATGGTCCGCGATGCGCTCCAGGTTCCGTGCGATGAGCAGGAGCTGGAGGGCGCGGGAGACGTTGCCGGGCCCCTCGATCATGTAGGTCAGAAGCTCGCGGAAGAGCTGGTGGTAGAGCGCGTCGATCTCGTCGTCGCTCTCGCACACCTCGCGCGCCAGGGCGGCGTCCTTGTGGGCGAAGGCGTCCAGGCTCCGGGCCACCATCTGCCGCACCTGCCCGGCCATCCGCGGCAGGTCGATGTAGGGCTTGAGCGGCGGCTCGCCGTTCAGGATCTCGACCCCCTGGGCGATGTTGACGGCCGAGTCTCCCATGCGCTCCAGGTCCTTGTTGATCTTCATCGCGGAGACGAGGAGGCGAAGGTCCACGGCCGTCGGCTGGAGCCGGGCCAGGATCGAGTGGCACTCCTCGTCGAGCTGCTTTTCCAGCCGGTCGATCCCTTCATCCGCCATCACGACGCCGCGGGCGAGGTCCGTGTCCCGGTCGATCAGGGCCCGCATGGCGTCCCCGATCATCTGCTCGACCAGGCCCCCCATGCGGAGGAGGTCCTGGCGAGTCCGGTCGAGCTCCTGATCCAAGAGTCTTTCCATTGGCTTCCACCTTTGCGCAACGGGCTCACAAAAATTGTGGGAGACCGCCCGAGCCCGGAACGGTCTCCCAACCCAGAGAACGTTTTAGAACCAGAGCTGGAGCTGGAGGCGGGCCTCCTTGTCCTTCGTGTTGCGGAGCTCGTCCTCGATCTGGCCGTAGTCGGCCTGCAGCTTGTACTCGTGCGACTTGCTGAAGTAGGCATTCAAGCCCAGCCGGGTCTCGATCTGGTCGGAGTCGACCGCGGTGTCGGGGCTGATGACCGCGTAGCGGCCGGCGATCTCGAAGATGCGGTTCGGGAACAGGTAGCCGAGCTGGTAGTAGAAGCCGTCCGTGTCGAGCGACGGCCCGGAGGGCGGCTGGGACTCCTCGGTGTAGTACTCACCGACCATGTTCAGGCCGTTCACCTTGAAGGCGAATTCGCCGTTCAACCGGGTGAGGTCCCGCTCGCCGGTGCCGGTGCCCACGGTGTTCTGGTAGCCGGAGGCGCCCAGGGCGAGGCGCGGCGAGGCCGGATAGTCGAGCGAGCTCTCCTCCAGCTTGTACTCGCCGAACGGCGTCCAGACCAGGCGGGCGACGGTCAGGTAATCCTTGTTGTCGTTGGTCGACTGGTTGATGCCGTTGCCGTTGTAGACGCCCAGGTTGTACTCGAAGGTCTTGGCCTCGGTAGTACCGGTCAGACCGATGCCCTGGTCGCGGCCGGCGGCGAAGCGGCCGGAGGCGATCGAGCGGTCGACGAACTGCTGGCGGCCCGAGGAGGTGAGCTCCTGGCGGCCGAAGAAGGCCTTGCCCTGGCCGATCCAGGGCACCGCGAGCGGATTTCTCATGTACTCGATCTGCGCGTCCTCGAGGACCGGGCCGTTCGAGCGCGAGGAGGAGACCGCGCCGCTCGAAGTCTGCGAGACGGCGTTGACGACCGTGCCGCCGACCCAGTTGACCTGGACCTTGTACTTCCAGTCCCCGAAAGCCATGCCCTCGAACGAGGTCTTCGCACGGCGGATGCGGAAGGAGCCGACAGAGTCGCCCACCTCGGGGTCGGTCAGGGTGTAGCGCGACTGGAGCCGGGAGGTGATCTTCATCGTGAACTGCCGGTCGGCCGACACGAAGGAGAAGCCCTTGTTGTAGGAGAGCTTGCCGGCGGACTCGTCCTTCTTCTCGGGGGCGGGCGCGTTGACGGGCTGCTCGGAGGCCGAGGCTTGATCGGGCTCCTGGGCCGCGGCCGGCAGTATCGCGAGGCATCCCGCGAGCCCCGCGCACACAAGGATTTTATTCAACATCCGTAGTCTCCTCTGGAAGGTAGTGGAAGGTCCCTCTGATTCGGGGAGAGGATAGCCACGGGGGTGAGCAGCCGGATGTCGGCGGTGTGACAGGGGTGCGACGAGCGTCCTGGCCCGGGACGAAACTGGCACGCTTCCTGCTTTTTAAGGGGATCGAGGCCCGGTGCGGCGTATCTTCGAGGGGATTCTCCTCCCAGCCCCTCGAGCCGGGCGATCAACCAACAACCGCAGGAACTGACTCGGAGGAATCACACCATGTCCCGCACCATGATTCGCAGTCTCGCAACGGTCCTGATCCTGGCCTTCGGCCTCCTGGCCCTGGGCGCCTGCTCCACCACCCAGACCCCGGGCGAGCAGGTCGACGACGCGGCCATCGTCACCAAGATCAAGGCCAAGCTCACGGCCGACACGGAGATCAACCCCTTCAACATCGACGTGGACAGCAACAGCGGCGAGGTCACGCTCCAGGGCACGGTCGCCAAGGACCTGGCCAAGACCCGCGCCGAGCAGCTCGCCCGCGAAACCGACGGTGTGAAGCGGGTGATCAACCTGATCAAGGTCGAGCCGCAGGGGTAAGGACCGGCCAGACCGGCCAACGACCTGTAGGGGCGGCCCTGTGTGGCCGCCCTGCCTGTTTCAGCCCCTACAGCAGATATCCGGATTTGAGCAGCATCCGGGCCCCCGCCGCGTAACCCGCTTCCGTGGCCTCGTCGAAGCCCAGCGAATCGGCCACCCGGTTCATCAGGTTGAACATCGAGCAGACGTGGATGGCGTCCTCGATCGCCTCGTCCGTGAGGCCCGCGGCGCGCAGGGGCGCGATATCCGCCGGGCCGACCTCCGCGGGCGTCAAGGTCAGCTTTTCGAGGAAACCGAGCATCGCCCGGAGCTTTTCGGAGATGGGCGCGGTCCTGTAATCCGCGAGCACCGCCCGCACCAGGGAATCTTCACCGCCGGGAGCCATCGACGCGACCGCGCCGTGCTGCTCCCGTCAGAACACGCATTGGTTCAGGCGGGAGGTGAAGGAGGCGAAGAGCTCCCGCTCCGACACGCTCCACGGCGACGGCCCGCGGAGGACCGCCTGGATCCACTGATTGTAGGGATTGCCGAAAAGCTTTGGCCGGTGGAGCAGCGTGCGCACGACGTCCGGCACGCGCGCGCCCATCTTCCAGGCGAAAAGGGGGAAGAGAAACCGCTTGATCCCCTCCCCCTGGCGGACCTTTTCGAGCCTCATGGCGTGGCCCCCCGGAGAGCGGCAAGGCCGCGCTCCAGGCGGGCGACTCCGGCGCCCAGCGCGGCGGCGGCCGAGATTTCGAAGATCGCGTCCTCGGACCAGCCGGCGGCCTTCAGGGCAGCGACGTCTTCGTCCGTGATCGTGTAGGCATGGCGGGCGATCTTGTCCACGTGCTCCCGAAGGTTGGCCGGGATCTCTCCGGCCGGCTCTCCGGGCTTCCCGGACAGCTCCGCCGCCCGCGCCTCGACCGCGCGCCGGAGACCGGGGTCCGTGTCCCCCCGGCCGTTCAAGACGCTGTCCTTCAGGCGTTCCACCAGGTCCAGATAACGGTTCATGCAAGGTTCTCCTGCTCGGCTTTCCGGAGGACGTCCGGATTCCCCGTGATCTCGACGACGGCCCGCAGCCGGTCCCTGACCTCGCCGCTTTCGAGCCTTCGAAGGGCCTCCCCGACCCCTTCCCGGATCGTGGCCGTGCGCCCGGAGATCCAGAAGGCGAGGCCGCTGTTCAGCGCCACCAGGTCCCGCTTGGGCCCGGTTTCCAAACCGTGGGCGATGCGCAGGAAGTCGCGCAGGTTCGACCCGGCGTCGAACGGCGCGATGGCGGCGAGAGGCGCGGTCTTCAAGCCGGCCTCCTCGGGCTGGAGGATGAAGTCGAAGTCCTCGCTCCCCCGGTAGCCCCGCACCCGGCTCGGCCCGCAGACCGTGGCCTCGTCAAGCCCATCAAAGCCGCGGACCACGAGGCCGTTCTCGAACCCGAGCCCCTTGAACAGGTCGGTCAGCAGCTCGAACTGGCGGGGGTTGTTGAGGCCGAACATCCGGTAGCGGATCGGGACGGGGGTGAAGAGGGGGACGAGCAGATTGAAAGGCGTGCTCACCCCTACCCCGTGCTCCAGGAGCTGCTGGCCGAAGTGGACGAGGTTTCCCAGCTCGGGGCTCACGAAGATAGGCGAATAGAAGGCGACGCCCACCTGCTCGACCGCCCGCCGGACCTGGGGGATCGTCACGGCCGGGACGACGATCCCCACCCCCGCCAGGACGTCGGCGCTCCCCGCGACGCTCGTGATCCGGAAGAAGGAGTGCTTGAGGACCGGCACCTGGGGCTCGCCCACGACGAGCGCCATCAGGGTCGAGACGTTGATCTTGCGGACCCCGCTGCTCCCCGCGCTCGACACCTCGAGGGGCCGGCGGCCGGAGAGGTCGAGGTCGTAACCGCCGGTCAGAGCGCGCATCGCGTCGCACATCCCCAGGAGCTCGGCGACCGTCTCCCCCTTGGTCTGGGAGGCGACGGAAAAGGCAAGGAGCTTCCAACCCGTCGAGTCTTCCCGGAGCAGCGTTTCGAGGAGCGCGGTGGTCTCGGCGCGGGAGAGGTCCTGCCGGGCCATCAGCCGGCGGACGAGGGGAGCGTGGTCGGTGGTCATGGCCGCCCATTCTAGCCGGTTTGCCAACCTCTCCCCGCCGCGATAGCATCGCCTTCCGCCCGGCCTCGAACCCCGCCCGGCCGTCCGGCACAAGTGGAGCCCTGAGGAGGAGAACGTGGATTTTTCCCTGACCGACGAGCAGCGCGCCATCCAGGAAACCGCGCGGGATTTCGCCCGCCGCGAGGTCGACCCGATCGTCGAGGAGATCGACGAAGCCCAGAAGTTCCCCAAGGACGTGATGAAGAAGGCCGGGGAGCTGGGCTTTCTAGGCATCATCTTTCCCGAGGAGTACGGCGGCGCCGGGCTCGGATACGTTGAATACGTCATCGTGATCACCGAGCTGTCGAAGGTCGACCCGTCGGTGGGCATCAGCGTGGCCGCCCACAACTCGCTCGGCACGAACCACATCTACAAGTTCGGCAGCGAGGAGCAGAAGCGGCGCTGGGTGGTGCCGCTCGCTTCCGGCGAGAAGATCGCGGCCTGGAGCTTGACCGAGCCAGGCGCCGGCTCGGACGCCGCCGGCACCCGCACCCGCGCCGAGAAGGTGGACGGCGGCTGGATCCTGAACGGCTCGAAAACCTTCACCACCCACGGCAGCGTGGGCGACGTCTGCGTGGTCTTCGCCGTGACCGATCCCGCCGGTCCGCGCCACCACAACATCTCGGCCTTCGTGCTCGAAAAGGGCATGGAAGGCTTCCGGCCGGGCAAGAAGGAGAACAAGCTCGGCATCCGCGCCTCGGACACCGCCGAGGTCGTCATGGAGAACTGCTTCGTCTCCGAGGACCGGCTCCTGGGCGACGTGGGCGAGGGCTTCATCCAGGCCCTCCAGATCCTGGACGGCGGCCGCATCTCGATCGCGGCCCTCGGGCTCGGCACCGCGATCGGCGCCTATGAGACGGCTCTGCGCTACGCCAAGGAGCGCGAGCAGTTCAACCAGCCCATCGCCCGCTTCCAGGCCATCCAGTTCCACCTGGCCGAGATGTCGACGCGCATCGCGGCGGCCGAGATCCTGACCTATGCCGCGGCCGAGGCCATGGACCGCGGCGCGAACGTGTCGCGCCTGGCCTCCGAGGCCAAGCTCTACACCGGCGAGACGGCCGTGTTCTGCTCCGAGCGCGGGGTCCAGATCCATGGCGGCTACGGGTTCATCAAGGACTACCGGGCCGAGAAGTACTACCGGGACGCCAAGATCTGCACCATCGGCGAGGGCACGAGCGAGGTCCAGCGCCTGGTGATCGCCCGGCAGCTGTTCAAAGGGCGTTGATGAAGCCCCGGCACGCAGGCGATCTCGCGGCCGGGCTCGACGAGCTCGTTCCGCGCATTCTTCAGAGGAACCCCCGGGCTGTAGGCCGGGGGGTGTCGATCCTGGAGGATGGCGGGCCAGGCCAGCGCGAGCTCGTCCGCCGGATCTACC
>DATEIO010000093.1:0-2436 GCA_035278895.1 Thermoanaerobaculia bacterium | reverse complement strand
ACGATCGTCATCGGCACCGGCCCGGCCGACCGCGCGAGCGGCATGGCCCTGGGGCTCTCCCGCTACACGGACCGGCTGCGCGTCCTCCTGACCGGAGAAAAGGAGCTCGCCGGCAAGTACGCCGAGCGCCTGAAAGAGAAGAAGATCCCGATCCTCGCCGGCGAGATCAAGCGGCTGATCGGCGAAAAGCGGCACCTCGAAGCTCTCGAGCTTGCGGACGGCACGACGCTCGAAGCGGACGCCTTCTTCGTGTCGAGCCCGGCCCTGGGGAGGACCGACCTGCCCCAGCAGCTCGGCGTCGAGATCGCCGAGACCGGCCACCACGCACAACCGAAATCCCAGCGGGGGGACACCAACGTGCCGGGCGTCTGGATCGCCGGAGACCTGCGCCCCATGACCCAGCAGGTCGCGGTCGCCATGGGCACGGGCAACATCGCCGCCGTGATGATCGACCAGCACCTCCGCAAACAGGATATCGACTGACGCAGGTACCGACTGACATGGACATCATCTGCCTGGACGACGCGGGCTGCCTCTACCTGTCGCCCAAGATCACCGACTGGCAGCACCTGGACGACCACAAGATCACCGTGGTCATCGATCTCGAAGGCGATCTGGATCACGGCGTGCCCACGATCCCCAACCACATCCTCTACGTCTACTTCCCGATCTACGACGAGGATCTGCCGGACACGGCGAAGCTGATCGCCGTGGCCCGGCTCGGGGCATCCCTCGTCCGGAGCGGCCACCGGGTGCTCTCGCACTGCGGCATGGGCTTCAACCGCTCGGCGCTCGTGGCGGGGCTCATCCTCATGGACATGGGGATGAGCGGGCCGGAGGTGGTCTCCCTCCTGCGGAAGAAGCGGCCGGGCGCCCTCTTCAACGACGTCTTCGCCCAATACCTGCACGGGCTCGACGGCCTGCCGTGAGCGCCTTCTGGTTCGCTTTCCGGGGGAGCGACCTCCTGGTCCGCGTCGAGGAGGGGAGCGCCCGCGTGCCCGAAGGCTCGGAGTGGGAGGCGCTGGACCTCGCCGCCGGCCGCGTCCACGAGGTCGGCACGATCGAGGGCCGGCCCGCCCGCGCCGTGGAGCTTCCCGAGGGCACGGAGCCGCCCGCGGGCCTCGCCTTCCAGGGACTCCGCAAGCTCTGGAACCTGCTGCCCGAGGAGGTCTGGAAGCTGGCCGGCCGGGCCGTGCAGATCGTGGAGTGGGACCGGAACCACCGCTTCTGCGGCCGTTGCGGCGAAGAGACGTTGCCCCAGGAAGGCGAATTCGCCCGCCTCTGCCCCCGCTGCAGCCTCCAGCACTTCCCCCGCGTCTCCCCCGCCGTGATCGTGCGGATCGAGCGGGGCCCCGAGATCCTCCTCGCCCGCTCCCCCCACTTCGCGCCCGGCGTCTACAGCACCCTCGCGGGCTTCGTCGAGCCCGGCGAGTCCATGGAGCAGTGCGTGGCCCGCGAGATCTTCGAAGAGGTGGGCGTGCGGGTGAAAAACATCCGCTACTTCGGAAGCCAGCCGTGGCCCTTCCCCCACTCCCTCATGGTCGGCTTCGTGGCCGACTGGGAGTCCGGGGAGATCACACCTCAACCCGGCGAGATCGAAGACGCGGCCTGGTTCACCGTGGAGACGCTGCCCGGCCTGCCCTCACGGTTCAGCATCGCGCGGGCGCTGATCGACGAGTGGGTGGCTCACTTCCTTCCCACGTAAAGCACATGCGCATGGGGGTACCACTCCCCCATTCCCACCGCCTCGAACTCTGAAAACCCCGCCGCCAGGAAGCGCTCCCGCATGCGCGACGGCGGCTCGTAGCTGAAGGCGGTGCCGATCGTGAGGCCGATCGAGTCCGAGATCCGCTCCTGGGTGCGGTTCCAGAAGGCCTTGGCGCGGTTTTCCGGGTCCAGCTCTTTGACCAGGAAGACCCCGCCGGGCTTCAGGCGGGCGAGCACGGAGCGGAAGAGGGAGTCCCACTCTTCCATTGGAAAACGATAGAGAACGTCCAGTAAAGTGACACAATCGAAAAATCCCGAGACGGCGCTTTCATAGCCTGCAATAACCTGGATGGCCCGGTGGCCGGGGAAGACGGCGACCTTGCGGAGATCCGGCTCCACGGCCATCACGCGGCGGGCTCCCCCTTCGGCCGCGAGATGTGCGAAGATGCCGTGACCAGCACCGATATCCAGGACGCTCGCCGCAGGCGGAAGGTAGCCGAGCACCCGCACGAACGGGCAGGAGAAAAACCTCCCCAGGACGTGCAGACGGGCCGGAGGTGGAGAGGCCGCAAACGTGCGGCGAACCAAGGCGAGCGCTTCGAGGTATCCGAGCGAGGTCATCCGGTTTCTCTCTATTTTGGAAACGACGATGTCGAACGGTCCGGGCTCCGCCGTCTGGCGCCGGCCCACGCTCCCCGTCCTCCTCGGGCTCGGGATCGTGGCCGTGGC
>DATEIO010000092.1:0-2939 GCA_035278895.1 Thermoanaerobaculia bacterium | reverse complement strand
GCACCGCTTCTCCCCCCAAAGAAGAGGCGCCCGGCCACGGGCTCGTCACCCACATGAACCGTGCCTTGCACCCAGATCAGGTTCAGAGTGATCGGATAGGCCTGCGCCGGGTCGGAGAGCTCCACGTGTGAATCGGAAAAGATCGCGTTTCCGAGTTGGTCATACACCGTGATCCAGAACCGGCCGGGCGTTTGCCTGGAGAGCCGGACACGGCCTTCCAGGCTTGCCTCGGTCCGGTACGGAGGCTCCTCCCAGCCGGTCCGGTAATCGAGGGCCCGTTGCGCCTCGATCCGCCAAGGGCGTCCAAGCCAGTCCACTGGGGGAGAGAGCGTCACCTCGAAGTCGACGGCACGGCGGAGCACAATGGGCATCGTGAGCCTCGATTCCGCACCCTCCCAGACCTGAACAGGCGACATCTCGGCCCGGGCCCCGTTCTCCTCCGCAATCAACAGGTACGAGCCAGGAGCCAACGCAGTCGACTGGAAAAATCCCTTGGCCTGACAGGGGACCTCACTGGCCACGGCCTGAAGGAACTCCAGCGTGGAATCGCGCACGGCACCGGGCCCCAGGGCCCGCTCCATGCGGACCCGGCACTTTTCGGCCGGCGTGCCATCCTCCCGCGTGATCCAGCCCGCCACCGAGGCGCCACGGACGAGCTTCCGTGACCCGAGCGGCTTCTTCTCTCCGGGCTTCATCTCGAAGCTCCAGAGATACAGGGGCACGAACCCCTCTGGATGCAGAGCCACGTCGAGCCGCCCCGCCGGCATCCTGCACCGCCAGTCCCCGGATGAGGCGACTGCACACTTGGCCACACCTGCCGGGACATCCTGTTTTCTGGGGGGAGTCTCCCGGGTCGGCTCGAACCGGGCCTCCAATCTCACCGGCAGCTTCTCTTTTTCCCCCACAGTGAATTTCCCGGTGACCGTGCCCGCCGGCCGTAGCTTGACCGGAACCTCCAATGGAGCCGCCAGAGCTTCCCGGGGCACCTGGAGAACGGAATCCGCCGCAAAGTACCCGGGAAAATCCACGATCAACGTCCAATGCGAGCCGGCGGGCAGCTCGGTTACCGCAGCGCCGGGCAATTTGACGGGAATGACGATGGGAGTCGGAGAAGCGGACCCCTGGAAGACGACGAAACCCTCTCCAGCGAGAGGCTCCCCGGAAACCGAGGCCAGGGTGACGCGGATCGGAGTCGCCGCAGGAGAGGCCGCCGGGTCGCCAGCGGCGCGGTTCATGCCGGCAACAGCCAAGAGGCAAACCAGGGCGGCAACGCCCGCCCAGCCCTCGGGAAAACGGGTCACTCTTCGCAAAGGCTCACTCCTGGGGATCCATTAAATCGCAGGACGGGTTCCGCCACTGCAACTCATGCATTCGGCCGGGCACCAACCATTCTGATAGTTGCAGGCCGAGCTACCACCTCCCCCGGAGCCTCCGCCGCCGTCGACAATAATGCCGTAGCAGGCGTCCCCCGTCAGCGTACAAAATTTGTTGAAGCTGATGTCATCCTCCCGGCAGCACATCGAACCACTCTGCTCATTGGCAACCATGCAGAGCTCGTAGGCGAATACAAAAGCTCTCGTGTCCCGCTTGCAAAACTGGCACGTCCCGCACTCCGCCCACGCAGCGTCCCCCGCAGCTACCAGCAGGAGCCCTGTCAACATCACCAGCCCAACCCAGCGCTTCCCTTTCATCACGGGACCTCCCTTGCTCTCAAAAGTACGAATACTCTACATCGCAGAGAATACACCTTCAAGGAGAAGACGGAGATTTTGGAAACCCTGCAAGGGGTGGACGGCGTGGGAGCCGCCGAGGTGAGAAACCGGCTGCTCGACGTGGTCGCCCGCTACACGGGCGGGGAGGAACCGAGCGACGACCGCACGCTCGTCGTCATGAAGTACCTGGGCGGAAAGTGGGGCGAGGGGTCCTACATCTCGAGCGTCAGCCCGAGCGTCGAATAGATCTTGCGGACGTAGTTGCGGGTCTCCCGGTACGGCGGGATGCCCCCGTAGCGCAGCACCGCGTTCTCCCCCGCGTTGTAGGCCGCGAGCACCTTGGACAGGTCGTCCGGGAACTGCTCCAGGAGCCAGGAGAGGTAACGAACGCCCGCCTCCACGTTGTGCTTGGGGTCGTACAGGTGCTCTTTCCGCACCCCGAACCGCTGCGCCGTGGCGGGCATGAGCTGCATCAGGCCACGCGCGCCCTTGTGGGAGCGGGCCTTGGGGTTGCCCGCCGACTCCTGCCGGATGAGCGCCGCCACCACCTGCGGGTTGACCGAGTGGCGCTTCGCCGTCTCATAGATGAGCTGGCCGTAGGGGCCCTCCGGCACCTTCTGGGACTCTTCGAACCGGAGCGGGATCAGGGCCGGCGTGGGCGGCACCGCCACCTCGGCCACGACCTCCGGGGGATCGGGCTCGGGGATCACCTCGTCCTCGATCACCCGCT
Organism: Thermoanaerobaculia bacterium; assembly: GCA_035278895.1. Classification (GTDB taxonomy): domain Bacteria; phylum Acidobacteriota; class Thermoanaerobaculia; order Multivoradales; family UBA5704; genus DATARR01. The sequence continues at coordinate 497 of DATEIO010000092.1, read as the reverse complement.
CGATCCTGAGGATCGGCAGGGTCATCCGCCCGCCCGCCTCAAACGTGAGCTGCGCCTGCTCGGCGCCAGCCTCGTACGACGCCACCTTGAGGAAGCGGCCGTCCGTCAGAATCACCAGCTCGGCCCGGGCCGGAAGGGCGCCGAGACCGCAGAGAAGGGCGAACAAGGGGAGCTTCAGTCGGTGCATCGAGACGATCTTCTCCACTCCGGTCTGCTCTAAGACCCACCTATTCTACGGAACGGCCGGCGGAAACGCCTAGTCTCTGTGCTCTCAAGAGGATTCTAACCCGCTCGGAGGGGAGAAAATTCCGGGGACGCGGCGGCCGCCCCGCGAGGCGGGAGTGCCGCCCCATGAGGCGAGAGCGCCGCCCCGTGAGGCGGGAAACCTGCGCAGGCAGAAAGCGTGGGCGTCCCGCCAGGCGAGAAAACAAGGCCCCAAGGGACTGCAAGGACTGCAAGGACGGTAGGGACAACAGCTTTGATGTCCTTGATGTCCT
>DATEIO010000091.1:0-7510 GCA_035278895.1 Thermoanaerobaculia bacterium | reverse complement strand
CCGAAACGACGACGACTCTCGACAAGTCGGGGCAGGCGATCCGCGACATGTTCGCGGGGGTGGCTCCCCGGTATGACCTTTTGAATCACGTGCTCTCCGCGAGCCTGGACCTGGTCTGGCGCCGGAAGGCGGCCGCGGCACTGGGGCCCTCGCCGGGCGCGGAGGTGCTCGACCTCTGCTGCGGCACGGGCGACCAGGCCACGGCGCTCCGGCGGCGGGGCGCGCGGGTGGCGGCGGCGGATTTCTGTGTTCCGATGCTCGCGATCGCCCGGAAGAAGTTCGGACGGATGACCGCTCCGCGGCCCGCGGCGCTCGCGGCCGACGCCCTAGCCCTCCCCTTCCCGAAGCGGCGCTTCTCAGGGGCCACGGTCTCCTTCGGCCTGCGCAACGTGGCCGACCTGGATGCCGCGATCCGCCAACTCGCCTCCGTGCTCCGGCCAGGCGGCCGGCTCGTGGTGCTCGAATGCGCCATCCCGAGATGGCAACCCCTGAAGGCGATCTACCTCTTCTACTTCCTCCGGCTTCTGCCCTGGATCGGACGGCTGGTCTCTCCTCGCGGCTCGGCCTACACCTATCTGCCCGAATCCGTGCTCACCTTCCCGCAGCGCCGGGATTTCCTCGACAGGATGGCCTCCGCCGGGTTCACCGACCTCTCCTGGAAGGACCTGTCCGGCGGGACGGTCTGCCTCTACAGCGGGAGGCTCCCGGGATGACGGCGATTCTGGACGGCAAGACCGCGGCCGCCGCGATCCGCGCCGAGGTGGCGTTGGCGGTGCGCGAGATGACTGCGGCCGGGCACCGCCCCCCCGGCCTCACCGCCGTGCTCGTGGGCGAGGACCCGGCCTCCCAGACCTACGTGGGGAGCAAGGTCAGGGGCTGCGCCGAGATCAGCATGGTGAGCCGCACGATCCGGCGGCCGGACACGATCTCCGAAGACGAGCTCCTCGCGATCGTCGACGAGCTCAACGCCGACGACTCGGTCGACGGCATCCTCGTGCAGCTCCCGCTCCCCCGCCACGTCACCGAGAAGCGGGTGGTCGAGAGGATCTCCCCCGACAAGGACGTGGACGGCTTCCATCCCGTCAACGTGGGGCGCCTGTGGCTGGACGAGGAGGGGTTCACTCCGGCGACGCCGACGGGTATCGTGGAGATCCTGAAACGGAACGGCATCCCGCTCGCCGGGCGCCGCGCCGTGATCGTGGGCCGGAGCGCCATCGTGGGCAAGCCCATGGCCGGCCTCCTCCTGCGGGAGAGCTGCACGGTGACGATCTGTCACTCGAAGACCGCCGACCTCCCCGCCGTCACTCGCGAGGCGGATATCCTGGTGGCCGCCATCGGCCGCCCGGCCTTCCTCGGAGCGGAGCACGTGCGGGAGGGCGCGGTGGTGATCGACGTGGGGATCAACCGCATCACCGACCGGGCCCTCGTGGAGCGCCTCTTCCCGGGCGACGCGGGCCGCCTCGCCCAGCTCGACTCCAAGGGCTACACTCTCGTCGGCGATGTCGACTTCACCGCCGTGGCCCCGAAGGCCGCGGCGATCACCCCGGTTCCCGGCGGGGTCGGCCCGCTCACGGTCGCCATGGTCCTCGCGAACACGCTCAAGGCGGGCCGGCGCCGCCAGGGTCTCTCCGGAGGCATCCGATGAAACGTCCCCTCACGGTGGGCTTGACAGGCGGGCTTGCGAGCGGCAAGTCCACCGTGGCGAAGTGGCTGCGCGAGGCCGGGTTCCTGGTGATCGACGCCGACCGGATGGTGGCCGAGCTCTACCAGCCGGGGCAGCCGGGAGTCGAGGCGGTGGTGAATCTCTTCGGCCCCGACGTGCTCAATGCCCACGGCGGAGTGGATCACGCGCGGGTCGCCGCCCGCGTGTTCAGCGATCCCGAGGCGCGCCGCGCTCTCGAAGCCGCCGTCCACCCGCTGGTCCGCCACCGCTTCGTGGAGGTGGCCAGCGCGACGCCCGAAAAGGTCGTGGTGCTCGAAGCCACGCTCCTCGTGGAAGCGGGCTACACCCCGGGATTCGATCTGGTCGTGACCGTCGAGGCCCCCTGCGAGGTGCGGCTCGAGCGGGCCGTCCACCGCGGCATGCCCGAGGAAGCCGCCCGCGCCCGCCTTCTCGCCCAAGGGGACGGCGAAGAGCGCCGCCGCGCCGCCCACCGCATCCTCGACAACTCCGGCGACCCGGCTCTCCTCCGCCACCAGGTGGACGAGCTGATCATCGAGCTCAACCGTTTAGCCTCCGGGGCATGATCCGGCCCTTCGTCTTCGTCAGCGGAAACCGCGGCAAGATCGCGGAGGCGCGCCTGGCGCTCGGGGCGGACCTCGAAGCCGCGGAGGTCGACCTCCCCGAGATCCAGTCCCTCTCGTATCTGGAAGTCCTGCGCGCCAAGGCGGACGAAGCCTGGCGCCGCCTCGGCCGCCCGCTCGTCGTCGAAGAGGCCGGCCTGGACCTTACCGCCCTGAACGGCTTCCCCGGCCCCCTCGTCAAGTGGATGCTCGAAGCCGTGGGAGCCGAAGGCCTTGCCCGGACCGCCCACGCCCTGGGCGACCCCCGCGCCGCCGCCCGCTGCTTCCTCCTCTATAAGGACGGGGACGAGGAGATCGTGGCCGAGGGAAGGACCGACGGCCACCTCACCCTCGCCGGCCGGGGCGCGCACGGCTTCGGCTGGGACCCGGTCTTCGTGCCGGAGGGCTCGCGGTTTACCTTCGCAGAGCTCTCTGGCGCGGAGAAGGGGGCGGTTTCCCACCGGGGGAAGGCGTGGCGGGAGATGGCGCGGGTGCTGGGGAAACCCTGAATCGCAGGTTGTAGGGGCGCAATTCATTGCGCCCCCTCATGGCGCGCCTGAACTACGCCCGCCTCCCCGAAAAGGGCGCAATGAATTGCGCCCCTACAACGAAATCAACCGATCTCCACCCCCGCCATCGCCCACAGCATCACCGCCTTCTGCACGTGCAACCGGTTCTCCGCCTCGTCGAAGATCCGGCTCTGCGGCCCGTCGGCGACCTCGGCGGACACCTCTTCTCCCCGGTGGGCGGGGAGGCAGTGCAGGAAGACGGCGTCCTTTTGGGCGTGGGCCATGAGCGCGGCGTTCACCTCGAAGCCCCGAAAGGCCTTCAGGCGCTCCTGGGCTTCGGCTTCCTGGCCCATGGAAGCCCAGACGTCGGTGTAGACGGCAGAGGCTCCCTTCACGGCTTCGGCAGGGTCGTTGGTGAGGATCACCTTGGTTCCGGCGGCCTGGGCGTCCTGCTTCGCGAGGTTGGCGTAGTGCTCCTTGACCTCGTAGCCCTTGGGGGAGGCCACGGCCACGTCCATGCCGGCCTTGGAAGCTCCGAACATCAGGGAGTGAGCCATGTTGTTGCCGTCTCCCACGTAGGCGAGCTTCCGGCCCTTCAGGTCTCCGAAGATCTCGCCCAGGGTGAAGTAGTCGGCCAGGGCCTGGCAGGGGTGGAGGTCGTCGGTCAGGCCGTTGATCACCGGGATGCTCCCGTAGCGGGCGAGGTCGACCACGGTCTGGTGGGCGAAGGTGCGGGCCATGATGCCGTCCACGTAGCGGGAGAGCACCTGGGCCGTGTCGGAGATCGGCTCGCCGCGGCCGAGCTGGATGTCGCGGCTGGAGAGGAACAGGGCGTGACCGCCCATCTGCACCATGCCCACCTCGAAGCTCACCCGGGTGCGGGTGGAGGACTTCTCGAAGATCATGCCCAGGCTCTTCTGCTTCAGGGCGGTCGCGTACTTGCCGGGATTGGCCTTGACGTCGGCCGCCAGCTTGAAGAGGCCGGCGACCTCCCGGGCCGTGAGGTCGTGGATCGAGATCAGGTGACGGGCCATGAAATCTCCTCCGAGAGATCAGAGAAAGTTGGTTTTGTGAAGGTTCAAAGCGGGTCCCGCTCGATCGCCATGGTCATGCAGTGGGGACCGCCGCGGGCCCGGGAGAGCTCGTTGGACCACAGCGAGATCACGGCCGGGCCGCCGTTCAGGAGATCGTGCTTGCCGGCCGCGGCCTCCTCGTCGGAGATCACGCGCCAGCCGCGCCGGGCGAGCTCGTCCAGGGTCTTGCGGTTCCTCCGGTAGAGGAGGATGAGCCCCGGGGCGATCGCGAACGCGTTGGCGCCGTCGGTCCACTGCTCCCGCTCCTGGTCGATCGCCTCGTCGGGCCCGCCGCAGGGGACGATCTCGAGCTCGAGCCCGATCTCGGAGAGGACCTTCAAGAGCGAGCTGCGCAGGGTGAAGGTCAGGTTCTTCGCGTGCAGGTCCACGGTGTAAACGTGGGCCGACTCCGGGCCGCCGGGGAGGATGACCGGCAGGTGGGCCAGGCAGAGATTCTTGTCGATCAGGGTGAAGACGGTGTCCAGGTGCATGTACGACCGCTTGCGCGGCAGCTCGACCATGATCAGGTGGCGGAAGGAGGTCTCCTCGCGGCGCAGGTACTCCGCCAGAACCTCGATCCCCCGCCGGTTGGTCCGCTCGGAGAGCCCGGCCAGGACGATCTCCGGGCTCACCACCAGCACGTCTCCCCCTTCGAGGTTCGGGTACGGGAAGTTGGGGTTGTGCTGGGGCGCTCCCGAGGGCGGGACGTCGATCTCGAACAGGGCGGAGATGCCGGACAGGCCCGGGTGGTGCTCGAAGATCGTGCGGGCAAGGAGCGGCTCGCGCTCGCGCGCCGGGGTCGCCATGGAGGAGATGACCACCCGGTCGCCCAGGACCACCTGAGGGTCGCGCTGGAAGAAGTAGTTGGGGACCGGATCGAGGTCGAACGGGTGCTGGTGTCCCGCGTTCAGGGTCGGCTCCTGGGAGCGGATCCCGCCGACGAGGGCGTCCGCCAGCTCTTCCGGCGGCAGCTCGTAGAGCCGGCGCGCCAGGCTGAACGGGGCGCCGTACTCGGCCTCGAGCTCATCTAAAAGGCGGCGCTTCACCTCGCTGTCCGCGAGGACGTCCGCGAGCAGGTTGCGGGCTTCCAGGACCTCGACGCCGGCCTGCCGCAGGACCTTCTGGAACACGTCGTGCTCTTCCCGGGCCTCCTCGCCGTCCAGGATGTCGTCGAAGAGCAGGCTCCCCATCATCGAGGGGACCATCCAATCGATCTCGCGGCCGGGCCGGTGGACGAGAACGCGCCGCAGGCGTCCGATTTCTGAATCAACTCTGATGGGCATAAAGAAGAAAGGAGAAGAAAAGAGCTCTTGGAAAAGGCCGCCCAAGGGGGCGACGAGGGCGGATTGTAGCAGACGCCCTGGATCAGGTCCCTTGGTACAATCGCCCGCCATGCTCGCCGACTCCCCCCAGAACCCCCTCTACGAACGCTACGCCTCGCCGGAGATGGCGCGGCTCTTCTCCTCTTCCAACCGCTTCAGGACCTGGCGCCAGCTGTGGATCGCCCTCGCCGAGAGCGAGAAGGAGCTGGGGCTCCCGATCACGGCGGAGCAGATCGAGGCCCTGAAGAAGGTCGCCGGGGACGTCGACCTCGCGCGCGTGGCAGAGATCGAGCGGCGGACCCGGCACGACGTGGTGGCCCACATCCGGCACTACGCCGAGCAGGCGGACCGCGTAGCCGCGGGGGCCGGCGGCATCCTCCACCTGGGGGCGACGAGCGCCTTCATCACGGACAACACGGACGCGATCCTCACCCGGGACGCCCTCCGCCTCCTCGAAGCCCGGCTCGCCTCGGTGCTCCGGGAGCTCTCCGCCTTCGCCCGCCGCACCCGGGCCATCCCCTGCCTCGCCTACACCCACTTCCAGCCGGCCCAGCTCACCACCGTGGGCAAGCGGGCCTGCCTGTGGCTGCAGGACTTCGCGATGGACCTGGCCGAGGTGCGGCACCGCCTGGCCACCCTGCGCTGCCGGGGGGTCAAGGGCACGACCGGCACCCAGGCGAGCTTCCTCACCCTCTTTTCCGGCGACCACGAAAAGGTCCGTGAGCTCGACCGGCGGGTGGCCCGGCGGATCGGATTCGCCGAGAGCTTCCCGGTGACCGGCCAGACCTATTCAAGGAAGCAGGACTCCCAGGTGCTCGCGACCCTCGCGGGCCTGGCCGAGTCGTGCCACAAGTACGGGACCGACCTGCGCCTCCTCCAGGGCGTGGGCGAGCTCTCCGAGCCCTTCGACGCCGAGCAGGTCGGCTCCTCGGCCATGGCCTATAAAAGGAATCCCGTGCGCGCGGAGCGGATGTGCGGCCTTGCCCGCCGGCTGATGACGGACAGCCTGAACGGCCCGCTGAACACCGCCACCCAGTGGCTGGAGCGGAGCCTGGACGACTCGGCCAACCGCCGGCTCGTGCTCCCCGACGCCTTCCTGACCGCGGACGCCATCCTGGGCCTGGCCGCCCATATCGCGGCGGGCCTCTCCGTGCGGGAGGGCACGGTCGCGGCCCGGGTCGCCCGCGAGCTCCCCTTCATGGCCACCGAGACCATTCTCATGGAGTCGGTCCTGCGCGGCGGCGACCGCCAGCACCTCCACGAGAAGATCCGCGGCTACAGCCTGGAGTCCCAGAGCACTGTAGAGAGAGGAGGGGAGAACCCGCTCGTCGGACTCATCGTGGCCGACCCGGACTTCCGCCTCACTCGCGAGGAGGTGGAGCCCTGGCTCGACCCGGTGATCTTCACCGGCCGCTCCGCCCGGCAGGTGGACGAGCTCCTCGCCGAGGTGATAGAACCCGCTCTCGCCGGGGCCCAGGCCGCCGAAATCGCGGCTCCCCGGGTGTAGGGCCCCGCCCCACTTGAGAAGGGGTTCTCAAAGCGAAAGTTGTCGATGTGCTAAGATGCCTCCAAGCGCAAGCCGTATCCGCGTGATTGGACCAAGAGCTCTCACGAAGATGGAAAGTCACCACCTTACGGAGAACAACAGCCCATGCACCAACGGAAGACGTTCCGGCTCGCTCCCGTTCCGTTCCGTCTGTTCCTCGCCGTTCTCCTCGCCGCTTCGCTGTTCAGCGCGGCCTGCTCGGGCAATCGCCAGCCGGCGACTCCGGCCGAGCCGGAGGGCCTCGGAGCTCCCTCGCAGAGGGGCTTCGCTTCCTGGTACGGCCCCGGGTTCCACGGACGCCGCACCGCGAACGGTGAGCGCTATGACATGAACGCCCTGACCGCCGCCCATCCCTCACTCCCCTTCGGAACCCGCGTGGCGGTGCGCAACGTGCGCACGGGGCAGAGCGTGATCGTGCGGATCAACGACCGCGGCCCGTTCAGCAAGAGCCGCATCCTCGACCTCTCCTACGCCGCGGCCCGCGAGGTGGGCATGGTCCGCTCGGGCACGGCGTTCGTCGAAATCCACCCCCTGAAGCCCGGGGAGGACAACGTTCCGCCTCGCTTCACCGTCCAGGTCGCCGCCTTCAGCGAGCGCGAGCGGGCGGTCGCGTACCAGCAGGAGCTGGCGCGCATCTATCCGGAGACCGTCGTGCAGTCGGACGGCACCTGGAACCGCGTCCAGGTCGGCGCCTTCGAGGACCGCGACAAGGCCGAGTCGCTGCGCCGTGAGCTGGCGATCATCGGGATGAACTCGGTGGTGGTGGCGGCGCGCTGA
>DATEIO010000090.1:0-13581 GCA_035278895.1 Thermoanaerobaculia bacterium | reverse complement strand
AGTCCCTCCGCGGGGAGCTCCAGGAAGAAGAAGGGAGCCGGCTGTTCATCCTGTCCCGCAAACATTCCGCGGATTTCGACGAGCTGAGCCGGACGCTCGGATTTACCGCCCTGCCTCTGGGGAGCTGGCGTGAGCTCGTGTTCTATCGCGATCTTTCCACGGAAAAGAGAGGTTCCCTTGACAGAGATTGAGCACACCCCCCAGGTTCTGGAGCTGAACCTCGAGATCAAGAGAGTCAACCGGCTCCGTCTCCGGGGCTCTCTGGCAGCCGGCCTGGCCTTCGCGATCCTCATCCTTTTCGCGGACAGGAACGCCTCCTCGATCCGGCTCGTCGAGCTCTGCGGCAGCCTCCTGATCGCCGCGGCGATGGTCCTTCGGCTCTGGGCGCTCGGCTGTATCGACGGAAACAAGAAGCGCGTTCTGGTGACCTGGGGGCCATATCGCTACGTCCGGCATCCCCTTTACAGCGGGTCGGTGTTGTTCGCGCTCGGCAGCTGTCTCGTCCTGGGGTCTTTGACGGCAGCCTTGCTGCTGGGCCCCTTCCTGATCTGGTTCTACCGGCCCTGCCTGCGGACTGAAGAGCAGTTCCTGGCTGCGCGGTTCGGCGCCGAGTGGGATGCCTATTGCTGGCAGACGGGGAGGCTGGTGCCACGGATGGGGACGCGGGCTCCCCGAGTCGAGAAGCCGTTTCACCTCAGGCGGCCCCTGCGGGAGATCGGCACCTTGCTGCTCCTGCCCCTGATCACTTTCGGAACCGCCGCTCTGATCCATTCCATCGATCGCCTGTATGACCTTCCGGATTTGTTTTTCTGAGGATTCTCCATGTCCAACGTCCTCGAGCAGACCCGCGCTCTCCTGCTGCGCTCCCGCTACCGGTTGGCGGTGGCTCTCCTCGCCTTCTACATGGCCGTCTGGCTGATCACTCGCCTGGCGTTGCTGGCGTTCCAGCAGGGGGCTTCCCGGGACGGTCTGCTGCCGGTGCTCAAGGCGTTGGGAGCGGGGCTGGTGCTCGACGGGGCGTCGGCCCTCTGGCTCTGCCTGCCGCTGGTGCTCTATCTCGCGGTGATCCCGGAGCGCTGGTACCGCCGGCGTCTCCAGAAGCTTGTCCTCGGCCTCGGGCTGTCGCTGGCCGTGTTTTCGGCCCTGTTCGTGGCGGCGGCCGAGTACTACTTCTTCGACGAATTCAACAGCCGTTTCAACTTCGTGGCCGTGGACTACCTGGTCTATCCCACGGAAGTCGCGGGCAACATCTGGCAGAGCTACCATGCGGGGATCGTATTGACGGTCTTGGGGCTCGCCTCCGTGGTGATGATCGGGATCCTCTGGCGGCTCGCGCGCTCTTCCTGGGACCGGGTGACGCCGCCGGTTGAGCGGCTGGCTTTCGTGGCCGGATTCGGCCTGCTGCTGGCCGGGGCCACGGCGACGGTTTCGCCCGCCCTCGCCCACGTGTCGGAGGACCGGGCGCTCAACGAGGTGGCGGAGAACGGCTACTACTCGTTCTGGCGGGCCCTGCTGGGCACGGACGCGCCCTACGAGGGGCTGTACGCCACCCGGCCCCAGCCGGCCGTGCTGGCGCGGCTCCACCGGCTGCTGGGGGACGAGCCGTCCGTTGTGCCGGGCTCGTTCGCGCCGGACTCGACGCTGCGCCGCATCCGGAACCCGGGGCCGCCAAAACCGATCAACGTGGTGGTGGTGCTGGAGGAGAGCCTGGGCGCGGATTTCATCGGCGCCCTGCATCCCCCGAAAGCGGGAGAGGTGAGCCTGACGCCCCGGTACGACGCGTTGGCGAAGGAGGGGACGCTCCTCACCCGCGCGTACTCGACGGGCAACCGCACTATCCGCGCCATCGAGGCCACCACGTCGTCGCTGCCGCCGCTGCCGGGCGAATCGATCGCGCGGCGCGAGGCCTCGGTCCACCTCTTCACCCTGCCGGAGCTGCTCAAGAGCCAGGGCTACCAGACGATGTTCGTCTACGGCGGCCGGGCGCTCTTCGACGGCATGGGCCGGTATCTGAGCCGCAACGGTGTCGAGCGGATCGTGGACCAGGGGGATTTCCCCCCAGGCACCTTCACCACGGCCTGGGGCGCCTGCGACGAGGCGATCTTCGCCAAGGCCCTCGCGGAGATGGAGGCGGCGCGCGCCCAGGGGAAACCTTTCTATTCTCTGGTGCTCTCCGTCTCCAATCACCGGCCGTTCGCGTTTCCCGAGGACCACCTGAAGTATGACCGCCGTTATCACCGGCGGGAGAACGCCGTGCGCTACGCCGATTACGCCCTGGGCGGGTTCATGGCCCGGGCCAGGGCCAAGGGCTTCTATCGCGACACGCTGTTCGTCCTGATGGGGGACCACGGGGCCCGGGTGTACGGCGCGGCGGAGATCCCGCTCGCGAGCTACGAGGTTCCCATCCTGTTCCTGGGCGCCGGCGTGCCGGAAGGCCGGCGGGTGGACACGCTGGCCTCGTCGCTCGACGTGCCGCCCACGGTGATGGGCCTCCTGGGGATGAGCTACGACTCCAAGTTCTTCGGCCACGACGTGCTCCGCGTCCCGCCCTCGGAGGGCCGGGCGCTCCTGACGCACAACAGCGAGATCGCCCTGATGCGGGAGGGACGCATGGCGGTGCTGGGCCTCCACGAGTCCCTGGATCTCTATGACGTTGACCTGGCCAGCGGGGACATGAAGCGCCGCAAGAGCCTCGACAGGGCGGACCGCGATCTCGCCGAGGACGCGATCGCCTACTACAACGGCGCGGACCGACTCTACCGCGGCGGGGCCTATGCGTACGGCCCCGCGCGGCCGAGCCCGGAGGCCTGGGCTTCGATTCTCCGGGGAGAGAGATTGCAATGAAGTCGATGCTGTTCCTAGCCGCGCTGGCGGGCGCTGCGATGTTGCCGGGCCTGCCCGCGCGTGCCCAATTTTCGAGAGCCGCCCCTCCCGGCCCGAGCTGCTCCCGGAAATCCTCCGAAGACCCACGCGAAGACCCCGCGGGCTCCTGCGCGGCGGACCGTTTAACGGCCGAGGGAAAAACGGTCCGGGAAGTCCACGTCGTCACCCGGAACATCTTCAATACCGATCAGCCGGACGAGAACAAGAGGCTGTTCCGATGGGCGGACAAGCTCCACGCCGTCACCCGGCCGGAGGTCATCGAGCGGCAGGTTCTCCTCAAGCCGGGAGACCAATTCAGCGAGCGGGAGGCGGCGGAGTCCGAGCGGATCCTACGCCAGAACCGCTACCTTTATGACGCCGAGATCCACCCCGTGGACACAGGCGATGGACGGGTCGATCTCGAAGTCCTCACCCGCGACGTCTGGACTCTTCAGGGCGGCGTCAGCTTCCACCGCTCGGGCGGGGCCAACAGCACCCGTTTCGAGATCGAGGACGTGAACTTCCTGGGGACTGGAAAGGGCATCTCCCTGTCTCACGACAGCTCGGTAGACCGCACCAGCAACCTTTTCAGCTACAGCGATCCGAGCCTCTTCGGCTCCCATTCCCGGCTCCAGTTGGACTACGCGGACAACAGCGACGGCTCCCTCGAGAGCCTCACCCTGGAGCGGCCTTTTTATTCGCTCGACACGCGTTGGGCTCTGGGCTTCCAGGGATCTTTCGAGGACCGGATCGATCCGTTGTACGACCGGGGGCACGTGAGCGACCGTTTCCAGCACCAGGAGGATCTGGTCGGCGTCTACGCGGGGCTCTCGCCCGGGCTTTCGGACCGTCACACCCAACGCTGGCTCGTGGGCTTCACCCTGGATCGCGACCGTTTCGCGGACGCGCCGGGTTTCGAGACCTCGGCACCGCTGCCGGAAGACCGCACGCTGGCCTATCCCTGGATCCGCTACGACTACCTCCAGGACGGCTACTTCACCTCCCGCGACATGGACCGGATCCAGCGTACCGAGGACGTCAACACCGGGCGCCAGTTCCACCTCCGGCTCGGCTACTCCTCGACGGCCTGGGGCGGCACCCTGGACCGCCTGATCCTCGATTCGAGCGCTTCGCTCGGCTGGAAGCCGACGCCCCGCCAACTCGTTCTCGCGTCCGTCGAAGGGGGATCCCGGCTGGGCGGCCACGGAGCCGAAAACCTGCTGGTGGGCGGAAGCGTCCGCTACTACGTGCGGGATTTCGGCGACAACCTCCTCTACCTGGGGGCGTCGGCGGACGTGGCCCACGACCTCGACCGCGAACGCCAGCTCCTGCTCGGAGGCGACAACGGCCTGCGCGGCTATCCGCTGCGATACCTCCAGGGCGACCGCCGGTTCCTGCTCACGATCGAGCAGAGGTTCTTCAGCGATCGCGAGCTCTTCCACCTCCTCCACCTGGGAGCTGCGGTCTTCTTCGACGCCGGCTCGGCCTGGTTCGACGACGGGGACGGAAAGCTGGGCGGGACCGCCGCGCAACGGGAGCTCCTCCGGGATATCGGCATAGGCCTCCGCTTCGGCTCCAGCCGCTCCGCCCGGGGCTCGCTGGTCCACCTCGACCTCGCCTTCCCCCTGGACGGCGACCGCTCTCTCAAGAGCCTCCAGTGGCTGGTTTCCACGAGCGACACCTTCTGAGCCACTGCGCACCCGTCATTCCGAAACCCCACAGCTCGTATTGCAGGGGCCCCGCGTGAGGCGGCTTTGTGAAGTCGTAGACGGGAGCGGGGCGGAACGCTTCGTCCCGCGGGGGCAGGAAGGCGGCGAGGGTCTCCTGCTGGGTTTCGAAGCAGGCGATCATCCGGCGCTTCAGATCCCTTTCCTCTTCGGAGATCTCCTGGCGGGTGACCGGCGGTCCGGGCAGAAATTCGCCGATCGATCCGGCGTGGTAGAGGGCCATCTCGAAGAGCTCCGGCGGCTCCGGCAGGCGATCCACTGCGAGGCGGGTTGCCAGGGCCAGGGCATCGTGGTCCGGATGACCCCCTTCGTAGGCGTGGGTGAGGACGGTCTTCGGGGCGAGATCCTGAATCGATGCGGCGATCTCGTGGACGAGGCGGGGGATTTCGAAGACGGCCTCCTGGTCCGCGATCCCCAGGCTGCGCAGGCGCTCGGGGCCGATGCCGGCGAGGGCCATGGCGGCTTCGAGCTCCTTTCTGCGGACCGTGGCGTACTCCTGAAGCGTCCCGGAAAAGCCCCGGGCCACGAAGGCCGGGTCCCGGGGGGCGCCGTCCGTGGCGTGAAGGATCCAGGGGTTCTTGGAGCGCGCGAGGAGGACGCCCGCGCCGATCGTCTCGTCGTCCGGGTGGGCGACGATCACGAGTAGCGGCGCGTCATCCGGCCGCAGAACTCGGCGTACTCCTCCAGGCATTTCGGCGGGCTCGTGTGATGCGGACGGACGCCGCAGTGCTCGGGGGTGAAGCAGTAGGTCAGGGTGACGTCGAAGTCTTCGAGCGCCTTCATCTGGTGGTCGAACCAGGCGTCGGCTCCCGGCCGGAAGCTGTCCGCCCAGGAGAGGCCGGTGCGGAGCTTCTTGATGCCGAGCTTTTTCATCCACCGCACCGCGTCGTCCAGCCGGTAGTCCTCGAAGTGGAACCACTGGCAGATGCCCATCTCGGGCGTGTAATCCGCAAAGTGGCGCAGCGACAGCTTGGGCGTGCCGTCCTCGCGGAGGATGCCCATGTAGAAGTGCCGGTAGTAGGACGACCCCTCGGCTTCGCGGTGGCGGGTCGTGGCCGGCCAGGCGCGGGGGAGGTCGTAGAGGCTGTACCAGTGGATGCGCGGAACGCGGCCCAAGAGGAGCTCGGCCGTGCGGCGCAGCCCGAACTCCTGGACCTCTTCAGCGCCGAAGGTCGAGACGCCCACTTCGGTCACCCAGACGGGGTGATCGGTCAAGGCTTCGATCTCCGCCAGCCGCTCGGGCCATTCATGGATCTGCCAGTGGTTCCAGTCGAGAGGAAAGCCGTGCACGGCGACCACGTCGACATGATCGAGAACCCCCTGCTCTTTCATGTTGGTGATGAACTTGGTGTCGATCGGCGAGATCCCGCCCAGGACGCGGGGGAGCGTGCCGTTTTCGGCGCGAACGGAGTCGCCCGCCTGCTTCGCCATCTCGGCGAAAATCTTCCATTCCGGGTCGATCTCGAAGTCCCAATGAGACTTGTTGTTCGGCTCGTTCCACAGCATCACGGCTTCGATCAAACGGTCACCTCGACGTGGACAGAAAAGGTTTTGAATCGGGAATGAAGGTGGCCGGAGAAGGGCGTCCTTCCAGGAGCTGGATGGCTTCGCGGTAGCCGTGAAGGGTTCCCACGTCCACGTACGACTCGCCCGCGTGAACCCCCCGCGCCTCGCCTCCCCGTGCGAGCCAGGCGTTGACCAGGGTGCCCACGTAGACGTCCTGCTCTCCGCGCTCGCGCCACAGGTCGTGAAGATCCTGGAAGACTTGCGCCGGCATGCGGAAGGCCCCCCACACCCAGGAGCTTTGCGCGCCCTCCTGCTTCACCTGGATCTCCAGCACCCGCCCGTCGTCGTCGGTGACCACGGCGTCGAAGAGCTCCGGGCGCTGGACGGGGAAGAGGAGGAAGGAGAGCCGGTCGGCGTCCAGGCGCGACAGGCCATCCTCCGGAAACCAGACCGTGTCGGGGAGCCCGATGAGCACCTGGTCGCCCGGGGCGATCAGGGGGAGGGCGCGGAACAGGGCGTCGCAGAGGCCGTGGGGCTCGGGCTGGACCACGTAGCAGACGTGGGCGGGACCGACGTGGCCGCCGTAGTACTCGATGATGTCCGACTTTCCGGGCGAGATCGCCATGCAGATCTTGGTGGCCCCGGCGAGGATCATGCGCTCGACCAAGTACTCGGAGACCGCCTTGGGCCGCTCCGTTTCGCCGTCCCGCCGGCTCCCCACGGGAAGCAGCTCCTTGGAGAACGCGAGGGGCTGGATGCGGCTCCCCATGCCCGCCGCGGGAACGATCCCCCAGATGCTCATACGGCGATTTCCTCCTCCACCCTCGTCCCTATCAGCTCGACCAACTCGCCCGCCCGCCGTTCCGCCGTGTGCTCGGCGAGCGTCCGCTCCCGGGCGGCTTTGGCGATCCTCGCGATCTCTTCCCGGGGGAGCGAGATGGCCTCGATCGCCTCCTCGGTGCTGCCGGCGACGAGGATCTCCCGGCCGGGCTCGAAGAATTCGGCGAGCCCCTTCCAGGTGTCGGAGAGCACGGCCGTTCCGCACGCGGCGGCCTCGAACAGGCGGCCGGAGGGGCAGTAGCCCATCCCTGCCATGGCGGCCCGGGTGACGTTCAACGTGAGCGGCGAGGAGGCGTAGAACGCCGGGTGGTCCGCCGGGGGGAGGTGGCGCACGAAGAAGATGTTCGATCCCCACGGAAAGTCGGCCGGGTACTGGGCCCCGCCGATCACGAAGCGCTGGTCCGGCAATTGCCGGGCCGGCTCCAGGAACAGCCGGTCGAGCGCCTCCTGGCGGTCGACGGCGTAGGTTCCCAGGTAGGAGAGGTCGGCCGCGAAAGCCGGGACTGGCTCGGCCGGACAGTGGACGCCGGGGTCCACGCTGCCATAGAGCGGGGCCACGCGGCGGGCGCCCAGACGGCTCCGCAATTCGTCGAGCGCCCGGCCCCCCGTGTAGGAGAGCACGAGGTCGAATCCGCCGAGCCCCTCCGGAGGAAGATACGGAACCTCCTGGCCGGCCGCGAGCCTCTCCAGGGTGACGGGGGTGTCGAGGTCGTAGAAGACCCGCACGGGGACGTTCGAGGAGAGGACGAGGTCCGAGGCGGCCACGCCGTCCGGGCAGTAGGAGGTCACCATGGCGGCGTCGGCGTCCTCCGTCTCTCGAAGGGCTGCGGGGAGCGCGTTCTCCCAACTCGGGTAGAGGCGGAGGTCGGTCCCGGGCAGTTCGGTCAGATCGCGGTGGAGCGCGTAGTAGGGGACGTCCCGCTCGAAGAACACGACCCGGTGCCCACTCCGGGCGAGGGCCCGGCAGAGCCCTCGCCAGAGGGTCGCGTGGCCGTTGCCCCACGAAGAGCTGAGCGTCAGCCCGAAGATGACGAGCTTCATGCCGCGAGACCCTCCAGGCAGGCAGCGATTTCAGAGCGGAGGCGGATGCGCCGCAGGCGCTTGCGGGTCTCGGGACGCAGGCGCGCCAGGGTGTACGCCACCTTGCGGCGCGCCGGCTCGGGGCCGTAGTAATCGAGATACCCCGGGCTGTTGAGCGAGAAGAACGACAGCGCATCCGCGTCGTTCAGGAGAGCCAGGTCGGGAGCGTCCGGATCGTCGGGCGCGGGCGGCTGCTCGTGCCCCGCCACCAGCCGGCCGACCCGCCAGCGCATCTCGGCGCCCACGCCCGCCGCGGCGAGGAGGTCCTCCGTCATCTCGGCCCCCCGCCGGGCATGGCCGTCCTTGAACGTCTGGTAGTCGGCCGCGCGGTGCTCCACCCGGACGTCGGCCTCCGTGACGAGGCGCTCGACGTCGTGGAACAGGGCCGCGATCTGCACGGCGAGCCCCGCCCCGGGCGCCAAGCGCAGCACCCACTGCCACGTGTCCAGCGCGTGGTCGAAATCGGCACGGACGAGCGGCTTGCTCAAATCGTGGAGCGCCCGGTGGCGTTCGAGCACCCGGTCGAAAGTTGGGTGGCCGGACGCCTGGTTTCTTCTCCCCAGGAACCGCTGGCAGCGGGTGAGGACCTCGTGCGCCGCCGCAGGGAGCCTGCGGTCGTCTCCCTGGAGGGTCAGGGCGAACGGCTTTCCTGCCCCGCGCTCGGCCAAGGCGTTCATCTGGGCGTCGAAATTGTAGAAATGGAACCCCGGAGAGTCCCAGTCTGCAATTCGCAGGAGCAGGGAAGGCACGCCGATCTCCGGCTCACCTCCCAGACGGATATCGAAAGTCGGGAACTCCGCGGCCAGCTCTTGGAGCCACGCAGATCCGTTCCAGACGGCGGGACGCCCCCCGTTTCCATGACGTTGTCCCGCGGGGCCGCGGAACAGGACTCTCAGCTCAGAAATCGCCGACCTCCCAGTTGTAACCCGACCCAATCGCTAGATCGGCACTTTACGCAAATGCAAAACGCGAGCCAGAAAACGGTATCCGGAGGAGGTGACGAAAGAATCCCGTGACAGAGCCCTGATCCGGATGTATGATCTCCTTGCTATATCTTTAGAGTCTTCAGAGCCGGACGCTCGAAGGGAGGATCGGGATGAGAGACGAGCCCATGAACCGGCGGAGGCTGCTCCGGGGCGCGGGGGCCGGTCTGGCTACCGCGGCGCTCGCCCGGACAGTTCCCGCCCTGGCGGTGCCGCCGCCCCGGGTGCGACACCTGCCCGAGGAGGAGCTCGAGGCGCTCCGCGCACCGTTTTCGCAGAGCACGGACCCGGTGGCGCACCTGCTCCACCGCGCGACCTACGGGGTGCGCCAGGGCGAGCTCGAGGCCGCCCGGGCGATGGGAGCCCAGGCCTGGCTCGACGAGCAACTCGACCCGGAGTCGATCGACGACTCGGAGCTCGAAAATGCAGTAGAGGAGCTCTTCCCCTCGCTCGGTCTCTCGGCCCCGGAGCTCATCGCGCTCTCCGACGAGCGGGAAGACGGCGGCTGGGAAAACGCCCTGGAGCTCAAGAAGGCGGCCCTCTACCGGGCCGTGTTCACGAAACGCCAGCTCCAGGAGGTGATGGTCGAATTCTGGACCAACCACTTCAGCATCTATCACTTCAAGGACGTCTGCGCGGATCTGAAGACGGTGGACGACCGCGAGGTCATCCGCCCCCGCGCCCTGGGCCGCTTCCGCGACCTCCTCCACGCCTCGGCCAAAAGCCCGGCAATGCTCTATTACCTGGACAACTACGCCAATGTGGCGGACGGGCCGAACGAGAACTACGGCCGCGAGCTCATGGAGCTCCACACGATCGGCGTGGACGCCGGCTACACGCAGAGAGACGTCGAAGAGGTGGCCCGCTGCTTCACCGGCTGGACCATCACGATCTGGGAAGGCGAGGGAAAAGACGGCCTCTACCGCTTCGACCGGACCACCCACGACGAGGGCCCGAAGACCGTGTTGGGCACCGCTATCTCCGGCGGCCGGCCGGGCCACGTGGACGGCAAGAAGGTGCTCGACCTCCTCGCGAGACACCCCGCCTGCGCGCGGTTCATTTCGACCAAGCTCTGCCGGCGTTTCGTCGCCGACGTCCCACCGGCCTCGGTGGTGGACAAGGCAGCAGCCACCTTCCGCGCGACGGACGGCGACATCAAAGCCGTGCTGCGCACGATCCTCACCTCGGACGAATTCTTCGCCGCCGCCGATCAGAAGCTCAAGCGTCCGTTCGAGCTCGTGGTCTCCGCGTTGCGCACCCTGGGCGTGCGGGTGGAGCCTGCCGGGATCGAGCAGATGATCTGGCCCCTTTATCCCCTGGGCCAGGTCCCCTTTGAGTGGGAGCCCCCCAACGGCTATCCGGACGTGGGCGGAGCCTGGGCCAACACCAACGGGATGCTGAACCGTTGGAACTTCGCCTCGGCCCTCGTCCTCAACTGGTTCGACGGCGTCACGGTGGAGACCGAAAAGCTCGTCCGCCGCTCCCGGGCGCGCACGCCCGCGGCGCTGGTGGACGCCTTCGCGAGCCGTCTCCTTCAGCGCAGCCTGGATCCCGCGGACCGCGACCGGCTTGTGGCGTATACGGCCGGCGACCGGCCGCCGGGAACGCGGGCCCCGCTCTCGTTCTTGAACCAGCAGGCGCCGGGGCTCCTCGCTCTGCTGCTCTCCTCACCCTATTTCCAGTGGCGCTGACGGGAGAACAACATGCCTGAGATGACTCGACGCGGATTCCTGGGGGCCCTGGGCGCCCTCTCCCTCCCGCACTGGTTCCCGCGGATGGCCTTCGCCGAGCCGGCCAGCTTCCTGGCGGGCGGCAGCGACGTCCTGGTCTGCATCTTCCTGCGCGGCGGTGCGGACGGCCTGAACGTCGTGGTGCCTCACGGCGACCGCTTCTACTACGAAAACCGCCCCTCGATTGCCATCGCCGAGCCGGGCAGGGGAGGCAGCAAGGCCGTGGACCTGGACGGCTTCTTCGGCCTGCACCCGGCCATGACCCCCTTGAAGGAGCTGTGGGACGACAAGCTCCTGGCCGCCGTCCACGCCGCGGGGTCGACCGCGGGCAACCACTCGCATTTCGACGCCATGGACTTCATGGAGCGGGGCACGCCCGGCGAGCGCCGCATCCTCTCCGGCTGGATCGGGAGGCACCTGTCGAGCGTGGCCTCCACGAACGATTCCCCCTTCCGCGCCGTGGGCTTCGGAGAGCTCATCCCGGCCTCCCTGCGCGGCCCCATCCCGGCCACGGCCCTCGCCTCGATCGCGGACTTCCACCTCCAGGGCTTCGAGGAGGACCTGGAGCGCTTCCAGTCCACCCTCGCCGCGATGTACGGCGGAGCGGGCTTCCTGGATGTCCAGGCCCAGCAGACCCTCTCCGCCGTGGCCCGCCTGGCCGCCGCAAACCCCGGCGAGTACGAGCCCGCCCGCGGCGCGTCCTATCCCGACACCGACTTCGGCTTCGGAATGAAGCAGGTGGCCCAGATGATCAAGTCCGACCTCGGCATGGAGGTCGCCTGCCTCGATCTCGGAGGCTGGGACACCCACGAGGGCCAGGGCGGCTCCGAAGGCTACATGGCCGAGCTCCTCGGCGATCTGGCCGCCGGCCTTCACGCCTTCACGACCGACCTCTCCGACCGGATGGGGCGGATCACCGTGGTGACCCTGACCGAATTCGGCCGGAGGATCGAAGAGAACGCCTCCGGAGGTACCGACCACGGCACTGCAAGCTTCCTGTTCCTCCTCGGAGGAGGAATCAATGGAGGCAAGGTCTACGGCCCCTGGCCTGGCCTCGCCGCGCACCAGCTCTACGAAGGAGACCTTGCGGTGACCACGGATTACCGTACCGTGCTGGCCGAGGTGTTGGAGAGGCGGCTGGCGAACCCGAAGGTGGGGGAGGTGTTTCCGGGGTTCGTGAGCCCGGGGGCTTTGGGGATCTGCAAGCCGGGGTGATCGGGCTCGAATCGTGGAATAATCCGCGCCCGAGCCCGAACCCATGACGACCTCCGAACCGAACGCCCCGAACCGCGCGCTCGTGTATGCCACGGGCGTGCTTCTGTTCCTCTTCATCCCCCTGGTGCTGTTCCTCTTCGTGCGGCATCCGGAGCCGGTGGGGGTGAGCCTTCTCGCCGGGGTGGTCCTCATGGTGGGGCACCGGCTGATCGCCCGGCCGTACATGGCGCGGGTGCTGCCGGTCAAATGCGTGTGGTGCAACCGGGTGCTTCCGCCCGGCTCCGAGACACTCCCGCTGCAATCGGGCGGCAGAACGCTCGAAGCCCGCTGCTGCCCGACGCACCGGAAGCCGGCGGCGAAGTTCTTCTCCTTCCTCCACGCGTGGCGCTGGCCCCTGCGCCTGGGGATCTTCATCCCCCTTCTCTTCCTGCTGATTTCGCTCGCCACCTCCGCCTTGGGTCAGCCCGCGCCGGTGGACCTGGCCACGACCTGGTTCAAGCTGATCGTAGGCCTTACGGTCAACTTAGCCGCCTTCGGCTATCTCGCCGCGACGGAGCGCGAGCCGCTCGCGGTTCCCTTCCCGGTCCACAACTTCTTCCTCCTCGGGGTCCGGAACCTCCTCTGGGTTTTCCGCCTCGTGGGGATCTGGTGGATCTGGCAGAGCCTGTCGTCGCTTTTGGGCTAAAAGGCACGATTTTTGCACTTTCTCTAAAGTGTCATTCGACGCGGTTCTCCAGCCCAAAGGAGGAACAGACATGTGTAGAAGAGCGTTGATCCACGTTCTGCTGAGCCTCGGTCTGGTCGTTCTCTTCGGAGCGGTTGCCAGCGTGGAGGCCCAGACGGGCCAGACCTGCGGCGGGATCGCCGCGCTCAAGTGCCCCGAGGGGCAGGCCTGCAAGTTCCCGGAAAACCAGTGCAACGTCGCGGATCTCGCAGGCACCTGCGTGCCGGTGCCGGAGACCTGCCCGAAGCAGGGGCCCCCGATCTGCGGGTGTGACGGCGTGACCTACGCGAACGAGTGCGAGCTGATCAAGGCGGGGGCGCGTCCACGGCGCCAGGGCGCCTG
This sequence comes from Thermoanaerobaculia bacterium, assembly GCA_035278895.1. GTDB lineage: Bacteria > Acidobacteriota > Thermoanaerobaculia > Multivoradales > UBA5704 > DATARR01. The sequence goes on along the minus strand of DATEIO010000090.1, from coordinate 572 downwards.
CCAGGGCGGGCAGTCGAAGTCCTGCAAGAGCAACGCGGACTGCACGGGTACTGAGTTCTGCGAGTTCAAGGCCGGCACCTGCAGCGAGAAAGGCGCTGGCAAGTGCATGGAGAAGCCGGAGATCTGCACCGAGATCTTCCAGCCGGTCTGCGGGTGCGACAACAAGACCTATTCCAACGACTGCTTCCGCCGCCAGGCGGGCGTCTCGCTCAAGGCGACGGGGGAGTGCCCGGGGGCGAAGAAGCCCTACTGAGCTGGGGAGCTTGCCGCCAGCCCCAGGTCGGTAAAGACCGCGTCCACCACGGCCCGGATGCGCCGCTCGTGGGCGTCGTTGGCGGGCGTGCCGTTCATTGCCAGCGCCACGGCGAGGCCGTTTTCGGGATCCGCGAACCCGGTGGAGGAACGGTAGCCGCTGTGGCCGAACGTCCGGGTCGAGGCGTGGTGGCCGTAGCCGTAGGGCACGGTCTCCGCGCCGTACTGGACGGAGTTGATGATGAAGCCCAGGCCCCAGTCGAGGACGTGCTTGAAGGTCGCATCCACCATCCCGGCCCGGTGCCGCGCGGTCAGAGCTT
>DATEIO010000089.1:0-3638 GCA_035278895.1 Thermoanaerobaculia bacterium | reverse complement strand
TTGCCCAGGTAGCCGCGCGCGAGGACCCCGCCCAGGAAGAGCTCGCCCGGCACCCCGGCCGGCAGCGGGTTGCCGCTCTTATCGAGCACCCAGGCCGAACGGCCGGGCAGCGGCCGGCCGATGGGGGCGAAGGCCGCGCTCCCCCACGCGCCCCGCTCGACCTCGAAGAAGGTGGGGGTGACCACCGTCTCGGTCGGGCCGTAGCCGTTGAACAGGCGGACGGTCCCGAGGGGAGATTCGTGCCAGAGGCGGGCCGACTCGGCAGGCATGGCCTCGCCGCCGATGACCATCAGGCGCAGGCCGGAGGGAGCGGCGGTCAGGGCCGCGGCGTCGCGCACCCAGCTGTTCCAGTAGGCCGTGGGGAAGTTGACCACGGTGAGCCCCAGCCGGGAGATCCGCTCCCCCAGGTCCGCCGTGTCCCAGAGCTCGCTCCCGCGCACCACCACGGTGGCCCCGGCGAGAAGCGGAGGCAGCATCTCCTCGATCGCCACGTCGAAGCTCGGCGAGACGAAGAGCAGCACCCGGTCGCCGGGCGCGAGCTCGAAGAGCCGGATCACGGCCAGGCAGTGGGCCGCCGCGTCCCGGTGGGCCACCCCCACCCCCTTGGGCCGGCCGGTGGAGCCCGAGGTGTAGATGACGTAGGCGAGGTTGCCCGCGTCCGGCCCTGCCACGGCCGGGACGGCGGCCGGCGCCTCCGAGGGCGCGTCGAGCCGCAGGAGCGGCACGCCGGTCCCGGCCAGGCCGTCCGGCGCCTCTCCCTGGACGATCAGGGCGGCGCAGCCGGCGTCCTCCACCATGAAGGCCAGCCGCTCGGCCGGATAGGCGGGGTCCAGGGGGACGTAGACGCCCCCCGCCTCCAGAATCGCGAGACACGAGACCAGGAGGCCCGCGGAGCGCTCCAGGCAGACCCCCACCCGCACCTCGGGGCCGGCGCCCAGCGACCGCAGCCGGGCCGCGAGCTGGCGGACCCGAAGGGCGAGCTCCGCGTAGGTGAGGCTCTCGTCCCCCTCCACCACGGCGGCCGCGCCGGGCGAGCGCTCCGCCTGGGCCGCGAAGAGGCGGCTCAAGGTGGCGTCCGGGGGAGCAGGGACAAGGTCCCGCGTCTCCCGGTTCCAGGCGAGGAGCTGCTCCCGCTCCCCGGGAGCGAGAAGCGGGAGCGAAGACAGCCGGGCGTCGGGGCGCTCGGCGATCCCGGAGAGCAGAACGCCGAAGCCCCCGAGCAGGCGCTCGACCGTCACCGCCTCGAACAGGTCGGTCGCGTACTCGGCATAGAGCGCGAGCCCGTCCGCCGTCCGCACCCCCTGGAGGGAAAGGTCGAACTTGGAGGTCCCGGTGTGGATCTCCACCTCCTCCACAGTGAGCCCGGGGCCCAGGGAGGGCCGCAGGCCGGAGCCCTCCTGGTAGCCGAAGGTCACCTGGAAGATCGGTGGCCGCGACAGGTCCCGGTCCGGGACCAGCTCCTCGACCAGCTTCTCGAAGGGGACGTCCTGGTGGGAGTAGGCGGCCAGGGCCGTGTCCCGCACCTCCGCGAGCAGCTCTCCGGCCCCCGGGTCGCCGGAGAGGTCGATCCGCAGCGAGAGGACGTTGACGAAGCAGCCGATCAGCCCCTCGACGTCCAGGCGGCCGCGGTTGGCCACGGGGGCTCCCACCACCAGGTCGTCCTGCCCGCTGTAACGGCCGAGGAGCGCACCGAAAGCGGCCAGGGAGGCCATGAACGGAGTCGCCCCGGCGGCGCGGGCGAACCGGTCCAGGGCGCCGGCAAGCGGCGCGGGGAAGCTCCGGACGGCGTAGGCCCCGCGCCCGCTCAAGGTGGCCGGCCGCGGCCGGTCCGCCGGAAGCTCCAGGGGCTCGGGCAGCGCGGCGAGACGCTCCCGCCAGAAGGCGATCTGCTCGGCGAGCACCGGCCCCGAGAGCCACCGCCGTTGCCAGATCGCGTAGTCCGCGTACTGGAGCGGCAGGGGGGGCAGAGGCGAGGGGCGCTCCGCGACCGCCGTCTCGTAGAGGATTTCCAGCTCCTGGGAGAGGATGGCGGACGACCAGCCGTCCGAACCGATGTGGTGCACGGTCAGGAGCAGCTGGTGCTCCTCCTCGCCGAAACGGGTGAGGAGGGTCCGCAGCACCGGCCCGCTCTCCAGGTCGAACGGCCGGCTCCCCCAGGCCGAGGCGATCCGCTCCCCCTCGGACCGCGCCGCTTCCTCAGGGAGCCCGGAGAGGTCCGCCACCGGGAGGGGAAGGGGGGCAAACGGCAGGATCACCTGCTCCGGCTCGCCGTCGGTCACCCGGTAGACCGTCCGCAGCACCTCGTGGCGGTGAACGATCTCTCCGAAGGCGGCCGCCAGGGCCCGGACGTCGAGCAGGCCCCGGACGCGGAGCACGGAAGGCATGTTGTAGAGCGCGCTCCCCGGCTGGAGCTCCGCCAGGAACCACAGGCGCTGCTGCGCGAAAGAGAGCGGAATCCTCCCCTCCCGGCCCAGGGGGACGGCAGCGGAGGCCCCGGCCCGGAGGCTCTCGATCCGGCGGGCGAGCCCCGCCACGGTCGGCTCCTCGAAGACGTCGCGCAGCGAGAGCTCCACTCCGAGCCTCTGGCAGACCCGCGCGGCGAGCCGGATCGCGAGCAGCGAATGGCCGCCCAGCTCGAAGAAGCTCGCCGTGACCGGGACCCGCTCGACCCCCAGGAGCCGGGTGAAGATCCCCGCGAGGACCGCCTCCTCCGGTGTGCGCGGCGCGCTCCCCTCCTCCGCCAGGCCGCCGGCCCGGGGCACCTGTCGCGCCAGGGCCTTGCGGTCCACCTTGCCGTTGGGCGTCCAGGGGAGGGCTTCGGGGAAGGCCCAGTCCATCGGGATCATGTGCGCCGGCAGACGCTCCGCCAGGGCCGCGCGCAGGGCGGCCGGGTCCGGTGCCTCCCCGCGCGGCACGACGAACGCCGCGAGCCGCTCCCCGGCGACCAGGACGACGGCCTGGCGCACGCCCGGGAGCTCCGCCAGGGCAGCCTCGATCTCCCCCGGCTCGATCCGCAGGCCCCGGATCTTCACCTGGTGGTCGATGCGCCCCAGGGATTCGAAGCGGCCGTCGGGCCGCAGGCGTCCCAGGTCCCCGGTCCGGTAGAGCCGCGCGCCGGGCTCCCCCCAGGGATCGGGAACGAACCGGGCCGCGGTCTCCTCCGGACGCCCGAGATAGCCCCGGCCGACCGGCGGCCCGCCCACGCAGAGCTCGCCGGGGACGCCCACCGGGAGGAGCTCCCCGCGCCGTCCGAGCCCGTGGACCCGCGCATTGGCGATGGGAGCGCCCAGGAGAGCCGGCCGCTCCGCCCGCTCCGGCTCGGCGCGCCAGAAGGTGACCTCGACCGCGGTCTCCGTGGGGCCATAGAGGTTGACGAGCTCCGCCTGCGCGGCGAGCGGCCCGGCAAAGAAGGCTCCCATCACCTCGGGGGTGAGCGCCTCGCCGCCGGCACAGATCCGCCGGAGGGTCCGGCAGCGGCCGACGTCCTCCTCCTCGAAGATCGCCAGGAGCAGCGAGGGTACGGCCTGGAGCACGGTCACCCCGTGCTCCGCGATCGTACGGACGAGGTAGGCCGGGTCGCGGTGGCCGCCCGGCCGCGCCATCACCAGGGCGGCCCCGGCGGCGAGCGGCGCCCAGAA
>DATEIO010000088.1:0-2977 GCA_035278895.1 Thermoanaerobaculia bacterium | reverse complement strand
GGCCGGGCCGCCACGGGGCTCTACGGCAAGATGGCCGGTGTGGCCCTGCCGGACTATGTGCACGCCCGCCTGATCGTGCTCTGGGGCGTGAACCCCCAGGCGTCGGGCATCCACCTCGTGCCCATCCTCCAGGAGGCGCAGCGGAACGGCGCGGTCCTCGTGGTCGTCGATCCGCGGCGGACCCCGCTCGCCAAGAAGGCCGACCTCCACCTGGCGCCGCGGCCCGGCGGGGACCTTCCTGTGGCGCTCTCCGTGATCCGCTGGCTGTTCGAAGAGGGGAAGGCCGATCTCGAGTTCCTTGCGGCCCACACGACCGGCGCCGAAGAGCTTCGGGCGCGGGCCCTCCCCTGGACTTTCGAGCGGGCGGCGGAAGCCTCCGGCGTGCCCGCGGCGGACCTCGAGCGCTTCGCCCGGCTCTATGCGGACTCCTCCCCGGCCGTGATCCGTTCGGGCTGGGGCTACGAGCGGAACCGCAACGGCGGCTCGGCCGTGGCGGCCGTGCTCTCTCTCCCCGCCGTGGCCGGCAAGTTCGGCGTGCGGGGCGGCGGCTACACGATGAGCAACTCGGGAGCCTGGGGATCGCTCCAGCGGGCCGCGGCCGTCAACGAGCCCGAGCCCGCGACCCGGGTGATCAACATGAACCGGCTCGGGCGGACGCTTCTCGAGACCCAGGATCCCCCGGTCCAGGTCCTCTTCTCCTATAACTGCAATCCGCTGGCGACGATGCCAGACCAGGAAAGGGTCCGCCGCGGGTTCCTCCGGGAAGATCTCTTCACCATCGTCTTCGAGCAGGTGTGGACCGATACCGCGCATCTCGCGGACCTGGTGCTGCCGGCTACGGCGTTCGTGGAGCACCACGAGATGAGCCGCGGCTACGGCGCGCTCGTGTTCTACGACTCCGCGCCCGTGGCAACGCCCGCGGGGGAGGCGCGCTCGAACCCGGACGTCTTTTCGGACCTCTGCCGGCGACTGGATCTCGACCGGCCGGGCGACCCGGAGACGAGCGAGGAGCTGGCCGCCGCCCTCCTCTCCCGCTCCCCCCGCATCCGCGAGGAGCTCGACAAAGACGGCATCGCCGCTCCCGACTGCGGCCCGGCGCCGGTCCAGTTCGTGGACTCCTTCCCGCTGACGCCGGACGGAAAGATCCACCTCGTGCCCGAAGCCCTGGACCGCGAGGCGCCGCACGGCCTCTACGCCTTCCAGGGAGACCCGGGCACGGAGCGCCATCCGCTGGCGCTGCTCTCTCCGGCCACGGCCCGGATGATCAGCTCGACCTTCGGCCAGCTCTACCGCGACAAGGTGGCCCTGGAGATCCACCCCGACGACGCGGCGCCGCGCGGCATCGCGTCCGGAGACACGGTCCGCGTCTGGAACGACCTGGGCGAGGTCCTGGTGACCGCCCGGCTCACCGCGGACCTGCGGCCCGGCGTGGTCGTCCTCCCCAAAGGGCTCTGGAGCAAGCACACCCTCTCCGGCAACACCGCGAACGCGCTCGCGCCGGACAGCTACACCGACCTCGGCCAGGGGGCGTGCTTCAACGACGCGCGCGTGGAGGTGGAGAGAGTGGCCTGATGGCCCGCACCCTCTTCGATGACCAGGAGCCGGCAGCCGCCTCCGCGGCCCGCGCCGAAGACGCGCCCTCCGCCGCCTCTCCCCTGGCCGAGCGGATGCGCCCGCGCACCCTTGCCGAGATCGTGGGCCACGAGAAGGTGGTGGGAGAGGGCGGGTTCCTCCGCCGGGCCATCGCCGCGGACCGGGTGCCGTCCCTCATCTTCTGGGGACCGCCCGGCTCGGGCAAGACCACGCTCGCCCGCATCATCGCCGCCGAGACCTCGTCCCATTTCGTGCCGTTCTCGGCCGTGACCTCGGGGATCAAGGAGGTCAAGGAGGTGATGGCCGAGGCCGTCCGCCTGCGGAAGGCCCAGGGGAGACGGACCCTCCTCTTCGTCGACGAGATCCACCGCTTCAACCGGGCGCAGCAGGACGCCTTCCTCCCCTACGTGGAGCGCGGCGACGTCGTCCTCGTGGGGGCGACGACCGAGAATCCCTCCTTCGAGCTCAACGCCGCGCTCCTCTCCCGCTGCCGGGTCGTGGTGCTCGCGCCGCTCACCCCGGCGGACCTGATCGAGCTGATGCGCCAGGCTCTCCACGACCCGGAGCGGGGCCTGGGAGCCTCGGGCGTGGAGGTGGACGGCGAGGCCCTGGAGTCGCTCGCGCAGCTCGCCTCCGGGGACGCGAGGAAGGCGTTGAACCTCCTGGAGCTGGCCGTCTCGGACGCCGACGGCGGCCAGGTGGACGCCGAGACGGTCCGCCGGATCGCCCAGCGCAAGGTCCTCCTCTACGACAAGTCTGGGGAGGAGCACTACAACCTGATTTCCGCCCTCCACAAGTCGCTCCGTGAGAGCGACGCCGACGCCGCCCTCTACTGGCTCGCCCGCATGCTCGCGGCCGGCGAGGACCCGCTCTACGTAGCCCGCCGGATGATCCGCTTCGCGAGCGAGGACGTGGGGCTCGCCGACCCCAACGCGCTCGTGCAGGCGCTCTCCGCCCGCGAGTCCTACCATCTGCTGGGCTCGCCGGAAGGGGAGCTCGCCCTCGCCCAGGCGGTCGTCTACCTGGCGCTCGCCCCCAAGAGCGTCGCGGTCTACGAAGGCTACAAGGCCGCCCGCCGCACGGTCGAAGAGCGCCCCGCCGATCCGGTCCCCAAAGTCATCCGCAACGCACCGACCCGGCTGATGAAGGACGTGGGCTACGGCGACGGCTACGTCTACGCGCCCCACACGGAGGAAGGGGTGGGCGGGATCGACTGCCTGCCCGAGGCTCTCCAGGGGACGCGGTTCTACGACCCCAAGGGGCAGGGATTCGAGGCCAGGCTCAAGGAGAGGCAGGAAAAGTACGACCAGCTCCGCGGCAAGCTCCGGGAGCGCAGGAGTTCCTCCACCTGATCGGGAGCGTCTTTTGCTGGGAGCGCCGGCAT
>DATEIO010000087.1:0-5911 GCA_035278895.1 Thermoanaerobaculia bacterium | reverse complement strand
CGGCCCTGGGGCCTCTACAATGTGGGCTCCCTGCCGGACCCACCTACGGAGAGGTGCTGGAGTGGCCGAACAGGGCTGCCTGCTAAGCAGTTGTCCGGGGTAAACCCGGACCGAGGGTTCGAATCCCTCCCTCTCCGCCATCTTTCCTCCCTCGCAGAATAGACTTCGGCTCGAAGGTTGCTTGCAGTCCCGCTGGGTGCGCGTGGCCCCGCCGTCCCGCTTTCCCCCCTGCGAGCACGATGATTCCTGGAGGTCTTGATGAAAGCCGTCAATCCCGCGACTGGAGAGGTGATCCGCGACTACCCCGAGCACGACGAGGGGCAGATCCGCGAGAAGCTGGATCAGGCCGAGCGCGCCTTTGCCGCCTGGCGCAAGGTACCGTTCGAAGAAAGATCGCGGCTGATGACCGCCGCGGCCGACCTCCTCCGCGAGCGGCGGGACGACTATGCGCGGCTGATGACCGAGGAGATGGGCAAGCCCATCGGCGCCTCCGAGTCCGAGATCGACAAGTGCGCCTGGGTGTGCGACTTCTACGCCGAGCACGCCGAGCGCTTCCTGACCCCGGAGACGGTGGCGACCGACGCTTCGAAGAGCCTCATCCGCTACGACCCGCTGGGCCCGGTGCTCGCCATCATGCCCTGGAACTTCCCCTTCTGGCAGCACTTCCGCTTCGCCGCGCCCGCCGTCATGGCCGGCAACGTCGGGGTCCTGAAGCACGCCTCGAACGTGCCCGGCTGCGCGCTCGCCATCGAAGAGGTCTTCCGCGACGCCGGCTTCCCCGAAGGGGTGATGACCACGCTTCTCGTGCCCTCCTCGCGCTCCAAGGATCTCATCCGCCACCCGGCGATCCGCGCCGTCACCCTGACCGGCAGCGACCGTGCGGGCATGGAGGTGGCCGCCGAGGCGGGCCGCTGTCTCAAGAAGACCGTCCTGGAGCTCGGGGGCTCCGACCCGTTCGTCGTGCTGGCCGACGCCGATCCGGCGGAGACCGCGAAGCAGGCCGCCCGGGCCCGCACCATCAACTCCGGCCAGAGCTGCATCGCGGCCAAGCGCTTCATCGTCGAGGAGCCCATTGCCGACCGCTTCGAGGAAGAGCTCGCCCGCGCCCTGGAGAGCCTGAAGATCGGCGATCCCCTGGACCCCGACACCGACGTCGGCCCCCTCGCCCGGGAGGACCTGCTCCACGATTTGGACGATCAGGTGCGGAGGTCCGTCGAAGCCGGCGCCACGCTCCGGACCGGCGGCGAGCGCCTGTCGGGAGAGGGCTGGTTCTACCCTCCGACCCTCCTCTCCGGCGTCGAGCCCGGCATGCCCGCCTTCGACGAGGAGACCTTCGGCCCTGTCGCCGCGGTCATCCGCGCGAGGGACACGGACCACGCCATCGAGCTCGCCAACCGCTCCCAGTTCGGCCTGGGCGCCAGCCTCTGGACCGGCGACTCCAGCAGGGGAGAGGCCCTGGCCGCCGAGATCGAAGCCGGCTGCGTCTTCGTGAACGGAATCGTGAAGTCAGACCCCCGCCTCCCCTTCGGAGGGGTCAAGAACTCCGGCTACGGACGGGAGCTGTCCGAGGTGGGGATTCGGGAGTTTGTGAATATCAAGACGGTGTGGGTGAAGTAGGAAGGACACCAAGGACCTCAAGGACACAAGGACGTTCCCTTTCGTCCTTGCAGTCCTTGGTGTCCTTGAGGTCCTTTACTCCTTCGGCCGCTTTATCGTCATCACCGGACACGGCGCGTGCTGAATCACTCGCTCCGCGGTGCTGCCGATCAGCAGATGGCGGAGCGCCGAGTGGCCGCGGGTTCCCATGGCGATCAGGTCGGCTCCGCGTTTTTCGGCCTCTTCGGTGATCACGTGGGCCGGGTCGCCTTCGCGGGCCACCGTCTCTACGGTCAGTCCCTCGCGCTCGAACCTCTGCGACAGCTCGTAGAGACGCCGCTCGGCTTCGAGCCCGGTGTCTTCCATGTACTTGATGGAGGTGGGCAGCAGACCGTAGGTGGTGTATTCGATCGGCAGGTTGAAGGCGTTCACCAGGACCAGCCGGGCGTCCTGCTCAAGCGGCGCCAGGAGCCGGTGGGCGGTCGTGATGGCGAGCTCCGCGTCCTCCGAGAAGTCGGTCGGCACGAGAATGGTGCGCAGCGCGCGGTGCCGCCCCCGGTCTTCGGGGTGGATGGCGAGGACCGGGCACGGGGCGCCGTGGATCACCCGCTCCGTGGTGCTCCCTAAGAGAAGATGGCGCAGGCCGGTCAGCCCCCGGGTTCCGAGGACGATGGCGGAGGCCGCCACCGCGTCGGCCCGGTCGAGGATCACCTGGGAGGGCGTGCCCGCGTCGAGGTAGGCCCCGGCCTCCGTCCCCGCCTGGCGCAGAGAGGCGGCGAGCTCCTGGAGCCTCCCCTCGGCCGCTCGCCGCACGTCGGCGGTGAAGTCGAGCCCCGACGTGGGGACGTAGCCCGGCATCGATGGGGGCGTCGTCACGGCATGGACCAGCTCGAGCCGGGTCCCCAGCTGGCGGGCGAGCTCCGTGGCCCAATCCAGCGCCACGGCCGCGGTGTCAGAGAAATCGGTCGCGGCGAGGACCGGGCCGGCCGCCCGCGAGGAAGAGGTCTGGGTTTCCATGCGTGGGTCTCCTTGAAGAACGGCTGCATTATATCGATGCGGTCACACGTGGTTGAGCAGCATCAGCTCGTGCGGATGGGGCTCCAGGTAGACCTGATCCCGCAGATACTCGACGCCCAGCCGCCGCACGTGATGGCGGAGCAGCGTGAGCGGCACGATCAGGGGCACGAGCCCGGTGCGGTAGCGCTCGACCGTCTCCACCAGCTCGGCCCGGTCTTCGCGGTCCACGAGGTCCGAGACATAGCCGTGGAGGTGCAGGAGCACGTTCGTGTGGCCGCGCCGGGTCGCGGGGCGGCGCAGGATTTCGGTCAGCCCCTGGCGATAGGCGCGGGCGAGGTCGTCCAGCGGATCGTTCTTGGCGGACTCGCCCAGGAGGCGGCCCAGGCGCCGCATGCCGGCCTGGTTCCTGGCCATCAGGAGGAACTTGTGCCGCTCGTGAAAGCGCATCAGCGAGGCGCGGGTCCACCCGGCCCTCTCCCCTTCCCGCCAGCGGTGGTGGACGAAGACCCGGGTGACGAAGCTCTCCCGCAGCAGCGGATCGTTGAGCCGCCCTTCCTCCTCGACCGGCAGATCCGGCAGTCGCGCGAGGAGCACGTCCGCGAACATCCCCCGCCCATCTTTCGTGGCGCTCGCGCCGTGGTAGATCTTCACCCGCTCCATCCCGCAGCTCGGGGAATCCTTCTTCAGGACGTACCCGTCGAGCTCTGACGCGGCAAGCTCGGCCACCCGGCGCTCGGCGTAGGAGCGCATCGCCTCGGTGTAGTCCCCGCCCGTCGACGGCATCACCAGCCGCACCCCGCCCTCCTCCGTCCGCTCCTGCCGGATTGGCGGCCGGGGGGTTCCCATCCCGATCTCCACCTCGGGGCAGACGGAGACCCATTGGACGAACTGCCCGAACGTATCCGTCAGGAACGAATCCCGCTTGTGCCCGCCGTTGTACCGCACCTCCTCGCCGAGAAGGCACGCGGAGATGCCGATACGGACCCGCGCAGGATCGGCGTCCGGCGTCTGGCCAAGGATGGGTAGGGAGGAGGGCACGGCCTATATATAGCCGATCGCGAGCGCAAAGATGCGCCAGCGCGGGAGACGCGGCCCCGTCACACCGGCTGCAGCACCCCGAGCGAGACCTCGACCGGCCGCGCCTTTACGAGCGCGAGGTAGACCGGGCAGCGCTGTTTCCATACGGCGAGCAAACCGTCGAGCTTCTCCTTGGGCTCGGGCGAGTCGATCTCGATCGACAGGGCGAGCCTTTCGAGGTCGGGCAAGGCGCCGTTCATGCCGAGGAGGCCCCGCGCGTCGCTCTCGCAGGAAGCTGTGGCCCGGATGGAGCGGACGATGACGCCGAGCTGAGGGGCCAGGGTGTCGCGGAGGAACACCACGGCGCAGCCGGCGAGCGCGCTCAGGAGCAGGGCCGTGGGGCTCGGTGCGGAGTTGCCGCCGCCCAGGGCGTGCGGAAGGTCGGCCTGCCACGAGAAGCTCCCGGCCACAATGGAGGCGGCCGAGCCCTGGAGCGTCGCGACCACGGAGGGACGGCCCTTCGCCTTTTCGGACTCGGCGCTCCAAAGCTGAAAACTATGTTCAATGACGTCGTGCTTCACGTCGGATCTCCTTTTGATTCCGGAATTGCGCACCGGATCTCTCGGGCACTGTGAATGGAAACGGACTCTGCTCCGGACTAGGGGAGGACGTCCGGAAGGCGCGGGCCGCAGTGCCCAGGGTGGCCCGTCCGCGCGGAGATCAACGAGGGAAGGGAGGCGTTCCCCTCACCGGGAACTCCCGCCCCTCCCCGGCGTTCTAGGAGACCAGGAGGAGATCCCATGAAACTTCGCCTCACCGCTCTTGCGCTCGCCGGCTGCCTGGCCTTTTCCGGTGGAGCTTTCGCCCAGAGGATGGTTCGCCGGGAGGGGCCGCCTCCCCGCCCGTTTGCCCGCTCGGAGATGGCGTCGCCTTCGACGGAGGTTCCGATGCTTCCGGGGGAGGACGTGGTTCTCGAAGTGAAGATCGATGGACAGGGACCGTACCGCTTCGGTCTCGACACCGGCGGGGCGGGGGGAGGCCGCATCAGCAAGACGCTGGCCGAGACGCTGAAGCTCAAGGCGATCGGTCAGGTGATGGGGGGAGATCCCAGCGGCAAGAACGTGCAGACGCTCGAAGTCGTCGAGGCCGGCGCGCTCTCCGTGGGCGGGGCGACGTGGAGCGGCGTCCATCTCGTCGTGCGGGACCTTTCCCATCGGAACATCGACGGCATCCTGGGGTTCGGTCTTTTCGAGGAGCTCCTGCTCACGCTCGACTACCCCGCCCGGCGGGTGCGGATCGAGAAGGGAGAGTTGCCGCCGGCCGACGGCCGCGAGGTTCTCGCCTTCGAGGACCCCCACGGCGTTCCCCAGATCCGCCTCAAGATCGGCGATCTCGAAATCCCGGCCGATGTGGACTCGGGGAACGTAAACGGTGAGATCGTTCTTCCGGGCTCTTATCTGGACAAGGTCCCGCTCGAAAGCGAGCCCAAGGTGGTCGGCCGCGGGCGGACGGGCTTCAATGAGTTCGAGATCAAGCAGGCCCCGCTCAAGGGCAGCGTGCAGGTGGGCGCCGTCACGATCGATCGTCCGCGCATCGATTTCATCGAGATCTTCCCGCAGGCCAACGTCGGGCAGGTGTTCCTGCGCCGCTTCGCCGTTACGATCGATCAGAAAAACAACCGCATCCGTTTCAAGCCGCCGGCCTCTACGGCGTCAGGTGCCCTGTCCCCGAATCTCCCATCTCCACCTTCCCGCTCGGAAAATATTCTTTCCATCGCCGGGTGACGGTGGCCGCAGTCTCCTCGTCCGCGAAGAGCTCCTTGGGGAACCAGGGCTTCATGCGGGCGTCGATCAGGATGGGCGGGCGATAGGAGACGTGGTGGCGCACGAGGCTGGTGCCGGCCGCGTGGATGTCCGCCGCAGGCTCGAAGCGGGTGAAGGTGGTCCAGAGAAAATTGATCGGTGAAGCGGCGGCGCGGCGCGGCTCGTCGGTCAGCACCACCAGGGGCCAGCCGGTGAAGGCGGGGTGGGCGGCGAAGCGGGCGGCCGCGCCGGGGTCGTCCGCGTAGGATGGGCCGCCCACCACGAGGCAGCCGGGGTTGAAGACGTGGACGTCTGTCATCCCCTGCGGGATCTCCGGGGCGGTGAAGCCGCGCGGCAGCTCGCGCACCGGGTCGCCCAGGCCGAGCCAGACCCCCTTCGAGCCCTCGTTCACGGCCGGGCCGGTGTAGTCCAGCGTATCCATGGAGAGATTCGAGAAGACGTAGAGGTCCGTCTCCGGA
>DATEIO010000086.1:0-14450 GCA_035278895.1 Thermoanaerobaculia bacterium | reverse complement strand
GGCGGCCTGCGACCGCGCGGAGCCGTTCGAGAGCAGCAGGAAGCGCATGCCCGGGTGGACCAGGGCGTGCACCCGCTGTACCCCGACCCAGGTCGAATCGCCGGGACGCAGGGGGAAGCGGCGGGCGAGGTCCTGCGAGCGGCTCGCCTCGATCCAGACCGAGTCGCTGCCAAAGGGGGCCGGCGGCGCGATCGCCCGCACGCCGGGGAGCGGGGGCAGGCGCAGGCGCAGGCGCTCGTAGGAGCCCACGAAGGCCCGCTGATCCACCACGGCCTGCCCCAGGAGCGGGCAGGAGAGGTCCTCGGCCGCGTCGCGCACCGCCACGTCCTCCGGCCGGAAGAGCACCTGCACGCGGCGCGAGTCCCCGGGCAGGCCCGGCCGGGTCGAGAGCGGAAACTCGACCGGCCCGAGCCGCACGCCCGAGGCGCCGCACTCCCCCACCATGAGGTTGGCGGTGCCCAGAAACGTGGCCACGAACTCCGTCTCCGGCCGCAGATACAGCTCGTCCGGCGGCCCCACCTCGAGCAGGCGCCCGAAGCTCAGCACGCCCAGCCGGTCCGCGAGCTCGAAGGCCTCCTCCTGGTCGTGGGTCACGAACACGGTGGTGATGCCCAGCTCGCTCTGGATCTCCCGGATCGTCCGCCGCAGCTCCAGGCGCACCTTGGCGTCCAGGGCGCCGAACGGCTCGTCCAGGAGGAGCACCTCCGGCTGGTGGGCGAGGGCGCGGGCGAGCGCCACCCGCTGCTGCTGGCCGCCCGAGAGCTGGCGCGGCATCCGGCCGCCCAGCCCGGCGAGCCCCACCATCTCCAGGAGCTCGTCGCGCCGCTTCCTCCGCTCCCCGGCCGCCACCCCGCGGATCGCCAGGGCGAACTCCACGTTCTCCGCCACCGACAGGCCCCGGAACAGCGCGTAGCTCTGGAACACGAACCCGGTCCCGCGCTTCGCGGGCGGGAGGTCTGTCACGTCCTTGCCGTGAAGCAGCACTCTACCGGCGTCGACTTCGGAGAGGCCGGCGATCATCCGCAGGAGGGTGCTCTTGCCGCTCCCCGAAGAGCCGAGCAGCACGAACAGCTCGCCGTCCGCCACCTCCAGGGAGACGTTGTTGACCACCGGGTGGCCCGCGTACCTCTTGGTCAGATCCTCGAGCACGATCGACATACAGCCTCCACAGAAGCTCCAGCGAAGGGGAGGATAGGGGGCGGGCGGTAACAGTGTCAGTCGAAAAGAGGTGACAAAAACCGGCGGTTTTGGAACCTCCCAGGGGGTTTCCCGGGATTCATCCCACTTTCTCGTCCGGGGATGTCACTTTTAAGGCCTCTGCGGCAACCTTACTTACTGAGGGAAGGGTTTTGATGTTCATCTATTTCAGGAGGTACTCACCGTGAAGGACGGTAGCCCGCAAGAGAGAATGGAGCGCTTCGCCCGGTCGCAGCTCTCCCGGCAGGAGAACCGGGACGTCGTCCGGCGGCTGCTCGCCGGGCAGCCGGCACGCCCCAAGGCGGAGCTGGCCCTCGTCCGGCCCGACGGCTCGGCCGCCCGGCACACCGCGGCGGAAGGGAGCCGGTACAACGACGCGTTCCGGAAGGTCGAGCGGACCCTGGAGGACGCGCAGGTGCGGGTCGAGAGAGAGCGCCAGGCGGCCCCCGCGCAGTGGGACTTCCTGGAGCCCCATCCGCAGGCGCGGCGGCTGGTGATGATCCGCAACGACCGGCGGCTGCAGACCTGGGGCCTGTTCGACCTCCTGCTGGAGAAGTCGCGGCAGATCGTGGAGCGGGAGCCCCGCACGGCCGTGGCCTACGCCGAGCTCGCGGACACTCTCGCCAGCACCCTGGATCCCACCGCCTACGGCTCTCTCCGGATCACGGACTTCCGCGCCGCGGCCCTGATTGCCCTGGGCAACGCCCGCCGCCTCGCCGGGGACCTGACCGGCGCGCGCGTCGCCCTCCAGCAGGCGCGGGTCCACCTGGAGATCGGCACCGGCGATCCCGTCGAGGAGGTCCACCTGTCGCACCTCCTCGCGAGCCTCCTGTGCGACCTGGGCGAATACGAGAAGGCCGCCCAATCCCTGGAACGGGCGAGCGCCCTCGCCCGCCGGTTCGGAGAGCCGCCGCTCGAAAAGCTCCCCCTGCCGGTGGACGACGCGGCCGAGGTCCAGCCACGCAAGGACAGCCGCTCGGCGTAGGGATCTCGCGCAGGAAGGGTGGAGGGCTCGTATAGACTCCACCCCGATGCGTTTTCTGCCTCTCCTTCTGCTCGCCCTGCCTCTCGGCCTCTTTCTCTCCGGCTGCGTCTCTCTGCGCCCCTTCTCCGAGATCCGCAAGGAAGTCCCCGAAGACCGCTTCGTCCGCGTAGGCGATCAGCTCGTCCACATCGAGCGCGCGGGCGCGGGCGAGCCGGTCGTGCTCCTCCACGGGTTCGGCGCTTCGACCTGGGCGTGGCGCAAGGTCCTCCCCGGGCTCGCCAAGGAATTCGACGTCATTGCGATCGACCTGAACGGCTTCGGGTACACAGAGCGGCCCAGGGACCGGGAGAGCTACACGCGGGAGGGACAGGCGCGGCTCGTCCTCGGAGCTCTGGATGCCCTGGGGATCGAAAAGGCCCATTTCGTGGGCCACTCCTACGGCGGTGCGATCACGCTCTGGACCGCCTCCCGCCACCGGGACCGGGTGCGCTCCATCGTGCTGGTGGACAGCGCGGCCCCGACCTATCCCGAAGACCGGCGTTCCGGGCTCGCCGCGTTCCGCACCCTTTCGCTCCTCTTCGTGCGCGGCGTGGCGCTGCGCCCCGGGGGCATAAGGAGAGCCCTCGAACGGTCGGTCTACGACGACTCGATCGTCACCCCCGAGCTCGTCCAGGGCTATCTCGACCGCCTGCGAATCGAAGGGCTGGGCGATGCCTACTACGGCCTCACGGCTCCATCCCGTTCGCGGCCCGAGATCGTCGATCTCCGGACGATCGACGTCCCCGCCCTCGTGATCTGGGGAGCGGAGGACGAATTGATCTCCGTCCACTCGGGCCGGCGCGCGTCGTCGCTCCTCCCCCGCTCCACGTTCGTGGTCCTCGACAAGACGGGACACCTTCCCATGGAAGAGAGGCCGGAGGAGCTCCTCGCGCTCATGCTTCCCTTCCTCGAACGGCAGCGCGGCTAGCTCTGGCAAGCGGCTCAGATCTCAAGCTTGCGAGCACCACTATTGGCAGGCCTCTCCCCTTCGAGAGGATCCCTGATCAGGAGGAGTCGAGAATGGTTCGTTCGTTCGTCTTTTCGTTCGTCTTCGCCGCCGTCGCCGTATGCGCCATGCTGGCCGCGCCGCAGGCGTCCGCCCGTGCCCTGGGGGGTTTCAGCATCGACACCACCGGCCCGGTCACGCCCACGCCGAACGACCCATGGGGCGGCGTGATGCTGTGCACGGCGCACCTGCGCAAGCCGGTGATCGACCAGTGGGGCAACCTCACCGGGTGGCTGTACCATATGGCCTCCGGCTACAGCGCCTCGACCTGCTTCGCCAACGCGCAGATCTATCTGAACATGGGTTACCAGCACAATCCGAACCCCGGCTTCGGCTTCTGCCAGTGCCACTCCGGCTTCAACGGCTACATGGTGTCCAGCCCGTCGGGCAATGGCCCGATCAGCGTGCAGAACCTGACGCAGGAACAGGTGCGGCTGTACGACGAAGGGCTGCTGCAGCTGCGCCAGAAGTACCAGCTCGACAAGTTCGCGGAAGAGCACGAGCTGCTGCTGCAGTCCATCGAAGCGATGCCCGCCGAGCCGGACGGCCACTGATTCTTCGCACCCACGAGGCGGCACTCCCGCCTCGCGAGGCGGCGCTCTCGCCCCACGGGGCGACGCTCTCGCCTCACGGGGCGGCTCTCTCGCCTCGCGAGGCGGTGTTCCCGCCTCTTGGGGCGGTGCTCTCGCCTCGTGAGGCGGCACTCTCGCCTCGCGGGGCCGCGCTCTCGCCCCGTGGGGCGGCACTCCCGCCTTGCGAGGCGGCGCTCCCGCCTCTCAGGGCGGCGTTCTCGCCTCATGAGGCGGCTCTCTCGCCTCGCGGGGCGGCGCTCCGGTCCTCGTATACACTCCACCCCCATGGCTCTCGGGATCGTCGCCACCTGCGTTCTGGGACTCGAAGAAATCCTGGAAAAGGAGCTCGCTGACCTCGGCGTCTCCGGGATCGAGTTGGAAAAGGGCGCCGTCTCCTTCACCGGCTCCTGGGAGGACTGCTGGCGCGCCAACTGGCGGCTGCGCACGGCCAACCGCGTGCTCGTGGAGCTGGGCGCCTGGGATGCACCGGACGGCCCCGCGCTCGCGGCCGGGGCGCGCGCCCTCGTCTCCGGCCGCTTCGGCAAAGGCGTGCGGCGGGGCGAGGTCGATGCCGGCGCCCTCCTCCACCCGGACCGGAGCTTCGCCATCCAGGCCACCTCCACGGCCTCGGAGGTGCGCGACACCCGCTGGGCCGCCCTGTCGCTCAAAGACGGCCTGGTGGACGGCCAGCGCGACCGCTACAACCGGCGGTCGGACATCGACCGGACCTCTCCGGACCTCCACCTGCGCCTGCGCCTCCACCGCGACCGCGCCACCTTGCTTCTGGACACCTCGGGCGAGCCGCTCGACCGCCGCGGCTACCGGGCGGTCACGGCGACCGCGCCTGTGCGCGAGCAGCTCGCCGCCGCCTGCATCCTCGCTTCCGGGTGGGATGGCCACGGCCCCGTGGTCGACCCCATGTGCGGCTCGGGAACCCTGCTGATCGAAGCCGCCTGGATCGCTCTCGGCCGGGCGCCGGGAAGCCTGCGTGCCGCCTGGGCCTTCGAGCGCCTCCCGGGCTTCGACGCCAAAGCCTTCGCCCGCATCAGGAAAGAGCCCCTCCCCGCGCCCGGGCCGGACGTCCGCCTCTTCGGCAACGACCGCTCCGGCGAGGCCCTCGCCGCGGCCCGCGCCAACCTGGACCGGGCCGGCCTTCTCGACCGCGCGGTCCTCACCCGGGGAGACGCCGGGCGCTTCGAGCCCCCCGCCAGCCCCGGCCTCGTGGTGGTCAACCCGCCCCACGGCGAGCGCATCGGCACGGACGAAGAGCGCTGGCGCGCCCTGGGTGACCTCTTCAAACAGCGGTTCAAGGGATGGAAGGCCGTGGTGCTCGCCGGAGGCGCTGACCGCGGCAAGCACATCGGCCTGCGCCCCCGAAGGCGCCTGCCGGTGATGAACGGCCCGCTTGAAGGGCGCATTCTGCTGTTCGATCTATATTAGAAGGAGCGCGACGCGGGGCTACCCGGGAGGCCCCTTCGCGGCCTTCTCCCCCATCACGTCGGCCTCTTTCTCCAGGCCTGCATCGTCGTTGATCCGGGCCTGCTTCAGCTGCATTGTGGGCCGGACGCGCCCCTGCTTCTGCTGCACCACGTGCCAGGCCTCGTGCGCCAGGTGCTCTTCCTTGCCCGGCGCCACGTGGATCTGCGTGCCCTGCGTGTAGGCCTGCGCCTGGAGCTCTGCGGGTTTGTCGGAGCCGTAGTGGACCTTGACGTCGTCGAGCGAAAGCCCGGAGAGGGATTCGATGCCGGCCTTCAGGTTGTCGGGCAGCCCGGTGCGGTTCTCCTCGACCTTGGCCTGGATGGGCGCTGGCGCGGAGACGTTCGCCAGGTTGTGCCCAAAGCGGGACGCCCGGTCCATCCAGTCGTTCCAGAACCCTGGAGCCTCCGCCTGCGGCGCCTCCGGCGCGGCGAACGGCGCCCGCGCCGGCCGGGAAGGGGCGGCGGGAGCCTTCGGGCTCTTCGAAGAGGGCCGGGAGACTCTCTGGAAGGTCATGGTGCACCCTATTCTAGTACGAAGCCTGCCGCTCTCTGCTATCGTCCCGGTCGTCCTATGCTGCCGACCGTTCAGGCCACCCGCTACGTGACTCCCTTGAAAGAAGGGGGCTCTCTGCCCGCGATCGTCGAAGCGAGCGACTCGGGGCTCTACGTGCTCAAGTTCCGGGGAGCGGGCCAGGGGCCGCTCGCGCTCGTGGCCGAGCTTCTCGGCGGCGAGATCGGCCGCGCTCTCGGGCTCAAGGTGCCCGACCTGGTGCTGATGGAGGTGGACACGGCGCTCGGCCGCAACGAGCCCGACCCTGAGATCCGCGATCTGCTCAAGGCGAGCGTGGGCGTGAACCTGGGCGTCGACTACCTGCCGGGCTCCGTCACCTTCGACCCGGCCGCCGGAGATACCGTCGAGGCGGACCTCGCCTCGGCCATCGTGTGGCTCGACGCGTTCATCACCAACGTCGACCGCACGCCGCGAAACCCCAACCTCCTCTGGTGGCACAAGACGCTTTATCTGATCGATCACGGTGCCGCGCTCTACTTCCACCACAACTGGCCGACCGCGGAGACCATGGCCCGAAGCCGGTTTGCCGCCGTGCGCGACCACGTGCTCCTGCCCTGGGCGAGCCGCCTCGAAGAGGCGGACCGGAGGCTCCGTCCCCAGCTCAATGAGGCCCTCTTCGCGCGCTTGATCGATCAGATTCCCGAGGACTGGCTGGCCGGAGAGCCCGGCCTCGCCGCAGAGCGGCGGGCGGGATATCTCGCGTTTCTCACCCGGAGGCTCGAAGCCGCGGCGGAATTCGTCGAGGAGGCGGCGCGTGCCCGCGCTCATCTCGTTTGACTACGCCGTCATCCGCGTGGTGCCGCGCGTGGAACGGGGAGAGATTCTCAACGCCGGTGTCCTCCTCTTCTCTCTCCAGCGGGATTTCCTCGCGGCAAAAGTCGAGGTCAACGCCCCGCGCCTCCTGGCCCTCTGGCCGGAGATCGACGTCGAGCTGGTCCGTCAGCACCTCGAAGCCATCCCCAGGATCTGCGCCGGAAGCCCCGAAGGAGGCCCTATCGCCAGGCTTTCCCTCCGCGAGCGCTTCCACTGGCTCGTCGCCCCCCGCAGCACGATCATCCAGGTCTCCCCCGTCCACGTAGGCCTCTGCGAATCGCCCGAGCGCGCGTTGGACGAGCTGTTCCGCCAGATGGTCCTCGTCCCCTAGCCCCTCCGTCACGGCCACTCGCGCGGGCTGATCACGCCGTCCCGGTTGCGGTCGAGAGCGTCGAAGCGCGCTCCGGTGCCGGCCACCTCGGTGCGGGTGAGCCGGTTGTCGTTGTTGCGGTCGAGCTGCCGGAAAAGGCGCTGGTCCCGGCCCGAAACGCGGGGATTCCAGAGGTTCTCGACCCTCTGGTATTCGAGACGGGAGACCGCCCCGTCGCGGTTCTTGTCCAGCCGCTCGAGACCGGCCCCCCCGCGCCGCCTCTCGCTCTGGCTCAGATAGCCGTCCCGGTTCACGTCCAGCTCGTCGAACTCGACGTCCACCCGGTCGCGGCGCAGGGTGTTCGGCGTCAGGAGCTCGCCCCGGCTCAGGCGCCCATCCTGGTTGCGGTCCACGCGCTCGAAGCTGGGCCGGTCGAGCGGCCACTCCTCGATCGATACGAAGCCGTCCCCATTCTGGTCCAGCTGCTTGAAGCGCTCCTCGTAGGGATTTGCCTCTTTCGGGGCGGCCTTCTTGGGATCTTTGTCTTTGGGCTCGTCCTGCGCCCAAGCCCCGGCCGGCAGGGCCAGGGAGAGCAGGACCAGGAACAGGAATCGGTTACGGCTGCACATCGGACTCTCCTGCGAACCGGCCGGGCCCGCGGGTGCGGGCCCCGGCCTTCAAACGTCCGATGGTTGCAAGGGAGGTACCACGCCTGCGGCGCTCAAGGATTGACAGCGAAGGAGCGGGTGGTCACCGTGCCGCCGCTCGCCACCGTGGCCTTCAACGTGTAGATGCCGGGCGTGCCCACGCCCACATTGGGGTTGTACCAGACGGCCCAGATTCCGTTGCCGCCCCAGGTGACGTTGGCGGACGTGTTGAACTTCCGGCCGGGGCCCGAGAGCGACAGGGTCACCTTTTTCGTGACCGTCGAGCCGAGGTTCAGCACCACCACCCAGTAGTTGTAGGCCAGCCGCGTGTCCGACAGGGCCGCGTGGATGAGAGTGCTGGGATTGCTGGGGGTCGAGACCATCTGTCCCGTGGCGAGCGTCTGGAACGTCGACGCCTTGTCTTCTCCAAGGCTCAACGCCTCCATCAGGCGCTCCCGGGTCTCTTCCGGCAGCGGGACGGACATCGCGACGAGACCGCCGCCCAGGTTCTCGAAAGCCGGCGTGACCTCGTTCGAAGCCAGGAGCTCCTGGAGCATGGACTCCACGTTGAAGGCATCGACCTCCACGGAGCGGGCGAGCTCCTGGGCGGGAGCGGCCGGAGCGAGCATCAGGCACAGGGCAAGGCCGAGAAAAACGGCGAGCGGGCACCGAAAGCGAAGCTTTTTCATCTGGACTCCTCCACAACGTGATACGACGTGAAATCTCTCCGTGCAGGCAGAGAGCAGCAACAGAAGTAGACGCGAGAACGGTGGCCTTACGGGCTCACCCTCCCAGGTGACCGCGATCTGCGTTCCGTTTCAGACTTCGCGTCTCCTTTTCCGTCCCCGGCCGTCCTCCCGGCGGGACGTTTCTCGTGGGGAATCGCCTTCCAAGCCCGCGCACTCCTCTTGCATCCGGGCCTCGCGTCAACCCTGGATCTCAGGATCCATCTTTCGAACGGGAGGATTCATGCACCGGATCGCTCGCGCCGCCGCTCTTCCCCTGCTCTCTCTGCTGGCCTTCTCCTCCACCGCTTACGCAGACGTCTTCAAGACGACCACCCGTTTCGACACCTTCGACGGCTTCTGCGACGAGGACTGCTCCTTGCGAGACGCGGTCGTGGCGTCCAACGCCAACCCCGGTGCGGACGTCATCCTCCTCCAGCTGTCTCCCCAGGATTCGGGCCTTCACGTGCTCACCCAGACCGGCCCCGACGAGGATTTCGGCGTCACCGGCGATCTCGACGTCGCCGACGGCGAGGAGCTGAAGATCATCGGCGCGGGGCCGAACATCACGGTGATCGACGGCTTCGGCTTCTTCTCCAACGACCGGGTCTTCGACGTGCACGGAACGCTGGAGCTTCAAGACGTCACCGTCCGCAACGGCCAGCCGGCCGGCTCGGGCGGCGCCATTCGCAACAGCGGCCGGCTCACCCTGGTCCATTGTGAGGTGACGGGAAGCCAGGCGCTGGGCTTCGGCTTCGGCGGCGGCATCTTTTCGGACGGCTTCGACTCCGAGCTGACGCTGATCCGCACCGCGATCGTTGCCAACCGGGCCGAGGGCGGTGGCGGAGGGATCGCCGTGGGGGGACGTCTGGCCGTAACCCACTCCCTCTTCCTGAGCAACCAGTCCCTCGAGGATTTCGGGGGCGGCGCCTACCTCTTCTCGGAAGCGCGGGCGGACTTCAACGAGGTCGAATTCAGGGGCAACCGCGCGGCGATCGCGGGCGGCGGAATCTATCTGGAGGCCCCGCTCTTCCCTGATTCGCGGGATTTCAGGAAGGTGAGCTTCGTCAGCAACTTCGCCCCGGCTGGCCCGGACTGCGCGGGTGTTGGTTGCCCTGCGAGCTGATCGCTTCACCGAATACAAAGCTCCCTCATGGTGGGGGATGTGTGAACGTGAACCATAGGAGAATCTGCCATGAAAAAGAAGATCAAAAAGCTCAGCATCCGGAAGGAGACCGTAGGGAATCTGCACGAGGTGACGGGCTTTGGTCCTCCCCAGACCTCTCAATGCCTGTCGGTTCAGGATTCGATGCAGGACAACTGCGTGACCGGCCTCTGCTACGTGTAGCGGCCGGGTGAGATTCGCGAGCCGGTTCCGGCCGATCGAACGCCAGGACCGGCTCGATGTCAGGTCTTGACCCGATAGATCACGCGATTCAGCGTCGAAACATCACTCACTGCCCCACGTCACCGCCATCCAGAGATCCACGACGTCTTTCTGGTCGAAAAAGAGCTTGATCTCGCCCACGGGCGCTGCCGGCAGGGCGATTCCGGTGGCGCCGCCGGTCAGGCTCCCCATGAGGAGGTTGCCCTTCGTGGCATCTTTCGTCAGCGTGTCCTTCCGGGCCGTCGCGTCGTTCTTGCCGGCCTTGTCGAAGACCTCCAGGGTCGCCCCGGCGCCGCGGGCCAGGAGGTCGACGCGCGGGACGCCCTTCAAGCGGCCCTGGCTCCAGAACGGGTAGTGCTCGTCCCGCAGGGTCAACGCCAGCTCGAAGCGCTGGTCGGCCCCCGGGGTCTGATTCCGGAACCGGGCCCATTCGCCGGGGAATTCGTGCCGCACGGAGAACAGCCGCACCGAGCCCACCGCCTGTCCCGCGTCCACCAGCGCCTTGAGCTCGCCGGCCGCCTCCTTGCGCAGCAGGCCTCCGCCCTCCCGGGCCGTGTAGCGAAGGTGCAGGATGACGTCGCTGATCGTGTCGTAGTCGAACGGGCGCGGATCGTTCTGGCTGGGATTGGCCGGCAGCTCCAGCTGCCACTCGCTCACCACGCCCGCCCCTTCGAACGGCAGGTAGCGCTCGTCGCGCAGGTTGGTCTCGAAGAGGCCGCTGTCGTTCTGGGCGGAGCTGGTGACGATCGATTGCAGGCTGCCGAACGAGTCGCTGAAACGGTCGTCCTCGGCGCCCTCGCGGGCATAGACCCCGTCGCGCAGGATCTGCGTTTTGCGGATGCTGCTCTTCTGGAGGGTCAGCGTGCAGTTGACGCTGGCATAGGGGCCGGTCACGCAGGGGATGCTCACGGCCACGCTCTTGATGCGCCGGAAGTAGTGGCCCGGGCCGTCCATGTCGAACAGCGCCTCGGGGAGCCTCACCGTGCAGCGGCCGGTCGCGCGCAGTGTGAGAAGCGCCAGCGGATCCACCTGGAGCAGGCTGACGTGCTTGGTCAGCTCGTATTCGCGCTGGTTCAGGTCGAGATAGGCCATCTCCATGCGCTTGATGTCCAGGTAGAGCTTCTCCCCGGCCAGGAGGCCCTCCTTGCCGGCGAGGTAGCCGAACTGGAGATAGGTGAGCTCCGGATTGCCCAACTCGTGCTGGAGCGCGCGCTCGGCCTTTTTCGCGACGTCGAACGCGAACTGGAAGAACTGCCCGTAGAGCGCCTTCACCTCGCGCTTCATCCAGGTGTAGAGCGCCTTGTGGGTCTTCTTGCCCTTTTTCTCGGTCCCTTCCTCGTTCAGGAAGCGCTCGATCTCCTCCGCCTGCTTCATCTGCTGCCGGTGGTTCTTGAGCTCCCGCTCGGCGAGG
The DNA here is from genome assembly GCA_035278895.1 of Thermoanaerobaculia bacterium. Classification (GTDB taxonomy): domain Bacteria; phylum Acidobacteriota; class Thermoanaerobaculia; order Multivoradales; family UBA5704; genus DATARR01. The sequence continues at coordinate 3,309 of DATEIO010000086.1, read as the reverse complement.
GCCTCGCGGATCTGCGCCGCCCGCAGCTGCTTGAAGATCTGGGTGATCTCCCCGGCGGCCAGGTTGCTCTGGAAGGCCCATTCCCGTTCGCGGCGGGCAAACCCGTCGATGCGCGCGGCCCGGCGCGCCTCGAAATTGAGGCGCTCCGCGATCGCACGCGCGGCCCCCGAGCCCGCGGCGAGGCCATCTCCCACGTTTCTGCCGCCGTACTCGACCGTGCCGCCGACCCCCAGGGGCTGGGCATGGACCTTGGCGGTCGGGAACAGGTGGGCCACCGAGCTCGCGACGCCCAGGATGTTCGCGATGTCGCTGGACAGCTGGCCCGCCTCGAGCAGGAACGCCTCCCGGACCTCGTGGGAGCTGAGGATCTTTCCGCCGTTCAGGGTCTGGGCGGCGTCGGAGAAGGCGTCCGTGGCAATGTCCACCCCGATCTCCCGCAAGGCCAGCGCCGGCTCTTTCATGGCGAGCTTCATCTTTTCCAGGCCGTCCTTGTCCAGCTCGTCGAGCTCGGGGATCGCCTGCTGGATCTCGTCGGCCTTCCTGCCCAGCTGCCGCTCGTAGAAGGTGTAGCGCTGCACGGCGAGCGCAAGCGACGCGAGCAGGCCCTCTCTCGATTTGATCGCTTCCTGCCACTGCGCGTACCGCACGTGCTCGGCCATCTCCAGGACGGCGCGCTCGTGCCTGGCGCGCAGAAGGGCCAGCGCTTCGCCGTCTTCCTTCTCCATCGCCGAAAGCAGGTTGTTGCCCAGCGATTTGACCTCCTGGCAGATCTCGGCGGCCTTCTGGACGAGGACCTGGAAACGCACCAGCGGCAACGGCTGGTTCAAACCGTTGACGATCGCGCCCACGTCCAGCCCGGCCGCAGCGGCGCGCGCCAGCATCGCCGGATCGATCGGCGGCTCGAAGAGCGCGAGCTGGCGGAAGATCCCCTGGAGGTTCAGGCTGTTGTGGATCTTGAACAGCCGGTCGGCCACCGTGTCCCAATAAGAGAGCAGCTTGTCGTTTCTCGGCACGCAGAAATAGAGCGCCTTGCCGAGGCTGCGCAGCGTGACCAGACGCTCGTCGCCGGGCCCGCCCTCGGCGGGGAACGGCATCAGGTCGAACGGGACGTCCGCCTCGATGTCGCGCATGGCGTTGCCGAACCGGTCGAGATCCTTCCTCAGGTTGGCGTAGGTCTGCGGGCGCACCGCGCCCTTTTTGGGGACGGCCTGGGGACGCGGGCCGAGAATGTTGGCCGCCAGCACGTAGATCATCAGCGCCTCGTCCACGCTCTCGCCGGTGTCCTGCCGGAACAGCGAGTCGCCCCAGGCGATCAGGTTGTCCAGGTAGGCCATGACCGTCTTGTACATGTACGCCTGCTGGCGGTAGCGGGCCACGACGTGCGGGCGGAATGGGGTGTCTTTCCAGGCCTCGATGCTGCGCACCGTCTCGTCGCGCAGCTCCGGATCTGCATTGATGGAAAGATTGATCAGGATCTCCTCGACCTTCCGGACGTCGGTGTACTGGAAGGGCCGCACCTTCCAGAAGCGCTCCGGGGTGGGGCCGTCGCTGTCGTCGGTGGGGTCGAAAAGATAGTGGAACCAGCGCTGCGCCTCGGCGAAGCGCTGGTTCTTGCTCAAGTGGATGGCGATGGTGAGCGGCACATGGAAGAACAGCTCCCAGTTGTAGACCGAATAGGCGCCGCTCGAGGTGAAATCGAGGTCTTTCACCGGATAAGGCTTCTGCACCAGATCCGGCGACGGCTGATAGCGGGCCGCAAAGAAATCCGCGTAGAGGACGGGCTTGCTCTTGCCGTCGGGCAGGGTCTCGAACGAGCCGTCCGCCTTCTTGACGTACTCCGTATCCGCCGCCTGCAGGCCGGAGGTGGACTTCTGGAGAAGCCGCTCGACGAGCTTCCCCACGTAGGGATGGAAGTGCGAGTAAAAGCGGTAGTCGAGCTCGCGCTCCTGGATGATGAAATGCCGCTTCTTCTTCGTCCCGAAGAAAGAGGCGACCCCGGAGACGAGCTCGGAATCCGCGTAGGCGTGGAAGCTCTTGGCAAGATATGTGTTTTTCACGGCAAGCTCCTGTTTTCAGCCACCGAACTGGAAATTACCCTGCACCCCGCCCAGGTTCTGCGCCAGCGCCGCGTTCAGGCCGGCGCTGCCGATCACGTTCAACCCGCCGGCCGCCGTCTGCGTCAGCCCCGGGCCGAGCGCTCCGGCGTCCGTGACCACGAAGGCCTCGCCTGGCCCAACGCCGCTGCCGGCCTGGACGTTCACCAGGAGGCCGCCCGGCCCCCCGGCTCCCGACCGGCCGCCCCCGAGGATCAGCTCGTCTCCGAACATCACTCCGGTTGCCGGATTGGTCACCCAGTCCCGGCCGGGACTTCCGCCGAGAAGCGAGCCCGGATCGAAGAAGGTTCCCCAATCGGGGTCTTCCGGACCGGGCCCCGGCCACTTCCCGAGCGGAACCTGGGGAACCACGAAGATCTCTTTGTCCCAATCGGGTATCTGCCAGACCGGCTCCTGGGGCGTATGGGTCACCCACTCCTCCCACTTCTCGATCGTGCGCTCCGTCAGGTTGGGCTCGAGGAACAGCGTGTGCGCGTCATCCTGGTAGAACAGCGGCTTGACGAGCGACGCGATCTCGGGGCTGCCCAGCGTGATGTCGTTGTCGCACGGCAGCAGCGTGTACCCGCCGCCCTTTTCCAGGATCTTCGGGGTTTCCACGGTGTTCACGGGGGGCTTGCCATCTTCCGTGGAGATGCGCCGCTTGAAGGTCACCGTGAGCGCTCCGCTGCCCGAGTAGCGGTTGGCGAGCATCGTATTCGAGCTGTAGGGGTTGGCCGGCGCAGAGGCGTAACCGGCCAGGGCCGGGCCGCTGTTGCGGCCCGCTAGGTAGAACGACTGATTGACCCCACCGGACAGATGAATGAAGACCCCGCGCTCTTCACCGTTCTCGTACGGCTCCTTGACCACGTGAACGAACGCCGACCGGGGATTGAAATGGACCGATACGTTGAGCGGAACCGCCGTCAGGGCCGCGCGCAGAGTCCCGTCGAGGTCGACGTAAAACACGGCCTCCATGGCGGGGAGGTAGCCTCCGGACTGGCGGGTGCTCCACTCTCCTTCGAGGCGCTCGCTCCAGTGGAGCTGCACGTCGACCTGCTTGGTCGCGGCCGCGGCCTTGATGTCGCTCACCAGGTCCCCGAGCTTGGCGGAGGCGATCGAGCCTCCGCTCGTCTTCGATCCGGGCTGCGGATCGCTGTTCGGCTTGTCCATGAACGTCACCCAGAAGAGATAGAGCCGATTGCGCCACACGACCGGC
>DATEIO010000085.1:0-39171 GCA_035278895.1 Thermoanaerobaculia bacterium | reverse complement strand
GCCGGGCCGAAGGTCGCGGATCATGGCCGTCCCCTCGCGCGTGCCGTCGCTCTTCCACGGCTCGCACCCGAAGGGGCGGTTGCAGCCGGCGAAGAAGAACGTCCGGCCGTCCGGCCCCACGAGCGTCTGCCCGCCGCCGGTCACGTTGCCGAGCCGGAACGTGCCCGCCGCGGTGCCGTCCGTGCGCCAGATCCGGCCGTGCAAGTCGGTGAACAGCGCTACGCTCCCGTTCGTCGCCAGAATCCGGACCTTGAAGATGTCCTGCGACGTGTCGGCTTCGCCGCAGAGCTCGACCAAGAGCTCGGTCCCTTCCGCGGTGCCGTCCGTCGTCCAAAGACTGCACTCGGGAACCGCCTCCAGGACGTCGTCGCTCGCGAGGAAGCTCAAGAAAACGACCCGGCCGTTGACCGGGGTGTAGGAGGAGAAAAAGGCCGTGGTTACGCGCGTGGGGTCGAATTCCACCACGCCCGGGTTCAGGTCTTCCACCATCTCCGCAGCCCGCGCGGGCAGAGAGAATGAGAACAGGAGGAGGCCTGTCAAGGCGAGATTCAGTCTTGTCATGGGGGATTACCTCCGATTTTGACAATACTCCTTTCCGCCCAGGGTTTCCAGTTCGCGGCCGCTCCGGCGCCCGCGCCCGGAGCCGCTTCAGAAGGCGAAGAGGAGACGCCGGTCGCCGACTCGCAGGTCCACCGCGTCCGCCCCTCGCTCGCCCGGTCGCTGCGGGTGATCGCGATCGGTCTCGCGCTCTGGATCGGGCCGCTGCTCGTCCTCGGGGCCGTTCTCGGCCGGGAGCACACGATCGTCCAGGAGGGGATCTTCTTCAGCCAGGCCGCGGTCGTCACCTTCGGAGGCGCCTACGCGGCGCTCGCCTACGTCGGCCAGCAGGCTGTCGAGGCCTACGGCGTTCGCGTTCCTGGCCCTTTTCCGGTGGAAGATCGGAATGCTCAAAACGCTCGCTGCGAGCGCGCTGGCCGGGCTGGTGTGGTGGCTTTCCGTCCAAAGTTAATTCTGCCCTTCCGCACCTACCTCTTCCCTTTGTCACCGGGACACAGTATCTTTGACTCCTCCAGAGAGACTCCGTATACTCGACTCATGGCTGAGCCTGTCAGGAATCTGCCCCTCTCTCAGGAACCGGACGAAGACGACTCCGGGAGTCCCGTCCTCCTGAGGTGGATCGAGCATACGGACGGCCGCCGCGAGCAGTTGGTGATGCCGCTCACGCCGGAGCTCTTTCTCGAACCGCAGCTCGAGGACAAGATCCTGCAGAGAGAACCCCACGGTCTAGTTCGCGGAGAGCTCTACGACCTCCTGCGTCGCCACTTCGCTCCCGACTCCTTGGTCCTGGAGGACGTGCAGCACGACTTCGGCGTTCCCGGCCTGCCGCCCACGGGCCCCGATCTTTCGGTGACCCTGGGAGCCCGGCCCGGACAGCGGACGAGCTTCGTCGTGCGGGAGGAGGGGGTGCGACCCGATCTCATCCTCGAGATCCTCTCTCCCGACAGCGCTCGCATCCGGAAGGTCGACGAAGAGGACAAGCCGTGGATCTACGGACGCGCCGGGATCCCGGAGTACCTGATCGTCGATCTTCCCCGGAACGCCAACCAGCACCGCTTCCGGTTGACCGGCTACCGGCTCGATCGCCGAGGCCATTACCGTCTCATCAAACCCGATCCTCAAGGCCGTCTCCTCTCGGAAGCCACCGGCCTCTGGTTCACCGTCTCTCCCGAAGGAGACCGGGTCTTCGTCTTCGACCAGAAGACGGGCGAGCGCCTCCTCTACTCCGAAGAGCTGGAGGCCCAGATCCAGGCCGAGGTCGAAGCCCGCAAGACGGCCGAGGAAAGGGCCGAACGCGAGGCCGGAGCCCGCAGGGATGCGGAGGAGAGAGTCAGACGCGAGGCCGAAGCTCGCAGGGACGCGGAGGAGAGGGTCGAGCGCCTTCAGGAAGAGTTGAATCGACTGAAGAACCGACTCGAGCCGTAATTCCGTTCGCGAGCGCAGCGAACAAAGCCAACCTTTTATCCACGCTCAAAGCTTGATCCGGATCGGGGCTAAAATCCCGAGGCCATGGAACCCGTCAACCTCTTCGAGCTCGAAGCCCTCGCTCGCGAGAAGCTCGCCCGCGAGTCCTACGACTACTACGCGAGCGGAGCGCAGGACGAGGTCACCCTGCGTGAAAACCGGGCCGCCTACGAGCGCCTCACTCTGGCCTACCGGGTCCTCGTGGACGTCTCCCACCGCGACCTGTCCGCCACGGTGCTCGGCCAGCCGGTCGCGATGCCCATCCTCGTCGCGCCGACGGCGTTCCACCGCCTGGCCCTCCCGGAAGGCGAAATCGCCACGGTGCGGGCCGCCGGAGCGGCGGGCACGGTGATGATCCTTTCGACCCTTTCGAACACCCCGGTCGAAGAAGTCGTGGCCGCCGCCTCCGGGCCCGTGTGGTTCCAGCTCTACGTCTACCGCGACCGCAAGGCGACCGAAGGCCTGGTGCGGCGCGCCGAGGCGGCCGGCTGCCGGGCGCTCGTGCTCACCGTGGACGCGCCCTACATCGGCCGCCGCGAGCGCGACGTCCGCAACCGCTTCCACCTGCCGCCGGGCCTCTCCGTGGCCAACATGCTGCCGGTCGGCTACGGCGACCTGCCTCAGGCCACCGCCGATTCCGGCCTCGCCGCCTACGTCTCCGCCCTCCTGGACCCCTCGCTCTCCTGGCGGGACGTGGCGTGGCTCCGCTCGATCACCGACCTGCCCGTCCTGGTCAAGGGGATTGTCCGCCCGGACGACGCCCTGCGCGCCGCGGACGCCGGAGCCGCCGGCCTCGTCGTCTCGAACCACGGCGGCCGCCAGCTCGACACCTCCCCCGCCACGATCGAAGTCCTCCCCGAGATCGCCGATGCCTTGGCCGCCCACGGCCACGGGATCGAAGTCCTCGTGGACGGCGGCGTCCGCCGGGGAACGGACGTCCTGAAAGCCCTGGCTCTGGGAGCCCGCGCCGTCCTCGTCGGCCGCCCCATCCTCTGGGGCCTCGCTGCCAACGGAGAGGCCGGCGCGGCGTGGGCGTTGCGCCATCTGCGCGACGAGCTCGACCTCGCGATGGCCCTGGCGGGGGCGCCGACCGTGGCAGACATTACGCGGGACCTGGTGCGGCGGGCTTAGGACCCCGAGCAACCCGCCGCATAGGACCGGCTGGGGAGCTCGCGCGGCCTCCAGCCGTTCCTGCCGTCGACACCGGAGGGTGCGTTCCCACCTCTGCCATACTCGTTCCATGCGACAACCCGCTCTCCTCCTCCTTCTCCTCCTCGCCACCGCCTGCGCCTCCACCCCTCCCGCCCCCGAGGCCTCGGTCCGGGCCGCGATGACGGACTTCATGGAGGCCTTGAATTCCCTCGACGTCGACGGCATGGCGGCGTTCTTCGCGGACGACGTCACCGCGTTCGTGCCGAACGCCCAGGGGCCGCGGGTCGAGGGGAAGGCGGCGCTGGTCGAGATCTTCCGGCGGTACGTGGAGGCCACCCGCAAGACCACGGCGCGCACGAACCTCGTTCCGGAGGATCTCGAGGTGGACGCCTACCGCGATGTGGCCATCGTGTCGTTCAACCTGCCGGGCCCCGACGCCTTCGGGCGGCGGACGTTCGTGTTCCGGCGCGAGGGCTCCCGGTGGCGGATCTCCCACTTCCACGCCTCGACGTTCCGGCCGGCCGGCCCCTGAGGGAGGAACCCCCTGGGGAACCTTGCGCTCCGCCCCGGAGTTTGCTATCTTTCGGTGCCCTTCGGGGACGAAGTGTGTCGTAAGGAGACAGCTCAATGGCCAAGCAGTGTGAATTCTGCGGTAAGAAGACCGTTTTCGGGAATAACGTCAGCCACGCCCACAACGTGACGTCGCGCACCTGGCAGCCGAACCTGCAGAGCGTGCGCGCGCTGATCGACGGGACGGTCAAGCACGTGCGGGTCTGCACCCGCTGCCTGAGGAGCGGCAAGGTCGTCAAGCCGCCCGTGCGCACGTGGACGCCCGAGGAAGGGACGGCGAAGGGCTAACCCCGCCTTTCGCCCCCTTTTCCCCCTCCCGAAACCTCAATTCAAGGCTTCCAGCGTCGTCTGACTCCCGCTGCTCATGCGGCGGGAGACGCGGAGCATCACTCCTACTGTGTGTCGTCGGCGGAGCGCACTTGCCACACAGTGGCCGCGACGCCGACGGCAAACAACAGGAGCACGACTACGTAGCTGCCCGGCTCCAGAATGCTCACACGCGGGCCGGCGATCCCGGTATAGAGCGCCACGATCGAGTAGGGGAACCACTTCCCCCAACCCGTGGCTGCGAAGACGTTACCGAGTCCGAAAGTGACGATCGCGAATCCGAGCGGCGGCAGGTAGCCGCGTCCCAAAGTCGCCATCCAGGCCACTGGCGGGATGAGCAGGCAACACATGGACCTGCTCTCCCTGCTCGTCGCCCGCGAAGGCCGTTCCAGGGTCCTGGACGCGCTTGCCGGCCAGGGCTGGTCCGTGGCGGAGAGCAAGGAAGGGGCCCTGCCCGCCCCGGAGCCTCAGGCGGGATAGCGGCCGGAGCGCACCGCCATTCAATCCCCCCGCGCGTGCTCCAGGAAGCCGCCGACCCAGCCGTGGACGTCCTCGGCGAGGACGTTGTGTTGCAGGCGGGCCATGCGCCGCTTGCGCTCCGCCACCGGCATCTCGCAGGCCCGGCCGATCGCGGCGGCGACGCCGAGGACGTCGTAAGGATTCACCAGCAATGCCCCGTCGGCGAGCTGAACCGCGGCCCCGGCGAACTCGGAGAGCACCAGCACGCCCCTGCGATCTACCTGGCAGGCGCAGTACTCCTTGGCGACCAGGTTCATGCCGTCTTTAAGAGGAGTGGCCAGGCAGACGCTTGCGGCACGGTAGTAGGCGACCAGCTCCTCACGGTTTTGAGAACGGTAGAAGTAGTGGATCGGCGTCCAGCCCGGCTGTCCGAGCTCGCCGTTGATCTCGCCGACCAGGCGCTCGACCTCGGCCTTCAGGCGCAGGTATTCGGGGATCTCGCTGCGGCTCGGCACCAGGATCTGGACCAGCGCGATCTTTCGGTGCAGATCGGGACGCGCGCGCAACAGGCGGCGCACCGCCTCGAGCTTGAATGGGATCCCCTTCGTGTAATCGAGCCGGTCGACACCCAGCAGGAGGTGCTCGACGCCGATCTCCTCCCGCAGCTCCCGCGCTCGTCCGGTGGCCTCGGGGCTCCGCGCCATGTCCGCGAAGCCGCGGGCGTCGATGCCGATCGGTAAAGCGACCACCCGCGTCTGCCGTCCCTCGCTGAGCGCTCGCCGCTCGTTGCCACGGCCGCGCACCACCGCCTCGGGGAGCAGCGCGCGGAGGCAGGCGACGAAGTTGCGCCGGTCCCGGACCGTCTGGAAGCCGATCAGGTCATAGGCGAGCAACGCCCGGAGGACTTCGGTACGCCAGGGCAGCTTGGCGAAAATGTCCGGTGGTGGAAACGGGATGTGGAGGAAAAATCCCAGGCGGACCCCGGGCGCCAGCTCATGCAGGAAACGGCCGACTCCCAGGAGGAGGTAGTCGTGGACCCACACCATCTCCCCGGGGCGCAGGACCGCTCCGGCCGCAGCGGCGAACTTGCGGTTGACGCCGAGGAAGGCCTCCCAGTATTCCGGCACGAAGGTGCAGCGCGTCTGCAGGTCGTGAAAGAGCGGCCAGAGCACCTCGTTGGCGAAACCGAGATAGAACAGCTCGTGCTCGGTCGCGGTGAGCTGTACGGGCACCAGGCCGTAGCCCTGGCGTTGGGTGAAGCTCTCCAGCAAAGACCGGACCTCGCCGTTCTCCTCTCCCACCAGTCCGGACCAGCCGACCCAGAGGCCGCCCCGGGCTTCGAGCGCCGGCGCCAGGGCGGTGACCAGCCCGCCACTGCCGGGCCGCAGCGAGCAGGTGCCGTTCGGAACCCTCATGGCGACGACGGGCAAGCGGTTGGAGATCACGACCAGGCGGGAAAGAGGGCGAAAATTCATCAACGGTGCCCAGGATAGCAGATGGCGCCGAGGGTCCTGGACCGCCGCCCGCCGGCCGGACAAGGCTCAGAAGCTCCAGAGCTGCGGGATCAGCAGCGTGGCGATCAACCAGAACAGGAGGTTGAGAGGCGTCCCGATCCGCAGGAAGTCCCCGAACCGGTAGTGCCCTGGGCCGTAGATCAAGGTGTTCGTCTGGTACCCCACGGGAGTCATGAAGCTCGCGGACGCAGCGAAGGTGACCGCCACGAGGAACGGCCGGGGATCGACTCCGAGCGAAGAGGCCGTGCTGATGGCGATGGGTGCGAGCAGCGCGGCCGTGGCGTTGTTCGACATGGCCTCGGTCAACAGCGAGGTCAAGAGGTAGAAGGCCGAGAGCAGCGCAAGAGGGCCCCAGGCGCCGATCGTGTCGACGAGCAGAGACGACAGGAGACGGGCCGCTCCGCTCTTCTCCAGGGCGAGCCCCAGAGGGAGAATCCCGCCGAGGAGGAAGACGACCCTCCACTCGATCGCCCGGTAGGCCTCGTCGAGGGTCAGGCAGCGGGTCAGCACCAGCAGGACCGAGCCGAGGATGGCGCTGCCCACGATGGGCAGGCCCAGAGTGGCGGAGACCACCACGCCGGCGACGATGGCGACGGCGAGGAGGAGCTTGCCCCGACGGGGCTCGTCGAGGCCGATCTCGGAAACCACCACGAAGTCCGGATTGCGCTTCAGCGCCTCGACGCGGTCGCGCCGCACCTCGACGAGCAGCACGTCGCCGGGCCGCAGGCGGGTCATCCCCAGCCGCTCCCGCATGACCTCGCCGCGGTGACGGATGGCGAGCGCCGTACCCCCGTAGATCTGGCGAAAGCCGGCCTCCTTGAGCGTCTTCCCCTCGAGAGCCGATCCCGGCACGATCACGGCCTCCAGCAGGGCCGCCTCGGACGCGCGCAAGTCCTCATCGCGCCACTTCAGGCCCGACTTCAGCACGATGCCTTCCTGCTTCTCGGCCTGGCGGATCTTCCGGACGTCACAGCGCACGCGGAGCAGGTCGTTCGCCGCGAGGACCGTCTCGGCGCCGGGGGCCGGCAGCAATCGTCCGCCGCGTTGGATCTCCAGCACGTCCAGGTCCAGGTCGCGGACCAGGGGCGAATCGCGGAGGAGCCGGCCGACGGCGGGAGAGTCTGGAAGCACGAGGATTTCCGTGAGGTAGTCGCCCATGCCGTACGACTGCGTCAGATCCGCGCCCGCGCGCCGGTCGGGGATGAGCCGGACGCCCACGGTGAGCAGGTACAGAGCCCCTACGGTGAACAGGACCAGACCGAGCGGAGAGAGCTCGAACATCCCGAAGGGGGACAATCCGTGCTCTGCCGCAATGGAGCTGACCAGGATGTTGGTCGAGGTACCGATCAAGGTACAGACGCCGCCGAACATCGAGGCAAAGGAGAGCGGGATCAGCAGCTTCGAAGGGCTGATCCCCGCATCCCGGGCCAGACCGAGGACGATTGGCAGGAAGATGGCCACCGCCGCCGTGTTGTTGATGAAGGCGGAGACGACTCCGATGAGGGCCATGAGGGCGACGAGCGTCGGCCGGAGGCCGAGGCGGCCGACGCCGGTGAGCCGCTTTCCGAGGAGGCGCACCACGCCCGTGCGGACCAGGCCGGCGCTCAGCACGAACATGGCGGCCACGGTGACCGTCGCCGTGTTGCTGAAGCCCGAGACGGCCTGCTCGGGCGTGAGGATCCCGCTGGCGAGGAGCGCGGACAGGACCAGAAGCGCCACCAGGTCCACCGGCAGACGCTCCGTCGCGAAGCAGGCGACCGCAGCGGCGAGGATGGCAAGCACCAGCACGATCTCGAAGGTCATCGGTTGTGCTCCTGAAGGATGTCCGCAGCGATGGGGCTCAAACCGGCCTGTCCCGGATCTTACATGCCGCCCCCGGCCCCAAAGGGTCTTTTCGGTGGTTATAAAAATATCCTGCGGCATCAGCCCCGGGCGTCTTCTTTTTTGGACTGCTATCTTTACGGCATCATGAGCCATCCACCTTCAGCAGCAGACCGCGTCGCGGCTTCCTCCGGGCAGCCGCTCATCGAGCGTGTCCTCCGGCCTTTTGCCAAGTTCGCGCACACGGCCTCCTCGGGCGGGATCGTGCTGCTCGTCTGCACCGCGCTCGCTCTCGCCTGGGCGAACTCGCCCTGGGCCGCGTCGTACCACCATATCTGGGAGCTCGAGATCGCGGTCGATGCCGGACCGCTCTCGCTCCGCTCTACGCTGCACCACCTCATCAACGACGGCCTGATGGCGGTGTTCTTCTTCCTCGTCGGGCTCGAAATCAAGCGCGAGGTGCTGATCGGAGAGCTGGCGTCTCTTCGGCAGGCGGCGCTCCCGGCCGCCGCGGCGCTCGGCGGCATGGCCGTTCCGGCGGCGATCTATGCCGCGTTGAACGCCGGCGGCTCCGGGTCGGCGGGATGGGGGATCCCGATGGCGACGGACATCGCCTTCGCTCTCGGGGTCCTCGCTCTCCTGGGCGACAGGGTTCCCGCAGGGCTCAAGGTCTTTCTGGCAGCGCTCGCGATCGTCGACGATATCGGCGCGGTGCTGGTGATCGCCTTGTTCTACACGAGCGCAGTGAACTGGGTCGCTCTGGGGATCGCAGGCGCGCTTCTCCTTGTCGCCGCCGGAGCCAACGCTGTGGGAGTCCGCCGGCCGTCGGCCTACGCTCTCGTTGGACTGGCCCTCTGGGGCGCGGTTCTCGCTTCCGGCGTCCACGCCACCATCGCGGGCGTCCTCCTCGCCATGACCATTCCGTCGCGGACGCGGATCCACGAGGACGAGTTTCTCCTGCACGCCCGCCGGAACGTAGACGAGTTCGCGCGTGGATGCGGTCCTGGAACGACGGTGCTCACGAACCAGGTGCAGCAGGAGGCGCTGCTGGCTCTCGAAACCTTGTGTGAACAGGCGCAGGCGCCGCTTCAGACGGCAGAGCGGAAGCTCCACGGGATCGTGGCCTTCATCATCATGCCCGTCTTCGCGCTCGCCAACGCGGGTGTGCGGCTCGGCGGCGGAGACTTCGCGACGGCCCTGTCGAGTCCGGTCATGCTCGGCGTGCTCCTCGGTCTCGTGCTCGGAAAGCCGCTTGGGATCACGCTCTTCTCATGGGCCGCCGTGCGCATGGGCGTGGCCACGCTGCCGAACCGTGTCACGTGGCGCATGATCCACGGCGCGGCGTGGCTCGGAGGGATCGGCTTCACGATGTCGCTCTTCGTCGCGGGGCTCGCGTTCCCTGGCATGCCCGCGCTGCTTGCGGCGGCCAAGCTCGGCATTCTGGCGGCGTCGCTCGGAGCCGGCCTCTGCGGCTGGATTCTGCTCCTCCGCGCGGGAAGGCGCAATGGGGAGGGAGAGACAGGCCGGATGGTGTCGTATGACGATCGCGGCCACCTCGCGGAGCCCGGGCTTCCCGCCAGCACTCGACGGCCCGGCGAATGACCCGCAACGCGTCTACCGCCGCCTGGACGGCCGCGGCCCTCCGCCGGCTCCCGGACGGCGCACCGCGCAAGGTCCGGAGGTGGACAAGCAGGGCCCCGGAAAGGGCGTTCGAAGCCCCCGCCAGCCAGTAGGCGTCCCGGAGCTCGCGGTCTGCCCGGGCCGGAAGCCCCCGCGCGGCAAGATACCCCGCCAAAAGCGTATCGTGCCGGCGCTTCGCCGCAGGCTCCCAGTAGCCGAGGGATTGCAGCCAGGAGCTCACATCCTCCAACGGGGAGCCGAGGCGAGCCCGGCCCCAGTCGAGCAGCACCGGCCGCTCTCCGGAGCGGATCATGGCGTTGCCCGTATGAGCGTCGCCGTGGATCGCGACCGTACCGAAGGGGGCAAAGGCGAGGAGTTGGCGCCGGGCTTCCGGCAAGGCCTCGCCGATGCGCCTCAGAGGGCCGAGCCCCTGCCGCAGAAGGATGAAGTCTTGTTCCCGGGGAAGGGTCTCCAGCTCCTCCACCGCGCTCCGGGTCCGCTCGACGAGCTCGCTCTCGTAGTGCCAGTCCGACAAGATCTCCCCGGCCTCGGCCGGGACCGCCGTCGCATGGAGGTACGCCAAGCGCTCCAGAAGCTGCCGGGCAGACGCCTCTTCCCGCCAGGGCCAGCGCCGGACCGGCCGTATCCGCTCCAGGAAAAGCAGGCAGCTCGCGACGCCGTGGCGCTCGATCCCGAGCAGGACCGGAGCGATCTCGCCGCAGAGCGGAGAAACCAGGTGCCGATAGATGTCCGCCTCACGGGCAGGCGTCCCCTCCAGGGCTTTGACCACGAAAGCGGTCGACCGCGGCCGATCTTGCACGTCGAAGAACCGGGCGGTGACTTCGGCCACGGCCGCCGATTCCAGCCCGCGGCGCAGCGCGCGGACATCCAACCGCAACCCCCGGGGCTCACCCCAACACCGGGCTACGAATGCGGCCAGCCGATCTGCGCTCATCCCAGGCATCTCCATGACGCCCCGACCGTACCAGGAATCGTGTGCACATTCGACACAGCTGCTGTAGGCCGGGGGGAGAGCCCTCAGCTCAAGGCTTCCAGCGTCGTCTGACTCCCGCTGCTCATGCGGCGGGAGACGCGGAGCACTCCGGCGACTCCGCGCACTTCGCGCAGGAGCTTGTCGAGGTGTTTCCGGTCGCGCAGCTGGCAGACCACGCCGATCGAGGCGCGGCCGGTCTCGTAGGTCTCGGCCTGGATCTCGGTGATGTTGCTCCCGGCCTTGGTGATCGCCTCGGTCAGGCGGGCGAGCATGCCCTGCCGGTCCTCGGTCTCGATGACCAGCGAGACCTGGTAGACGTCGTTCTTCTGCTGGTCCCACTTGACCTCGATCTCGCGCTCCGGGTTGTAGAGGAGGTTCTTGACGTTCGGGCAGTCCACGGAGTGGACGGAGATGCCCCGGCCGCGCGTCACGTAGCCCACGATGTCCTCGCCTGGCAGCGGGTTGCAGCACTTGGCGAGGTAGGCGAGAAGGTCCCCCTGCCCCTTGACCGTGATCGGGCCCGCGGCCCCGAAGGGGAGGATGCGCGAGACCGCCTGGCGGATGCGGCCCGGCTCCTTGACCGGGTCCGCGAGCCGCTCTTCTCCCAGGACCCTCTCCAGGACCGTGCGCGGCTCGGTCTTGCCGAAGCCGATCCGGGTGTAGACGTCGTCGATCTTGGACAGCCCCTCGCTCTGGAGGTACGCCGGGAAGGCGGGATCGTCCAGGAGCTTGCGCAGCGACACGTCGTACTTCCGGATCTCCTTGTCGAAAAGCCGGCGGCCGATCTCCATGGCGCGCTGCTTCTGCTGCGTGTTGATCCACTGCCGGATCTTGCTCTTGGCCCGCGAGGTGACGACGAAGGTGAGCCAGTCGCGGCTGGGGTTTCGCGCCGGGTTGGTGATCACCTCCACCATGTCGCCGTTCTGGAGCGGGGAGCGCAGCGGCACGAGCTTGCCGTTGACCCGCGCGCCCGCGCAGTGGTGGCCGAGATCGGTGTGCACCCGGTAGGCGAAGTCGAGCGGCGTGGCCCCGCGAGGGAAGGAGAAGACGTCCCCCTTGGGGGTGAAGACGTAGACCTCGTCCGGATAGAGGTCGACCTTGAGCGTGGTCAGGAACGTGCGGGGGTCCTGCACTTCCTTCTGCCACTCGAGGAGCTGGCGCAGCCACAGGATGTTGGTGTCGTGCTCCTGCGGCGTGGTGCTCCGCCCCTCTTTGTAGTGCCAGTGGGCGGCGATCCCCTCTTCAGCCACCAGGTCCATCTCGCGGGTGCGGATCTGCACCTCGAACGGCTGCCCCTGCTCCCCCACCACCGTCGTGTGCAGCGACTGGTAGAGGTTGGGCTTGGGCATCGCGATGTAGTCCTTGAAGCGCCCGGGGATGGGGCGCCAGTTCTGGTGGACGATGCCCAGAGCGGCGTAGGTGTCTTTCAGGCTCGACGTGACGATGCGGAACGCCAGGTAGTCGTAGAGCTGGGAGATGTGGATTCCCTGGCGGCGGAGCTTTTCGTAGATCGAGTAGTAGCGCTTGACCCGGTAGCTGATCTCGGCGTCGATGCCGGCCAGCTCGAGGCTCTTGGCGAGACGGCCGGAGATCCGGTCCATGGCGGTGTGGCCGCCGCGCATCTTTTCGGAGATCTTGGAGTGGAGCTCGGCGAACTGGTGCGGGTAGAGGTGGTAGAACGCGAGGTCTTCGAGGTCGCCCTTGACCCGCGCCATGCCGAGCCGGTGCGCGATGGGCGAGTAGATCTCGAGCGTCTCGCGCGAGATCCGGCGCCGCGATTCGGGCTGCAGGTGCTCCAACGTCTGCATGTTGTGCAGGCGGTCGGCGAGCTTGACCACGATGACGCGGATGTCCTTGGCCGAGGCGAGAATCATCTTGCGGAAGGTCTCGGCCTGGGCTTCGTCGCGCCGCACGTAGGCGTGGCGGCCGATCTTGGTGACGCCGTCGACGAGCTCGGTGATCTCCGAGCCGAACTCCGCTTCGAGCACTTCGCGGGTGGTGAGCGTGTCTTCGAGCACGTCGTGCAGGAGGCCCACGGCCACGCAGGTCTGATCGAATTTGAGCTCGGCCAGGAGGAAGGCCACGTTCAGCGGATGGATCATGTAGGGCTCGCCCGAGCGGCGGGTCTGGCCCTGATGCATCCGGTCGGAGAACTCGTAGACGGCGCGCAGGAAGTCGGGATCGGCGCGCCGGTTGTGCGAGGTCAGGAGGGCGAGGACGTCCTCGAAGCGGACCTCGGTCCGGGACGGCACCGGAGCGGGAATGTTCTTGGCTGTCGGCATGGGCGTAACCGGCCCCGCCCGAGGCGCCTTACGAATGGAGTGTCAGGGCGGGACGGCTCTCGGTACGGGGCAACAGTATAGGGCAGGAGGGGCATTCCCGGGCGGGGACAAACCCGCCCGGGATCGCGAAGAGGAGCCTACGCCCGCCGCGCCGGACGGGGACGCCGGGGCGCTTCGGCACCGGTCGCGTCCGCGTCCGCGCGGGGGCCGGGCTGGGCCGGAGCCGGCGCGGCCTTGGTCTTCGCGAAGCGGCCGCCGGCTCCGAAGTACTTCTCCCAGAGGAGAGCGAACGGGCTCGCGACATAGATCGACGAGTAGGTGCCGACGAGGATGCCCACGAACATCACGAAGGCGAAGCCGCGGATCACCTCGCCGCCCCAGATCATGAGCGCGAGGAGGGCCAGGAGCGTCGAGCCGCCGGTCAGGATCGTGCGCGACAGGGTCTCGTTGATGCTCCGGTTCATCACCTCGATGAGCGGCTGGCGGCGCGACTTGCGCATGTTCTCGCGGATGCGGTCGAAGATGACCACGGTGTCGTTGACCGAGTAGCCGATCAGGGTGAGGAACGCGGCGATCGTCGTCAGGTTGAACTCGAAATCGAAGATCGCGTAGAAGAAGAGCGTCACGATCACGTCGTGCAGACAGGCCATGATCGCGCCTACGCCGAACCGCAGCTCGAAGCGGAACCAGATGTAGATGAGCATGCCGATGAGAGACATGAGGACGGCCAGGAAGCCCTGGCGGCGCAGCTCGCTGCCGATCTGCGGGCCGACGTTCTCGACGCTCTGCAGCGAGTAGTTGCCAAGGGCGGTCTGATTCTGGAGCACCTGCAGGATCGGCTGGGAGACCCCCTGAACACTGGCGAGATCGTCCCAGGAGGTGAAGATGCCCTTGTCCTTCCTCTTGCTGAGGATCGCCTCGGCGATCGCCCTGTAGTGGGCGGCGGCAGCCTCCGGCCCCTGGCCTCCCATGCGGGCGGGATCGGCCTGAACGAGGATCTGGGTGACGGCCTCGGCGCCGATCTGGTTCAGGTCGGGCTTGCCCGCGATCCCGGCGTTCAACTCCTGGTCGAACGCCTTCATGATCTGGTCGCGGCTCCCCTCCTGCTTGCCTTCGACGAGCCGGGTCTTGATCACCACCTCGTTGTCGCCCTCTTCGCCGTAGCTCTGGATCGTGGCGTCGCCCGCGCCCTGGGTGGCGAGGATCTGGCGGAGACGGTCGACGTTGGGCTTCTCGCGGAACTTGAGGCCGATCTGCGTCCCCCCGGCGAAGTCGATGCCGATGTTCAGGTTGCCGTGGATGAAGATCGAGAACAGCCCGGCCAGCACCAGGGCCAGCGAGACGATGATCCAGAACCTCCGGTACTTCATGAAATCGAAGTTGGTATCGCGCAGCAGCTCCATGGCGAACTCCTTATCGAACTAGATCGAAAGCCTCTGGACGCGGCGGCGCGAGAGGATCAGGTCGAACATCCAGCGGCTCACGAAGACCGCGGTGAACATGGACGCCAGAAGACCGATCGTGAGCGTCACCGCGAAGCCGCGGATCGGACCGGTTCCGAACTGGAACAGGAAGAGCGCGGCGATGAGCGTCGTCACGTTCGAGTCGATGATGGCCGAGAGGGCCTTCTCGAACCCGAGGTCGACGGCCGACCGCACGGTTCGCCCGGCCCTCAGCTCTTCTCGGATTCGTTCGAAGACGAGCACGTTGGCGTCCACGGCCATGCCGATCGTCAGGATGACGCCGGCGATGCCGGGCAGGGTGAGCGCGGCGCCGAAGCCGGCCATGCCGCCGAACAGGAGGAGCACGTTCAACGCGAGCGCGATCACCGCGTTCA
Organism: Thermoanaerobaculia bacterium; assembly: GCA_035278895.1. GTDB lineage: Bacteria > Acidobacteriota > Thermoanaerobaculia > Multivoradales > UBA5704 > DATARR01. Next base: position 24,573 of record DATEIO010000085.1, on the reverse strand, counting down.
GGCCCGACAGGTTGTAGATGACCAGCATGTAGAGCACCACGAGCGCGGTGCCGATCAGGCCCGCCTTCAAGCCGCTCTCGATCGAGTCGCGGCCGAGGGACGGGCCCACGGTGCGCTCTTCGAGCGTGGTGATGCCGGCCGGGAGCGCGCCGGACTTCAAGACGGTCGACAGGTCCTGCGCCTCCTGCTGGGTGAAGTTCCCCTCGATCAGGCCGTTGTCGCGGATCTGGCTGTTGATGCGCGGGGCGGAAACCACGCGGCCGTCGAGCACGATGGCAAGGCCGGAGCCCACGTTGTCGCCCGTCAGCTTGGAGAACGCCTCGGCGCCGGTCGGGCTCAGGCTGAACTCGACGATGGGATCGCGGAACTGGCCAAGGCTCGGCCGGGCGTTCTTCAAATCGCGGCCGGTCACGGTGCGGGCCTTCTCGACCGCGTAATACTGCTTGCCGACCACGTTGCCCTGATCGTCGCGGACGTCGCCGTCCAGGATCTCCAGGTTCTCCGGGAGCTGGCCGCCGAAGTTGGCGAGGATCGCCTCGCGCGAAGGGGCGCCGCCGCCGCCCTGAGGGAAGCGGACGAGCCGGAACTCGAGAAACGCCGTGCTCTTGATCAGGTTGCGCACGCGCTCGGGGTCGTCCACACCCGGGAGCTGGAGATCGATGCGGTATCCGGAGGCGGGCGCGATCACCGGCTCGGCCACGCCATAGGCGTTGATCCGGTTCTCGATCGTCTGCCGCGCCTGGTTGACCGCGCTCTCGCGGATCGCGTTGACCTCGTTCGCCTGCATGGTAAAGGCCATGCGGCCGTCCTGGCGGCTCACGTTCCAGCGGTTGTTGTAGCCGTACCGGCTCACGAGGCCGCCCAGGGTGTCGGCGGTCTCGGGGGTCAGGCCCGCGATCTCGAAGGTCGAGTCGCCGGTGCGCCGCCCGGTCGCGCCGGCCACGCCCTCTTCCTTGACCGACTGGAGAAGGCGGTCCATGTCGGAGTCGGTTTCAGCCCGCAGGGCGTCCGCAGTTTGCACCTGGAGCACCAGGCGCATGCCGCCCTGGAGGTCCAGGCCGAGGTTGATCTTCTTCTCCGGGGGGTAGACCACGTAGAGGGCGGTCGCGAGCACGGCCAGGATCAGGAGGCCACGCCAGAGCAGAGTGCGATTCATGGATTGGTACTCCCTTTCTCGGTCTCTTGTCCCTCGAGACCCGAGATCGCCGATTTGGCGACCTTTACCTTGACGTTGTCGGCGATCCGGAGCATCACCGTGCCGGCGGCGTCGTCCACGGCCGAAATCTCGCCGTAGATCCCTCCGTTGGTGATGACCCGGTCCCCCTTCTTGAGGGCCTGGATCATCTGCTGCACGGCCTTCTGCCGTTTGCGCATCGGCAGGATCAGCAGCAGATAGAAGATGCCAAAGATGATGAGCATGGGCGCCAGGCTGACGAGGAGGTTGTCGCCGCCGGCGGCTCCCTGGAAGGCCAGGACCATGGAAGTCGGATCGATTGGATTCATGTGCAAATCCCGGCAGGCCTGGCCTGCCTCAAGAACTCCTTTGCTCGAGGGGATCGGACGAAACCCGAAGGGACCCCGGGTCGGGTTCCTCCGGCGGGTCTCCGCCAGTGGAACGGGTGGCGTGCTTCTCCGCCATGTCCGTCAACGCACCGAGTTCGATAGCCTGCCGGAGATCCGCCATGAAGTCAAGGTAAAAGCGGACGTTGTGAAGCGTTCCGAGGACCGCCGCGGTCAGCTCCCCCGCCCGGGTGAGGTGGTGGAGGAAGGCGCGGGAGGTCCGGCTGCACGCCGGGCAGTCGCACTCCGGGTCGAGCGGCCGGGGGTCTTCCTTGTACTTCGCGTTCTTGATCTTCACGACGCCGTTGCGGGTGAAGAGCACCCCGTGGCGGGCATTCCGCGCCGGCAGCACGCAATCGAAGAGGTCGATGCCATGGGACACGGCGTGGAGGATGTCCCCGGGGTAGCCCACTCCCATGAGATACCGGGGCTTGTCCACGGGGAGCGCCGGGGCGGTCCACTCGACGACCAGGTGGCGCTCGGGCGCGGGCTCGCCCACCGAGACGCCGCCGATCGCGTAGCCGTCGAAATCCAGCTCGGCAAGCTCGGCCGCCGCCTTCCCCCGGAGATCCGGAAAGATGCTCCCCTGGACGATGCCGAAGAGCCCCCCCGGCCCACCCTTCGAGGCGGCGCGGGCCCGGCGCGCCCAGGCGAGCGTCCGCGCCCAGGAGGCCTCGGCCACGGACTTCTCGACCGGCCACGGCGGGCACTCGTCGAGCATCATGGCGATGTCGACCCCCATCCGCTCCTGGAAGGAGACCACGCCTTCGGGGGTGAAGCGCAAGGGCGAGCCATCCAGGTGGCTGCGGAAGGTCACGCCGCCTTCGTCCACCGTGCGCAGCCCCCCCAGGCTCCACACCTGGAAGCCGCCGCTGTCGGTCAGGATCGGCCCGCTCCACCCGGTGAACGCGTGGAGACCGCCCAACCGCTCGACCGTATCGATTCCGGGGCGCAGGGCGAGGTGGTAGAGGTTCGAAAGCATCACCGAGGCGCCCGCCGCAGCGAGCTCCTGGGGCGTCACCCCCTTGACCGCGCCCAGGGTGCCCACCGGCATGAAAGCCGGCGTCTCGATCACCCCGTGCGGGGTGACCAGCCGGCCCCGGCGGGCCGGGCCGGCGGTCTTCAAGACTTCGAAGGAGAGAGGCATCGAGCCCCCCTAGGGCTTGGACTTCTCCCCCGGCTCGCGGCCGAGGTCGATCACTTTGGTGTCGGTCCCCTTGGGCAGAGTAAGAACGAAGCGGTCCGCGGGGATCTGGGGGTTCATTTTGAGGTCCGTCAACCGGTACTCGGTCACGTCGCCGTCCGCCTCGACGTACTTGAGCTGCGTCGGGAAGTAGCGCTCCGAGTCGATCCAGATCGTCATCCCCTTCAAGCGCTTCTTGATCCGCGCGTACTTGGGGTCGAGCTCCAGGCGGAAGGGCTCGCCCTTGGCCTTGGGCGGCGCCAGACGCACCACGAAGTACTGGAGGAGCGTGTCCAGGCTGCCGCTCGCCCCCAGGTACTTGAACACCTGGTTCGAGTAGCGGCCGATCTTCAGGGTCTCCGCCCGCTTCAGGTCCTTGTACCAGGTGGTCATCTGCTCACCGCGGATCACCACCGTGATCGGCGTGGGCTTCACGTACTCCCAGCGCACCCGGTCGGGAGCGGCGTAGGAGAACATGCCGGAGGACTCCTCGGGCTCTGCCAGCATCGAGCTCTCCTGCTGCTGGACGAACCGGGCTTCGAGCGTCTTCAACTGCTTCTGCTCGTAGCGGACGCGGTCGACCAGCGCCTGGAGCTTCTGGGGGCCGGAGAGGCCGGGAGCCATGGGGTTGGGAGCCTTGTCGCCGGCAGCGAACGCCGGGACGGACAGGAAGAGGGCCAGCAGCGGGAGGGCGAAATGCTTCATAGGATTACGCTCAGACGAACCGGGTGACAGGGGGACGGAAGGACGACGGACCTGCCGCACGCACGGCAGAACCATGGTACAGCCCCCTTTCTTCCCCGTGCAAGCGCCGGGCCCGGGCCGGGCCCTCTTCCGAAGTGTTGACACTCCTTCCAGCGGATGCTAGTTTCACCGCCCTCTGAAACCGGCCCGACCGGGGGGACGCGTCATGCCTGAGCTCAAATTGGGAAGTAAATTCGAGTGTTACAACTGCGGCACGAAGTTTTACGACCTCGGCAAGTCCGAGGCTCTGTGCCCGAAGTGTGGAGCCAACCAGAAGGACGCTGTCCAGTCCGAATCGGCCGCCGTCAGCCAGGCTTCCCGCCGTAAGCGGAAGGCAGACGTCGCCAAGTCCCTGGACATCGAGGACGAGGAGGGGATCGAGTCGCCGGATCTCGCGGACGACGACATGGTCGCGCCGGACCTCGAAGGGGACGACGACATCGAAGAGGAGGAGGATCTCGACGACGACGAGGCGTGAGCCGGCGGGCGGAGCGGTTCCCGTCGCGCTCGCGCTGGGCGGGAATCTGGGGCTGGTCGAGGAGACCCTGCGCCAGGCGCTCCGCCAGCTTGGCGACTCCCTGGGCCCTCTGCGCGTCGCCTCGCTCTATCGCACCGTCCCCCTCTCGCCGGTCCCCCAGCCCGATTTCCTGAACACCGCCGCCCTGGCGTACACCAGCCTCCCCCCGGAGGCGGTGCTCGCCCTGGCCAAGGCGCTGGAACGGGCAGCCGGGAGACGGCGCGGCGCCCGCTTCGGCCCCCGCCCTCTGGACGTCGACCTGCTCCTCTACGGCTCCCGGACGTCGTCCGCGCCGGAGCTGACCCTCCCCCACCCGCGCCTCGCGGAGCGCCGGTTCGTCCTGGCGCCGCTCGCGGAGATCGCGCCCGAGCTGGCCGTGCCGCCGGACGGGACGACCGTGGCCGAGCTCCTCGCCCGCCTCCCCGGCCAGGACGGCGTGGAACGGATCGGCTGGACGAGCCCCCTCTCTCTATAATGTCGCGATGCCCGACGGGCTGATCATGGCGTGGGTGCTCTTCGCCTGGGGAGCGCAGGCGGCGGTGCCGTGGCGATTGCCCGGCCAGGGCCCCGGTGCGCGCCGTTTCTGGGCCATGGCCTCGCTCCCGCTCCTCATCGGCGGCGTCGTGGCCGCGCTCTTCTACGTGCAGGCCCACCCCGACGCAGCGATCGCCTCCGGCCTCTATCCCCTGAAAGCCACCCGGCCGGGCCGCCTCCTCCTCGTGCTCCTCCCCGCCCTCCTCCTGGCCGGCGTGGTGACGGCCCTGGGCTGGAAGAAGCTGGAGGACGCCGGCTGGAGGATCGCCGCCGGCTTCGGCCTCGCCTTCCTCGCCGCAGCCTCCTGGGCGGCCGAGCTGGTCCGCATCGGCGAAGGTCCGGAGAGCGCCCCCCTGCCCCTCGCGCTCCTCGTGCTCTGCCGCCTGCTCCTCGGGCTCGCCGCCGGCGAGATCGCCGCGCCCGGCCGTCCTCTCTTCGCCGTCGCCGCGGGCCTCGCCTTCCCCCTTTACTGGCTTCTCCTCCCCGCCAACCTCGCAAACGCCCTCACGAAAAGCGGCGCCCTCGTCACCCTGGGCGCCTCCGCCCTCGTGCTCCTCACCGCCCGCTGGCTCCCCGAGCGCCTGAGGCGCCCGGCGCTGGGCGCGGCCATTTTGCTGGCGGGGCTGGTTCTCGCCCAGGCGACGATGCTGTCGCAGACGCTCGCGAGCCCGACGATGCTGCCTCCGATGGATTTGCCGGGGGTGCGGTAACTCAGACCGGATCCCCATGCACGAATACCTTCGACCGCGGCAGCTCCGCCTCGATCGCACGGAGAACCCGGACCATCAGGGCGTGGGCGTCTTCGAAGGAGGTGGCGCGGGGGATCTCCAGGTGGAGCTCGATGAAGCGCTGGCCGCCGCTCCGGCGGGTCCGCAGGTCGTGCATTCCCACAACCTCGGGAAAAGAGGCGACGACGCCGCGGATGCGGTCGAGCTCGGCGGGCGGGAGGCCGCGGTCCGAAAGGTCGCCCAGCGCTTCCAGGGCGAGGCTCCCACCCGCGCGGAAGACGAGGACGGCGACGCCCAGGGCGACCAGGGGGTCGGCCGGGGACCAGCCGGTCCAGCGGATCACGACGAGCGCGACGAGCGCGGCGCCGTTCACCCAGAGATCGGTCGCGTAGTGGAGGCTGTCCGCCTTCAAGGCCGGGCTGTCGATCTCCTCCGCCGCCCGCGTGAGGATGCGGGAGACGAAGAGGCTCGTCACGATCGAGACCGCCAGGACCGCGATGCCCCAGCCGGTCTCTTTGGGGACGCTCCGGTCGACCAGGCGATTCACGCCGGCCCAGACGAGGCTGCCTCCGGCCACCAGCAGGAACACCCCCTGGAAGAGCGCGGCCAGGTTTTCGAACTTACCGTGGCCATAGGCATGGTCGGCGTCCGGCGGCGCGGCGCTCCGGCGCAGCACCAGGTAGTTGGCGCCGGAGACGAAGAGGTCGATCAGCGAATCGAGGGCGGCCGATCCCAAGGCGAGCGAGCCCGTGGCCACGGCCCCGGCCGCCTTCAGGACCACGAGGAAGGCGGCGGCGCCGACCGCGATGAGAGGCGTCTTCCTCGGATCGTCCATGTGGATCAGGGCTTGTGCTTCGCGAGCAGCGCCTTCGCGTTCGCGAACGTCTTCTCCTGCTCCACGACCACATCGGGCGCGGGCTGGCGCGCGAGCAGGCGGCGCAGGATCTCCCGGGCCTCGCCGGCCTTGTCCGGCTGGTACTCGAACAGGGCCTCGGCCAGGAAGAGGTGGTTGTCCAGATTGTCCGGCCCCAGCGCCACGGCCCGCCGCAGCTCGGAGACGGCCTTGCCCCGGTCCACCCAGCCGGTGATCAGGGGAATCTTGGGAGCGAGCGTGTGGAGGCGCCCCAGAATGCGGTGCCCTCCGGCGTCCGCGTAGCGCTCGTCCAGGGCGATCAGGGTCTCCGAATAGGTGCGGACCTTGTCGCCCACGCCCTGGCGGGCCGCGGCCATCCGCCCGAAAACGTCTCCCCAGAGACCCCAGTGGACCGCCCCCCAGAGAAAGAGGGGCGCGGCGTCAGGAGATCCGGAGAGGGCCTTCGCCGCCTGGACGGGAGTCATGGCGTCGAGCTTCGCGCGCCCGCCGGCCTTCTTCGCCAGCCGGTCGAGCGCCGCCTCCGCCACGGACCGGCCGCGGTCGAAGATCTTCTGCTTGCCCTCGCGGCTGTCGGTCGCGAATTCCCCCTTGAAGTGGAGGGCCCGGGCGAGCTTCCAGGAGGCCTCCAGCCGGTCGGGCTGCTCCTTGACGGCCCGCTCATAGGCGGCGATCGCCTCGTCAATGGGGCCGGAGGCGGCCTTGCCCCCCTGGTGCCCTTCGGCGCGCCGGGCCCAGGCCGCGTCTCCCGCGGCGACCGGATCGCCCTGGGCGGCGAGAGAGGAGGAGAGGACGAGGAGCAGGAGAGCGGCGGAGAGGGCGTGGCGCATGGGCGACATTCTAGCTATGATTGACGCATGGGCGGCGACCACAAACGCCTTCCTCTGATCCCCCTCCCGGACGTCGTGCACTTTCCGCGCACGGAGTTGCGCCTCCACGTGGCCGAGCCGCGCTATCAGCTCCTCGTCCACGACGTGAGCGAGCGGGACGAGGGGTGGATCGGCCTGGTGCTCCTGAAACCCAACTTCTCCCGCGACGCCGAAGGCCGGCTCGAGATCTTCCCCGGAGGGACGGCGGCCCGCCTGATGGACGTCGAAGAGCGCCCGGACGGCCACACCAACGTCATCCTTCATGGCGAATTCCGCTTCGAGCTTGCCCAGGAGCTCGGGGGCGGCCCCTACCGCCAGGCGCTCGTCAAGCCGGTCGCAGAGCCGTGGTTGAACGAGCGGGACGCGGGGATCGTGGCCGTGCGCACCGCGATCGTCGAGCTCGTCCATTCGCTCTCCGACGAGCTCGGAGACGGCTTCCCCCTCTCCGCCGAAGAGGTCGTGGAGACCGCCTTCGAAGAGATGGTCAACCGGATCGCCGCGGAGCTCGACCTGCCGGCCCTGAGAAAGCTCCAGCTCCTCATCGAATCGCTCCCCGAGCGGGGGCTCTCGATCCTCTCGATCCTCAAAAGCCGCCAGCAGGTGATGGACCTGCTCCGCCCCTTCCGCCGGCTCTCCGCGGGCTCCGAGCACAACTGATCGCCTCCTCCCCTGCCGTCCCCGTGCTTTCGCTCCGCGACCCGGTCCACGGCTTCGTCCGCGCCGATGCGCTCGAAGCGGCCCTGATCAACAGCCGGCCGGTCCAGCGCCTGCGCTTCATCCACCAGCTCGGCTTCACCTTCCTGGTCTTTCCCGGGGCCGAGCACAGCCGCTTCAGCCATGTGCTCGGGGCCATGCACCTGGCCGGCCGGGTCTACGACGCCCTGTGCACGAAAAGCGAGGGCCTCCTCCCCGGCGGCTCCCGCGCGCCCGAGCGGCGCCTCGTGCGGGTGGCCGCCCTCCTCCACGACCTCGGGCACGCCCCGTTCAGCCACTCCGCCGAAGACCTCTTCGAAGGGGGGATCGACCACGAGGACATGACCCGCCGGCTCCTTAAGGCGCCCGAGATCGAGGAGATCTTCGCCCGCCACGGCGAAGGAATCACGACCGCCGACGTGGCCCGTCTCCTCGCCGGAGGCGAAGGCCCCACCGGCCGCCTCCTCGCCAAGATCGTCTCCGGCGAGCTCGACGTAGACAAGATGGACTATCTCCTCCGCGACAGCCTCTACTGCGGCGTGCGCTACGGCACCTACGACCTGGAGCGCCTGCTCGACACCATGCTCCCGTTGGAAGACCCGGAGACTGGAGCCTGGGGCGTCGGCGTCGAGGAAGGTGGCGTCCACGCCCTCGAAGCGCTGGTGATGGCCCGCTACTACATGTTCACCCAGGTCTACTTCAACGTGACAGGCAAGGCCCTGGAGCTCCACCTCAATGAATGGCTCAAGGAAAACGGCATCTACTGGTCAGCCGACCCTGAAGCCTTCCTGGGGCAGGACGACGTTTCCGTCTGGGCCTCGATGAGAACCTCCGGAAGCGTCCACGCCCGCGCCGTCGTCGAGCGCCATCATTTCCCCGTCGCCTTCGAGACCCGCGAGCACCTCGCCCGCGAAGAGAAAGAGCGCTTTGAAGCCCTGCTCCCCGAGCTTCTGGACCGCTTCGGCCGCGGCAACCTCCTCCTCTCGAACTCCGCCAAGGACCCCCACCGCCTGGGAAGAAGCCGCGTCCTCGTCCGCCGCTTCGACGGAACCCTGGAGCCCATGGAGCAGGCAAGCCAGTTCATCCGCCATCTGTCGCGGATCGATCGGTATCGCGTGTACACCCCGGGGCCGTTGCGGGATGAGGTGGGGGCGGCGTTTCGGGAGCGGTGGGGGTGAGGGTCCAAGGGGGCGGAAGAGCTACTCTTTGTAAGCGTCTCCTCGGGGACGAACGCGGTGAACGAGGATTGTCAGATCGTCTTGATAGGAAAAGATGACTCGCCAGTCACCGACCCGAAGCCGGTAAACCTCGTCCATTCCTTGGAGGCGGCGCACATCGCCCTGGTTTTCCTCACAAAGTCTCTTGATCGCAGCAAGAATCCTTTGCCGAGTTGTGGCATCCAAGCGTGCGGCCTCTTTGAGGGCTTGCTTGGTCCATTCTGCACGCCGCTTCACTGAGACCCCAGGAGGAGGCGTTCGGCTTCCTCCTGGGAAACAACGTCCCCTCTCGCCTTCTCGGCAAGACCTTTGCGAATCGCGGCCCGATCCTCCTCGGTCACTGGCTCGTCGTCGAGGGGAGCCTCATCGAGGAGCACGCGAAGAGGATCTTTACTCCGGAATTGGAGGTACTCAAGGAAGCGCTTGGCTGCTACCAGCTCGCCTTCAGGGAGCTCGTCGACCAAGATATGGATAACTTGTCTCTCTTCCATATTGTCATTCTATCCGACGAGGACCAGCGTTGCTCTGCCAGATCACTACAGGAAGACGGGCCAGCCAAGCCACGTGGCAGGAAGGGACGAATCCGGCCTGACAGGCCGGTAGAATACAGCCCAGGGCTGGGCTCTACCGACCCGTTGGACCGGGTTTTGGTGGAGGCTTTGCCTCGGGGCGACCTCGGTCGAGACCGAGAGGAAGGGAGGGACGAAATGAAGGTGCTCGGCATCGACCACATCCAGATCGCCGCCCCGCCGGACACCGAAGATGCCGCTCGCGGCTTCTACGGAGGCTTGCTGGGTCTCCCGGAGATCCCCAAGCCAGAGGTGCTCGTGGCACGGGGTGGCGTGTGGTTCCAGTGCGGGCCGCAGCAACTGCATATCGGCATCGAGGCCGGATTCCAGCCCGCGCGCAAGGCGCATCCGGCGCTTCGGGTGGCCGGTCTGGCGGATCTCGAAAGGTCGCTCGCCTCGGCAGGCTACGAGCCTCAGCGCGGTGAGGATCTTCCGGGCATTCGGCGCCTGTTCGTCTCGGATCCTTTCGGGAACCGCGTCGAGCTCATGGAGACTTTGTGAGTCGCGGATGCGTACCCTCGACTACACCCTGATTCCGCCGATTGGCGACGCCGAGACCGCGACCCGCGGCTCCGTCGCCGCTCTTCTCCGGGATGTCCCGTACCTCCTGATCGGCGGCCTCATTCCTCCGCTCCTCGTGATCAACGAGGTTCTTCGGAAAGGCATGGATGATGGGGGCATGAGCGGCGGCTGCCGGTGGGTCCCGTTCGAGATCACCGAGTCCGAATTCGCCGAGGTCGTCCGCGAGCTCGAAGCCCATGGCGACCGGGAGGGGAGACCGCTCCGGTACGAGGAGCCGGCAGACTGGGTGGCCAATCAGAGCGAATGGGGGATCTGGGTCGGCGAGCGCGTCTACTCGATTCCTTCGGGCGAGAGACGAAGGCTCTCCGCGGAGATGACCGAGGTCGAAAAGGCGATGAACGAGGCGGCGGCGAGGGGAGACGAGGACACGAGAATCGAGCACCTCTGCCGCCTCTCGGAGCTTGGGGCCGAGATGTCTGATTTCATTCTGCGTCATCGAAAGCCCTCGTTTTTCGACGACGAAGACGAAGCGTAGCCACCTGTGATTTGCAGCAACACGCCTGGACGACGAGCCCAAACCGGAATTCCGGAGAGCCGCCTCGCTGGATATGCAGCAATTCCCAATAATTTTGCTGCAAAAACCTCCTGACTTGCATCATACTTCGGGAGATACGCTGCACATCTTCGTATCTGTGCCGTCTACGACGGCTCTCCGGAGAGTGGACTCCGCAAAACGGTAAGCCGGCTCGGTGCATTTGCAGCATTTCCCAGTTTATTTGCAGCGCCCACTTCATCACGTGGTGCAAATTCCGATCTACTTGCAGCATATCATCCTCGATTTGCAGCATTCTTCTGGGACAATGATGCAAATGTCGAAAGGCGGCTGAGAGCTCCTCCTCTATTTGCAGAATCCATGGGATTGGAGGAGACCCGGATCTCGGGTTTTGCAGCATCCACCTCGGGACTTGCAGCAAAATAGACTGTAATTGCTGCAAATCAGCAGAGGCGGCGCTACCGCAAACCGCTTCAGACTTCAGGAACCGCGATCTCGGCCAGCCGCGCGAGGGCCGTCCTCCACCGCGTGCGGTAGCTCTCCCAGATGGTGAGGCCGATGGACAGGGGGAGGCGCTGGAAGCCTTGCTGGAGGATGTCCAGCTCCGAGCCGCCGGGGGCGGGGTGGAGGTGGAAGGCAAGGCGGGTGGCGGCGGGCCAGCCGGCGTCGAGGCGCTCGAAGGAGAGGACCCAGAGGCGGGGCGGATCGAGCTCGAAGGTGCGCCCCCGCTCGCGCCAGGGGGCGGCCGGGGGATCGACGCGGGGGGCGGTGCCGGAGAGGTGCAGGTGGGGATGCGTGGCCTCGGGGCCGGCCTCGACCTCCACCTGCTCGGCGATCCACTGCGAAAGCTTCGCGGGCTCGGTGAGCCAGGTCCAGGCCGCCTCCGGCGGGAGCGCCAATCGCTGCCTGCGCCGGAGCTGGACGCCGGGGATGTCCCCCTCGCGGATGGCCTCGACCATGCCCGTCAATCCAGAAGGTCGCGCAGGGCCGGGAGCGCCTCGGGGTAGCGGAAGACGTAGCCCGCCTCCAGCAGCCGCTGGGGCACGGCCCGCTGTCCCTGGAGGAGCATGTCCGCCATCTCCCCCAACACGACCTTCAGGGCGAAGGAGGGTGCCGGGGCGAGCGACGGCCGGTGGAGCGCCTTGCCCAGGGCCCGGGAGAAGTCGCGGTTCTTCAGGGGATTGGGCGCCGTCAGGTTGAACGCTCCCCGGGCGTCTTCGTTCTCCAGAAGGAAGCGGATGGCCCCGATCTCGTCCGCGATGTGGATCCAGGGGACCCACTGGCGGCCGCTGCCGATCGGGCCGCCGGCCATCATCCGGAACGGCAGCGCCATCTTGGGCAGGGCGCCGCCCTTCTTGCTGAGCACGATTCCGGTGCGCAGCAGCGGCCGCCGCACGCCCAGGGCCTCCGCCTCGGCCGTCGAGGCCTCCCAGGCGACACAGACGTCGGCCAGAAAATCTCGGCCTGGCGCGTGGTGCTCGGTGACCACCTCGTCTCCGCATGGCCCGTAGTAGCCGACGGCGGAGCCCTGGAGGAGCACCTTGGGCTTGACGGGGGCCTGCTTGATGGCTTCGAGCACCGCCTTGCCGGACTCGACCCGGCTGTTCCGGATGCGGCGCTTCTTTTCGGAGGTCCACCGCCCGGTGGCGATGCCCTCACCCGCGAGGTGGAGGATGCCCGTGTCTCCGTCCAGCAGAGAGCTCCAGCCCTCGGCCGTCCTGCCGTCCCAGCGGACGGCGCGCGTGTTGGGGGGCAGCGGCCCCGCCTTTGCCGGATCCCGGGTGAGGATCACGACCTCATGTCCCGCCCCTCCCAGATCCCGGGCTACCTCGCTCCCGATCAAACCCGACCCGCCGGTGATCACGACCCGCATGAAGTCTCCTCCTGTCCTGTCGAACGATTCCTTTCGAGAGAGATGCTACACCGCGGCGAGCTCCTCTTCGAGGAGTTGGCGCTGGTGGAGGTCGGCATACATGCCGCCGACCGCGAGAAGCTGGTTGTGGGTGCCGCGCTCGATGATGCGGCCGTTTTCGAGCACCAGGATCACGTCCGCGTCCTTGACGGTCGAGATCCGGTGGGAGACGAGGAAGACGGTGCGCCCTTCGAACACCGTCCGCAGATTGTTCAGGATCTGCTCCTCGGTCTGGGTGTCGACCGCCGAGAGCGAGTCGTCCAGGAGGAGGATGCGCGGCCGGCGCAGCAGGGCCCGGGCGAGGGACACGCGCTGCTTCTGGCCGCCCGAGAGCGTGATCCCCCGCTCTCCCACGACGGTGTCGAGCCCCTGGGGGAAGGAGGCGAGGTCCGGCTCCAGGCTCGCCAGGCGCGCGGCCTCCAGGACCTCCGCCTCGCTCGCGTCCGGGCGGCCCAAGGCAATGTTCTCGCGGATGGTGGCCGAGAAGAGGAAGCTCTCCTGGGGCACCATGCCGATCGCTTCGCGCAGGCGCGCGAGCGGAATCCGCCGCACGTCGATGCCGTCCACCCAGAGGGTTCCTTCCGGGGGATCGAACAGCCGGGGGATGAGCGAGATCAGCGTGCTCTTGCCCGAGCCGGTCTTGCCGACGAGCGCCACGGTCTGCCCCGCGGTCACCTGGAATTCGATCCCGTGGAGCACCGGCGGGAGGCTCTCCTTGTAGGAGAAAGTCAGGTTGTGGCAGCGCACCGCGCCGCGGATCTCGCCGGGGTCGGAGAGAGGCGGCACGTCGCGGATCGCGGGCTCGGTCTCCAGGATCTGGCGGATGCGGGTGAGCGAGGCGATGCCCCGCTGCGCCAGATTGGCCACCCAGCCGATGGCGATCATGGGCCAGATCAGCTTGTTCAGGAAGAGCTGGAAGGAGACGAACTCGCCCACCGTGATGCCGCCCCGGATCACGAGCATGCCGCCGTACCAGAGCACGGCCACGAACCCGATGCCGATCAGCCCCTGGAGCAGGGGGTGGAAGGCGACCGTCCAGCCGATCAAACGGCGGTTGTCCTCCAGGTATTCGAGGTTCAGCCGCTCGAACTCAGCCAGCTCGCGCTCCTCGCGGGCGTACGCCCGCACCACCCGCGCACCGGACAGGTTCTCCTGCACCCGGGCCGTGATATCCGCGAACTTCTCCTGGACCGCCGTAAAGAGGGAGTGGATCTTCGTCCCGAAGCTTTTGGTGGCAAACGCCACGAACGGCATGGTGACCAGGGCGAGAAGGGTGAGGCCGAGGTTGATCCGCACCATGAAGATCAGCGCGCCGATCCCGGTGATGAACGTGTTGAAGCTGTACATGATGGCCGGACCGCAGAGCATCCGCACGGCGTCCAGATCCCGGGTGGCGCGGGCCATCAGGTCGCCCGTGGGATGGTCGTGAAAGAAGGCGGGCGGCTGCTTTTCGAGCCCGGCGAAGTAGACGTTCCGGAGGTCGTACTCGACGTCCCGGCTCATGCCCACCAGGATCATCCGCTGGAGGTAGCTGAACACGCCCTGGATCAGGGTGAGCCCGACGACCAGGCCGGCATAGATCAGGAGCGTCTCCCGGGACACGTTCCGGCGCAGCGCATCGATGGCTCCGCCGATCAGGAGCGGATTGACGAGCCCCACGAGGACGGAGACCACGATGGTCCCAAGGCCCAGGAAAAGCTTGCGGCGGTACGGCTGAAGGTAGGTCCAGAGATAGGCGATGCGTCTCAGCAAGGCGATGGCTCCCCCGGGGGGAAGGATATACCACCGCGCGAAACCTCACCCCTGTCCCCTCTCCCATCGCCCTCCCCCCGACCGGGAGAGGGGGACGCCTGCGGACGGTATGCCGTAGGGTGCGCTATGCGCACGCGTTGTTTTCCACCACCCCAAAACGTGCGCACAGCGCACCCTACAAGCACCGCCGCTTCAGATACGTCCCCCCTCTCCCGGGGGAAGGGAGGGCGATGGGAGAGGGGGCCAGGGGGTGAGGTTTTCGGGGCGGGGGCGCCCCTATTTCCGCGTCATCGCCATCAGCCGATGCGCCAGGGCCGCGCAGCCCGCGATGAGCAGGATGATCCCCAGGATCACCCAGATCCGTTTCCCTTCCACTCCCGCGATCCAGGCGATGTAGGCGGGCCCGGAGAGAATTCCGAACAGGAGCCCGAGGCGGGCTCCCCAGGAGAGGCGGGGCGGTGGCGGCTCGTGCGGCTCGGTCATGCCCGGCCCTCCAGGCGGTCGAAGGCGTTCCGGATCTCCGGCGGAATGGGCTCCGTACGGTTCGCCGGGATGTGGCTGTAGACCTGGACCGAGCGCGCCTCGGCGAAGAGGGTGGCCCCCTCCACGTCCTCGACCCGGTACTCGTACTCCCAGCTCTTCGTCCCCAGGCGGGCGCAGCGGATCGAGACCCGGATGCGGGTGCCGGGCCCCTGGTAGAGGATGGGCGCGCGGAAGTCGCACTCGATGCGGGCGAGGATGTAGCCGTACCCTTCGAGGTCCAGCCCGTACCCCAGGGCGTTCCAGTACGCTTCCCGCGCAGTCTCCAGGTAGGTGAGGAAGACCGAGTTGTTGACGTGGCGCAACGCGTCCAGGTCCCGGAAGCGGACGGAGACATCGAGCGAGACGGGATAGCTCACGCCCTCTCCTCCTCGGACTCGCGCCAGGTGGCGGCCAGCACGGCGGGCACGCCCCCGGGGTGGAGGGACGGCGCTCCTTCGAGGACCGCCTCGGCGCGGAGGATGGGCCGGCCTTCCACGATGTACTTGGCCTCGTAGTTGGTGCGCGGCCCCTCGTCCCACGGACGCTCGCGCCGGGTCACCCGGAGCCCGGGGTGGGCTTCCAGGATCTCCATCACGATCTCGCCATACTCCAGGAAGTCGGTGGCGAAGAAGAGACGGCCCCCGGGGCGGAGCAGCCCCAGAACGAGATCGACGGTCTGCGGATCGAAGAGCCGGCGCTTGTGGTGGCGGCTCTTGGGCCACGGGTCCGGGAAATAGACGTGGACGACCGAGGCGAAGCCGCGCGGCAGGACCGCGCCGAGAAAATAGAGCGCATCGCCCCGCAGCGCGATCCAGTTCGTGAGCCCCCGCCGCCGGACGCGGTCCACGAAGATGCCGTGGTATTCGCCCGCGATTTCCATCCCGAGAAAGCGGCGGCCAGGGTCTTCCTGGCAGCGGCGGAGAAGATAGCGCCCCTTGCCGAAGCCGATCTCGACCTCCCACTCCCCCGTCCCGGGGACCAGCTCGTCCAGAAGGAGGGGAGCCGGGAGGCCGGCGAGCGAACGGTCGCCCGCCGCGGTGGACAGCAGGACCGGCTGGATCAAAGGAGGTCCTCGCGCCCGCTCCGGGTGAGCTCCGCAACGATCTTCTTGACCTCCTGCGAACGGCTCTTGGGGAGGACGAGGACCGCGTCCCCGGTCTTCACCACGACCAGATCCTCGACGCCCAGGACCGCGATCGTGCCGGAGTCCGCGAAGAGGAGGTTCCCCCGGGCGTCGAGCGCCAGGGTGTCGCCGCGGCCGGCGTTGCCTTCGCCGTCCTTGGAGAGCACCTCGTCCAGCGCCTCCCAGGAGCCCAAGTCGCTCCAGCCGCAGTCGAGTGGGATCGTGCGGATGCCGTCGAGCTTCTCCATCACCGCGTAGTCGATCGAGTCGGACGGGAGCCGGCCGTAGAGCTCGGAGAGCCGGTCCGGCGCGGCGGCGATCTCTTCGAGCCCCCGCGAAAGCTCCGGCTGGAGCCGGGCGAGGACGTCGAGAAGCGTCGTCCCCCGGAAGAGGAAGATGCCGGCGTTCCAGAGATAGTTTCCCGAGGCCACGAAGCGGGCCGCGTTCTCGGGCGACGGCTTCTCGACGAACCGGCGCACCCGGCGCACGCCGCCCGGCTCCGCCTCCGGCTCGAGCTCCAGGTAGCCGTAGCCGGTCTCGGCCCAGCGCGGAGTCACGCCCAGGGTCATCACCCGGTCCTCCGCCTCCACCACCCGGGCCGCCCGCTCGAGCGCCTCGCGGAACGCGGCGGGATCGCCCACCCGGTGATCCGCCGGCAGCACCGCCACCACGCCGCGCCGGGCCTCCTCGGGCATGGAACGGACGGACCAGCCGATCGCCGGAGCCGTGTTGCGGCCCTCGGGCTCCAGCAGGATCTGCTCCGGAGGCACCTCCGGCAGGTCGCGGCGGACCGCCTCGGCCAGCCCCGCGGTCGTGCAGACCCAGACGCCCTCCGGCTCCACCAGGGGCCGCAGTCTTTCCACCGTATCGCGCAGCAGGCTCCGCTCCCCTTCGAGGGAGAGAAGCTGCTTCGGTCTCGCTTTTCGGGAGAGCGGCCAGAATCGCGTGCCGCTCCCTCCCGCCAGAATCAACGCCTTCACAATCTTTCCCCTTCCGTCCGTCTACCTCGATGTGTCCCTCGCCGCATCCGCGGGAGTATACCCGCCCCCTCTTCCAAACTCGTTCCGACGATTTTCGAGGCCGTTGTCCCGTTTTTCAGTTTTCCGGCACTATGGCTGGGACGGCTCATGTTTCGGTCATTGATGACCATCGATCACTTCGGAGGAGGAGAAAAAGTTATGCTTAAAAAGCCACTCGCAGTAGTCGTAATCCTGTCCCTCTGTCTGCTGGCCACCCCCGTCACGGCCATGGCAACTCCCCGCATCGAGGGCACGGACAGGGGCGCCTCCCTGTTCTCGGATCTGTACGAAGCCTGGACCGCCTTCTTGGGCTCCCTCCTGGGGACCCCGGCGGACGAGCCCACCGCAGCCCCGGAGAAGAACGGCTGCGGCATCGATCCCAACGGCAACCCGCTCTGCATCGGGTAGACGCCGCTCGAAATCAAGCTTGAGGAGAGGGAAAGGGGCGGCTCGCCGTCGGCCGCCCCCTGGAGTCTGGTGTCTACTCGCTCTCCAGCTCCATCCCCATCACGTGGTAGCCGGCGTCCACGTACACGGTCTCGCCGGTGATTCCGCTCGCCAGGGGGGAGAGGAGGAAGAGGCCCAGGTTTCCAACCTCTTCGTGGGTGACGTTGCGGCCGAGCGGGGCCATGCCGCCCACGCGGCTGTACATCTTGATGAAGCCGGGGATGCTCCGCGCCGCGACCGTGCGCACGGGGCCGGCCGACACGGCGTTGACCCGGACGCCCTTCTTGCCCAGGTCGTAGGCGAGGTAGCGGACGCTCGCCTCGAGCGCGCTTTTCGCGATCCCCATCACGTTGTACTTGGGCACCACCTTCTCCGACGCGTAGTAGGTGAGGGTGACGAGACCACCCCCTTCGTTCAAGAGCGGCTCGGCCGCCCGGGCCACCGCCACGAGCGAGAAGGCGGAGACGTCGAGCGCCGTCTTCCAGTCCTCCCGGGAGGTCTCGATGAAGCGGCCGTCCATCGCTGTGCGGGGCGCGAAGGCGATCGAATGGACGACGTAGTCGAGACTTCCCCACTGAGTCCGGAGATCGTCGAACGTCGCCGCGACGTCTTCGTCCCGGGTGACGTCGCACTGGTAGAGCCGGGTGTCCGGCATGTCCTTCGTGAGCTTTAAGAGCTCCTCCTTGAGCCGCTCCCCCTGGTAGCTGAACGCCAGCTCCGCGCCCGCGGCGTGCAGCCGCTCGGCGATCGCCCAGCCGAGGCTCCGCGAGTTGGCGACTCCCATCACGAGACCACGCTTGCCCTTGAGATCGATCTGGATCATGGCCGGGTATCTTATCCTCTGATAGCGTCTTTGTTGACTCCAAGGGAGAAGGGCCATGCCGGACTGGTTCTACCGGACCGTGACGCAACCCGTGCTCTTCCGGCTGCCGGCCGGAACGGCCCGTGATTTCGCGCTGGGGTTCATCGGCCGGCTCTCGCGGCTGCCTCTGGGCCCGGCCGCGATCGATTTCCTGGGGCACATGCGGGCCGATCCGCGGCTGCGGCAGTCGTTCCTCGGGCTCGATTTCCCGACCGGCGTGGGCCTGGGACCGGCGCTGGACTCCCGCGCCGTGGCCCTGCCCGCGCTCGCCCGCTTCGGCTTCGGGTTTCTCGAAGTCGGACCGGTGACGCTCGCCGGAGCGGCCGGCGCCTCCCCCATGGACCGGCGCATCGGCGAGGAGGCTCTCTGGACTCCCGATCCGCCGGCGAGCCTGAGCCTCGCGGCCGCGGCGCCGCGGGTGGCCGAGGCGGCCCGCCTCGGGCTGCCGGTGATCGTTCGCCTGGGCGACGCGGCGGAGGCCGGTCGCATCGTCCGGGAGCTCGCGCCGGACGCCCACGTCTTCTCTCTCCCGTGGACCGCCGATCCGCAGGAAGCCCTGGACGCCGCGCGCTCCGCCTCCCCTCCTCGTGCCGTGCTCCTCTGCGTGCCCGCGGACGCGGATCTGAAGGCCGGGTCCTCCCGGATCGAAGCCGCGGCCGAAGCGGGAGTCGCCGGGCTGATCGTCGACGGCAGCGTGCGGGCCGAGCCGGACGGGCGGCTGACCGGCAGGCCGGCCCGCGAGGCCGCGCTCTCCCGGGTGCGCGAGATCCGCAGCCGGTTCGGGCCGGAGCCCCTCTTGATCGCGTCAGGCGGCGTCCACGAGCCCGAGGACGCGCTGGCGCTCCGCGCCGCGGGAGCGGATCTGGTGGAGGTCGACACCGGGCTCGTCTACACCGGTCCGGGCCTCCCCAAGCGGATCAACGACGCCCTGCTCTTCGTGGCCACCCGGGCCGCGGGCGCCCCCGATCCGCCCGAGCGGGCACCGGAGCGCACCTGGTTCTGGACCGCCCTGATGGGCGCCGGCATGCTGTTCGGCAGCCTCCTCGCCCTGGGGATCGCCTTCACCCGCGTGGTGCTCCCCTACGACGAGGCCTTCGTGGGCATGCACCGGCACGAGCTCTCGGCGGTCAACCCCCGCCTGCTCGACTTCATGGCCCACGACCGGGTGAGCCTCGCCGGCACCATGATCGCCATCGGCGCCATGTACCTCGGGCTCTCGCTCTGCGGCGTCCGCCGCGGGCTCCATTGGGCCCAGCAGTCGATCTTCGTCTCCGCGGCCACCGGGTTCGCGAGCTTCTTCAGCTTCCTGGGCTTCGGCTATCTGGATACCTTTCACGCGTTCGTGACTGCGGTCCTCTTCCAGCTCCTGCTGATGGGGGTCCACTCCCGGCTGGGGACGTACACGCCGGACGTGGCGCCCCCGTTGCGGGGCGATCCGGCCTGGAGGCGGAGCCTCTGGGGGCAGCTCCTGCTGATCCTCCACGGGTTCGGCCTGCTCGCCGCCGGAGCCACGATCTCGGTGATCGGCATCACCCACGTGTTCGTCCCGCAGGATCTGGAGTTCATGGGCACGACCGCCGAGACCCTGCAGGCGGCGAACCCTTACCTCGTGCCGCTCGTGGCCCACGACCGCGCCACCCTGGGCGGCATGCTGCTGGCGGGCGGCTGGGTGTTCCTGCTGCCCGCGCTGTGGGGCTTCCGCAACGGATCGGCCTGGCTGTGGTGGACGACCCTCGTGGCCGGCTCCTCCGCCTACGCGGCCGCCCTCGGCGTCCACTGCAGCGTGGGCTACACGAGCCTCTTCCATCTCCTCCCGGTCTTCCTGGGCTGGGGCGTCCTGCTCCTGGGGCTGGGTCTCTCCTACTCCTATCTCTGCGGAGCCGGGGCCACGCTCCCGTCCGCTAGAATGGCGCGGGCTCTTTCTGGAAGGAGGCTCTGAAATGCTCGATCTTCTCTTCGCCGCCGCTCTCCTGGTTTCCGCGCAGACTCCGGCTCCGGCCGCGCCCCCGGCCCACGACCACGCCGAGGCCCCGAAGGCGCCGGCCGCCGCCCCCATGCCGCGCAACGAGAATCTGCCCCCGTCCGAGGAACAGGCGAAGGCGGCGCTGGAAAAATCCCCCCGCCACGGTGAGTGGGTGGATATCAAGCTCCCCAACAGCACGCCGATCCGCACCTGGGTCGTCTACCCCGAGCGCAAGGACAAGGCGGGCGTCGTGATCGTGATCCAGGAGATCTACGGCCTCTCCGACTGGCTCCGCAGCGTCGCCGACCAGCTCGCCCGGGACGGCTTCATCGCCGTCGCTCCCGACCTCATCTCGGGGATGGGCCCCAACGGCGGCGGCACCGACTCCGTGGCGAGCCGCGACGACGTGGTGAAGCTCGTGCGCGCGCTCACCCCCGAAGAGGCGACCGCTCGCCTGAACGCCGTCCATGCCTACGCCGCCAAGATCCCCGCCGGAAACGGCAAGACCGCCACCATCGGCTTCTGCTGGGGAGGCGCCCGGAGCTTCGCCTACGCCGCCACGCAACCGGAGCTCGACGCCGCGGTCGTCTACTACGGCACCTCCCCCGAAGCCGCGGACCTCGCGAAGATCAAGGCCCCCGTCCTCGGCCACTACGGCAGCGACGACGCCCGCGTGAACGCCACCATCCCGCCCGCCGAAGCCGAAATGAAGAAGCTCGGGAAATTCTACGAGCCCAACCTCTACGAAGGAGCCGGCCACGGCTTTCTGCGGCAGCAGGAAGCCCGCGAAGGAGCCAACCTCAAGGCCGCCGAAAAAGCCTGGCCCCGCACCCTCGCGTTCCTGCGCGAGCACCTGAAGTAGGTCAGGTCGCCTTCGGGAGGGCCCGCGCCGTCCCCGCTCCGAAGAGGAGACCGGTCAGCAGGAGCAGGGAGACGATCCCCACGGGCGACGTGAGCCCTCCCAGCAGCGCGTCGACGACGAGCGAGCTCGCCGAGAAGGCGACTCCCAGCGCCAGAGCCGAGGCCCCGATCCAGCGCGAAGCCGGAGAGCCGTGGCGGCGGAGCACCGCGAGCCACTGCGTCGCGCCCATGCACAGACCGGCCGTGACGCCCACGACCAGCAGCGAAAGGGCCCGCGTCCCCGCGCCGAGCCCCACGACGTTCACCTGCCCGCCCGTCAGAAAGCGGCCCGTCAGCTCGACGATCACGACGCCCAGCGCGAGCCCGGCTCCCAGGCCCAGGCACGTCGCGGGAATCCACGCGCGGGCCCGGGCCACCCGGTGCTTCACGTCCAGCCACTGGCTGGTCCCGAGGACCGCCCCGACGAGGAGCGTGAGCGCCGGAGTGACGAGCATCATCCCTACGACGGCCTCGATGGGCTCGCCCAGAACGAGCGCCGCGAGGACGCCCGCGGCGAGACCCGCCATGGTGAGGAGGGACCAGCGGACCGATCGGCTCATGGTGTCTCCTTTCTCGAAAAGACCCTATCTTCGAGAAACGCGCGATCCGGGCGTTCCTTTCACCCCGCCGGAAACCGGAACAGCCGCCGCATCTGGAACCGGTGGAACGCGCCGGGGGTCCACGCCACGATCCGGTCGCGCAGCCAGCAGGCCGGGGCGCTCTCCCACTGGCCGATCCAGCCGAGATGCTCGGCGCGCAGCGCAATGCCCGCGGCGCGCGGCCAGCGCAGGCTCTCGTAGCGGCGCAGCCCGGCGGCCGGGTCCGGCGCGGTGCTGAGGCACTCGGCCAGCACGGCCGCGTCCTCGATCGCGAGGCAGGCGCCCTGGCCCAGGTTCGGAGTCATGGGATGGGCCGCGTCGCCCAGAAGGGTCATCCTCCCCTGGCCCCAGCGGCGGACCGGCCGGCGGTGGAGGATGTCGGTGCGCAGGACCGCCTCTTCCGGAGTGGCCGCGATCAGGTCGCGAATGGGCGGATGCCAGGAGCCGAAGACGTCCAAAAGAGCATTCTTGAGGATTCCGGGCTCGTCCTTCCCGCCGGCCGGCACGTTGCTCGTGGCGTACCAGTAGACCCGGTCCCCGGCGAGCGGGACGATCCCGAAGCGGTGGCCGCAGCCCCAGGTTTCGGACGTGATCGTGGGCCGCGGCACGGAGCCCGGGGGCGTCACCGCCCGCCACGCCGTGTAGCCCGCGTAGAGCGGCTCGCCGTCGCCCAGGATCCCGGCCCGCACCCGCGAGCGCAGCCCGTCGGCCCCCACGATCGCGGCTCCGGAGATCCGCCGGCCGTCCCGCAGAACAACGGTGGCCCCGTCCTCCCCCGTCTCGGCGCCCACCACCTCGCAGCCGGTCTCGACGGCCTCCCGTCCCGCGGCATCGAGGAGCACGGCCTGGAGCGTTGCGCGGTGGATACAGACGAAGGGGGCGTCGATTCCGGGCCCGAGGCTCTCGGGAGAGAGGCGCGCGAGCGGAGTGCCGCGCGCCGAGTAGAGGTCGAGCCGCTCCGCGACAACGCCCGCCTCCGTCACGGCGCGGTCGAGGCCGATCCGCCGCAGGGCGGCCACGGCGTTGGGCGAGATCGCGATGCCGGAACCGATCTCGCGGATCTCTTCCGCCCGCTCGAGCACGCGGACCGCAAAGCCCGCCCGGCGGAGCGCGACCGCGGCCGTCAGCCCGCCGATCCCGCCCCCGGCCACCAGGACGGGACCGGCCGTGGCCTCCAGGCTAGTCCTCCGCCAGGAGCACGATGCGGTCGCCCGCCGCGAAGGTGACCTTTGCGGACTTGTCCGGATTCACCGACACGCCGTAGGCCTCCGCGGCGTTCTTGGCCAGGGCTTCGCGGCGGTAGCCGATCGCCACCTCGCCGCGGCGGCGCGCCGCCTCCACGACCGTATAGAAATTCACCGGCCGGCCCAGCGCCACGTAATCCTGGGCAGGCTTCAGGTAGACCTCCGCCCCTTCCGGATCGAAGAGGTCGGCGAACACGGCGGAGAGCTCCTTGTTCTCCGAGACCTGCGCCAGCATCAGGCTGATCAGCTTGTTGCTGACGATGAAGTCGTCCGCCTGGGTCACCTCCGCGAGCTCGCGGTTGCGCACGTCCAGCATCTCGGTGACGATCCGGAAATCGTGCCCCCCCTTCTCGGCCATGTCGCGCAGGTGGAGGAGGGTGATGAGCGTGCGCGCATCCGCCTCCTGGATGTCCAGCTCGTCCGAGTAGCAGAGGATGATCACCTGGTCGAACGACGAGACGTTCAACGCATCCAGCACCCGGCGGTCCGTGGTGTCGGCTTCCTGCACCGTGAGCTTCTGGTTCCTGACCTCCGCGTCGCGGGCGACCCGCTGCTCGATCCCGTCGATGGACGCGACCAGCACCAGCTCCGAGCCGGGAGCCACATATTGGTCGAGCTCGTGGATGATGGTCGCTCCCCGCTCGTTCCACCCCACGAGCAACGTCCGCTCGGGCCGCTTCTCCGTGCGGTTCGTGCCCTGGATGGCCGCCTCGTCGATCTCGACGCTGGTCCGGCCGGAGAGCTTGATCGTGTCGTCGTCCTCCGAGACGGCGATTACCTTGTCACCCGCCTCGATCTTCGTGTCCATGGGGGGCAGGAGAGCCACCCGGCCGTCCCTAAAGCGCAGCCCCATCAAGGTGGACGTCTCGTAGGCCAGAAGCGCCTCGCCGAAGGTCCGGCCGGCGAGCGAAGGCTCCTCGTGGAAATAGATCTCGTCGCCGCCGAAGTCCAGAAGCTCCGTATAGACCACCGACAGGCCGGACTGCCGCGACGTCTGCACGATGATGCGCGAGATCAGGTCGCCCGTGGCGATGAGCTGCGCCTCTTCCTTGCCCACCATCCGGGCGACCTCCAGGTTCCGGAGGTCCGCGATCTCGGCCACGATGTGGTACGGCTCCGGTCGCCGGTGCGGGTTGTTGGTCAGGGCGAGGATCGACTTGATGACCTCGGAGTCCGGCTCCTCGCTCTCCGGAGCCAGGATGACGATCGACCGCGCCTGGTGCGGATTGACGATCTCGAGGTCCGAAAGGTCCAGAGGCGTGCCCGTGCGGCAGATGATCCGCGTGTTCTTGGTGTCCCCCACGTTGTCGCGGATCTCGTCCTCCATCTCGATCTTGTCCTTCTCGGCGAGAACGACGACCCGCGGCTTCCTGCGGTTCTCGTTGGCGAGCACGAGCTCTGAAAGGACCGTGAAGATCTTGGGCGACCAGCCGAGGATCAACGTGTGGTCGCTCTCGATGACGAACGAGCGCCCTTTGCGCAGCTCGTCGAGCTTCGCCTCGAGGCCGCTGTTGATCACGCCGATGAGCGAGCTCACGATGAAGATGCCGCCCAGGGTGACGAACAGCATGGCGACCCGGAACCCCCACCCTTCGTCGCCGCCCATGGTGCCCGAGTCCAGAGTGCGCATGAGGGAGAGCCACATGGCCTCGATGAAACCGGGCTGGTCC
>DATEIO010000084.1:0-3895 GCA_035278895.1 Thermoanaerobaculia bacterium | reverse complement strand
TGCGAGCGCACGCTGCTCATCGCCCAGGGAGAGCTGGTCTTCGACGGGCCGACCGCGACGCTCGAAAGCCAGGCGAGCCGCACCCGCAGCATCCGCGTTTCCCTGCGCGAGCCCGTGGAGGCGCCGCACATCGCCGATGCCGGGCTGCGCCTGCTCTCGGCGGGAGACGACGAGATCCGCTACGAGTTTTCGTTGGAGGAGCTGACGGTCGACCGGGCGATCCGCGCCCTCCTCGACCATCTCGGCCACCGCATCGCCGACCTCAAGGTCTCGTCGCCGTCGCTCGAAGAGAGCCTCGCCCGTTACATGGGGGAGCGGCGGTGAGGGCTCTCGCGGCGGTGCGTGCGGTGCTCCTCCTCGCCCGCTTTGAGCTGATCGATCTGATCCGGAATCCGGCGCCCATTCTGATGCGCTGCCTGACCTTGCCGGTCTATGTCGTGGCC
This sequence comes from Thermoanaerobaculia bacterium, assembly GCA_035278895.1. Classification (GTDB taxonomy): domain Bacteria; phylum Acidobacteriota; class Thermoanaerobaculia; order Multivoradales; family UBA5704; genus DATARR01. The sequence continues at coordinate 3,452 of DATEIO010000084.1, read as the reverse complement.
CTGACCGCGCTGTGGAACGGAGTGCACAAGGGGTCTGGCGCGGCGGACGGATTTCCGGCGCTGGCCTATTTTCTGTTGACGCAGACGATCCTCGACGCCTGCCTGAACCGCTTCCAGATCTCTTCCCTGATGCTCGGATTCGAGCCCGCTCTCCTGCGTCCGCTCTCGTGGCGGGCGCAGGGCGTGGCCCAGGCGTTCGGCCGTACCGCCGGGCAATTGCTCGTGATCGGCGCTCTGGTGCAGGGATTTCTGGCGTTGGCCGATCCGGCGTACCGGCCGGTCGTCGCGCTGCGCTGGCTGCTGGTGCTGCCGCTCCTGGCGCTGGCCGACGCCCTGGCGACCGAGGTGATGGCCGGGCTCTATGTGCGGATCGGCAAATCGGACAGCCTGCGGTTCGTGATCACCAAGAGCCTGCTCGCGCTCGGCGGCGGTCTGTACCCGTTGCTCGGCGAAGGGGGGAGCGGGATCGGCGGGCTGCGCTACCTGCCGTTCTCGGACTTCGTCTTTCAGCCGGCGTATTTCTGTCTGTACGGACACGCCTACGGCATGGCGACCGGGCTCTGGCTCCTGCGTCTGGCCGGCTGGATGATCCTGCTCGCGCTCGCCGCGCACGCGTCGTTCCGGCTGGCGTGGAGCGGCCTGCAGGTGGCGGGGGGATGATGCTCCGGCGGGCCGCGCTCTTCCTGGCGGTTTCGATCTCGCGCACGCTGCGCGCAGACCTCTCGCTGTTTCCCGACGCGGCGCTGGGGCTGGTCTCCATGTTGATCGTTCACGGCCTGCAGCTCTCCGCCTTCTGGTTGCTCCTGCGCGAGCTCAGCCCCGGCTCGCTCGTCCCCTATCTCGGCCAGCAGGGCGCGATGATCGTGGCCTGGGGAGCGATCGGCGTGGGATTCGACGGGCTGCGCCGGCTGGCGCTCGCGATCGAAAACGGCGAGATGGAATCGTTTCTCGCGTTGCCGCTGCCGCCGCTCCTGGTGGCCGCCGCCTCCGCATCGAGCGTGGTGGCCCTGGCGGACGTGCTCTTCGGTTTCGTGCTGCTCGGCGTGACGGCCTGGCTCGATCCGGCGCGCGGCCTCCTGGGCCTCGCGTGCGTGCCGATGGCCTTCTTCACCTTCGCCGCGCTCTTCACTCTGGGAGGCGCCGCCTCGCTCTTCATGCGGCGCGGCGGAGCGCTCAGCGATTTCCTGGTGTTCACGACGTTCACCCTCTCGTCGCTCCCCTCGGCCGCGGCCTTCCAGGGCAAGGCGCGCCTGCTTCTCTATCTCTGTCCGGCGCTGTTCACGGCCTACCTGCCCTACGACAGCCTGGTCTCGGTGCGCGGCTGGACCCTGCCGCTCGGGACGGCGGCGTCGCTGATCTTCCTCTGGCTCTCGGCCCGTCTCTTCGCGCACGCCCTGAGAAGAGCTGAATTCTCGAGTGTGGCGCGGCTGCGGCGGTGAGGACACCGGGGGAACGGTACGGCGGTCCATGTCCCGTTTTTCGGACTTTCGTCACTCCTAATTTATAGGGACTTCTTCCGGCAGAGCCTGCGCGCGACGCAGGTTTCGACACCCTTGACGACAGAGAGGAGGAACTCGCCATGGCCCCGCAACGCTCCCGCCGTGGCTCGATGATGTCGCTCCTGGTCCTGGTGGCACCGCTCGCGTTCCTTGCGGCGCTCTCTCTGGCCCCCGGCGCGGGCCGCGTTTCCGAGGCCTCGGCGGATCCGGGGCTCCTGAGCCTGCTCCGCAGCTCGGCGAGGACCTCTCCCTCGTACACGCTGTTCGAGAGCGGACAGGTGCGCCCTCTCGCCCTGTCTCCGGACCGGCGGCACCTGTTTGCCGTCAACACGCCCGACAACCGCCTCGAGGTCTTTCGCATCGAAGGGAACCGGCTCCTCCGCACCGCCTCCATTCCGGTAGGCCTCGAGCCGGTCGCGGTGGCGGCGCGCAACGACAACGAGGTCTGGGTGGTCAACCACCTCTCGGACAGCGTGAGCGTGGTCGCGCTCGACGGCGACGCCACGGCCGGTCAGGTCGTCCGCACGCTCCTCGTCGGCGACGAGCCGCGCGACGTCGTGTTCGCCGGGCCGGGCCGGCAGCGGGCCTTCATCACGACGGCGCACCGGGGCCAGAACGTCCCGTTCGATCCCCAGCTCACCACCGAGGGGGTGGGGCGCGCGGACGTCTGGGTCTTCGACGCCGCCGCGCTCGGCACCAACCTCGGCGGTGCGCCGCTGGCCATCGTCACCCTGTTCGCCGACACGCCGCGCGCGCTCGCGGTGACGCCCGACGGCTCGCGCGTCTACGCCGCCGGGTTCCACTCGGGCAACCGGACCTCGGTCCTCGCCGATACGTCGGTGCCGGACGGCTTCGGACCGGATGGGGTGCCGGGGCCTGCCACCAACTTTGAGGGCAAGCCCGCGCCCGAGGTCGGAGTCATCGTCCGGTGGAACGGCCGCCACTGGGTCGACGCCGCCGGCCGCGTCCGCGACGACTTCATGCGGCTCTCGCTGCCCGACAAGGACGTGTTCGTGCTGGACGCGATGGCCAACCCGCCGCGCCAGGTCCCGGGCGCGAACGGCTTCTTCCAGGGCGTCGGCACCGTCCTCTATTCGATGGCCGTCAATCCCGTGAACGGCAAGGTCTACGTCGCCAACACCGAGGCGAACAACCTCGCCCGCTTCGAGGGCCCGGGGACCTTCGCGGGCGAGTCCCTGCGCGGGCACCTCCACGAGAGCCACATCACCGTGCTCACGCCCGGCGGCAGCGGGGGGGTTGCCGTGCGTCACCTGAACAAGCACATCGACTTCGACAGCTGCTGCGCGCCCATCCCCAACGCCGAGAGCACGAAGTCGCTCGCTCTGCCGCAACAGATGGCCGTGACGAGCAACGGGCAGACCCTCTACGTCGCGGCCTTGGGCTCCGCCAAGGTCGGGATTTTTCAGACGTCCCAGCTCGAGAACGACACGTTCGTGCCGGACGCGGCGAGTCATATCCCCGTGAGCGGCGGCGGCCCCACCGGCCTCGTCCTCGACGAGGGCCGGCAGCAGATGTACGTGCTGACGAGGTTCGACAACGCGATCTCGGTCCTCGACACGGCGTCGAAGATGGAGACCCGGCACGTCAAGATGCACAACCCCGAGCCGCAGAGCATCGTAGCCGGCCGCCGCTTCCTCTACGACGCCCGGTTCTCGTCGAGCCATGGCGACTCGGCCTGCGCGAGCTGCCACGTGTTCGGTGACTTCGACAGCCTGGCCTGGGATCTCGGCAACCCGGACGAGGTGCAGGAGGACCACCCCGGGCCCTTCCTCAGCACCCTGGAGAACCTGATCACCGGGGGGTTCATGGAGCCCATCCTCCACCCGATGAAGGGCCCGATGACGACGCAGAGCCTGCGCGGCCTGGCCAACCACGGCGCGATGCACTGGCGCGGCGACCGCACCGGCGCCCACGATGCGCCGAGCCGGCAGC
>DATEIO010000083.1:0-8984 GCA_035278895.1 Thermoanaerobaculia bacterium | reverse complement strand
AGGTGATCCCTCTCGCCGGTCACGACGAGCCCGAGCTGCTCGAAAGGGTCGGGTCTCTCGAAGCGCGAAGCGAGCACCCCCTGGCCCGGGCCATCCTCGCCTATGCCAAGGACCGTGGCATCGCCATCCGTCCCGCGGAAGACTTCCAGATCCTCCAGGGCAAGGGGGCCACCGGTCGATTGGAGGGGCGCGAGTATTGGCTTGGCTCCCACCGTTACCTCGAAGAACGGGGGCAGGAGACGCCGGACATCCATCAACGGCTCGAAGACATGTCCCAGGCTGGCCGGACCGCCGTGGTGGTGGGGACCGGCGACCACGTCTGCGGGTTGATTGCCGTGGCCGACGAGGTGCGTGGAGAGTCGCGGGGAGCGATCCAGGCCCTCCGTAAGGCGGGGATCGAGACGGTCGTCATGCTCACGGGGGACAACCGGGGCACCGCCGAAGCAATCGGCAAGGAGACCGGCATCGAGGAGGTGCGGGCCGAGCTGCTCCCCGCCGAAAAGGTGGCGGCGGTCGATCAGCTCGTCGCGCGCTACGGCCAGGTGGCAATGATCGGCGACGGCGTCAACGACGCCCCCGCCATGGCCCGGGCGACGCTCTCCGTGGCCATGGGTGCAGCGGGCAGCGACGCCGCGATCGAGACGGCCGACGTCGCCCTGATGTCCGACGACCTCTCGAAGCTCCCCTGGCTCATCCGCCACTCCCGCCGGACGCTGCGGGTGATCCGGCAGAACATCGGCTTTTCCCTGGCCATCAAGGCGCTATTCGTGGTCCTGACCTTCACCGGTCAAGCTTCCCTCTGGGCGGCCATCGCGGCGGACATGGGAGCCTCTCTGCTGGTCGTCTTCAACGGTTTGCGGCTATTGCGACTCCGTGGCACGTCCGGGTAAAAGCGCGGTCTCGGACTCGGCCAGCCTTAGTTAGTTAGGAGGGAGGCGTCCTATAGTGAACTACCCCCCGGGGTGGTAGACCCCGAGGAAGAAAGCGTGTTGAAATGCCGTTGATCGAGGATGGCCCCGAAGGACCTGAGAAGGCGTGCGATGAAGACTAAGATCGAATCAGCTTCCGGACTGCGAGCCTTCCTGACGGTGCTCGCGATAGCCGGTCTGCTGCTTGTCCTCGTGACGCCGCTTTGCGGCACGGACTCCTGCCCCATGGGAGCCGCGGCTGAACGGATGGGGTGCTCGCCGCTCGAAGAGGACTGCTGTAAGACGCAGGGGCACCAGGTCCCGGCCTCGCTGGCCCAGGTGCCTCCCCCCGCTCCGGCGGCATTGCCGGCCGGGTCTGAGTTGGCTGCCGCAGCGCCTCTGCCGGTCCCGGAGTCGTTCTGGCGGGAGGTCGCGCTCCTTCCCGCGATCCTCCAAGGGGTCGGCCTTCACACCTTCTTAGACGTCTTCCTGATTTAAGCGCTCCCCAGGAGAAGTGTGTCTTCCCGGGTCGCCACGAGGCGCCCGGAACCCGACTTCTGCTCCCGGAGGTGCGCCTTGTTCGAGAGAGTTTCCCGGTTCGTCGTCCTTTTCCTGCTCCCGCTCGTCGCTCCCGCGGCAGCTCAGAGCGATCCCCTCGCAGCCCTGCCCCGGTTGGAGCGGGATGCGCTGATTCGGGCGGTGCTGGAGCGCAACCCGAGCCTCCAGGCGGCACGCGAGGCCTGGCGCGCCGCTTCGGCCCGGCCCGCCCAGGCCCGGGCGCTCCCGGACCCGATGGTCTCCTACGGCGTGGCACCGCTCTCGATCGGGTCGAACGAGGCGGGCTTCGGCCAGGAGGTCGAGGTCTCCCAGGCCTTTCCGTTCCCGGGCAAGCGCCGGGCCCGCGCCGCCGTCGCCGAAGCCGAGGCCGAGACGGCCCGCGAGGAGTACCGCGCCGCGCGCCTGGAGCTCGCCACGGCCGCGTCGCTCCTGTTCGCGGACTACTACCTCGTCGACCGGGCGATGGAGATCAACGCCGAGCACCTCCGGCTGCTGGACGAGCTCCGGGCGGTCGCGGCGGCCCGCTATGCGGCCGGCCTCGTGCCCCAGCAGGAGCCCCTCCAGGCCGAGGTCGAGACCGCGGAGCTTCTGCACCGCGGGGTAGAGCTGCGAGCCGAGCGCGCAGTGGTGACGGCGCGGATCAACGCCCTGCTGCACCGCCGGACGGACGAGCCCCTGCCCCCGCCGCCCGCCCGGTTACCGGAGCCGGCGCCGGAGGAGGAGGCCGGGGCACTGGAGGAGGAGGCCGTGGCGGCGCGGCCGGAGCTGGCGGCCCGGGCCGCCGCAATCCTCTCCCGCGAGGCCGAGCTGGAATTGGCAAAGCTCGAACGCAAGCCGGACCTCGGTGTGATGGGCTCCTACAGCTCCATGTGGATGGACGCGGAGCACCGCCTCATGGCCGGCGTCTCCGTCTCTCTGCCGGTCCGCAAGGAGCGGCTGGAGGCCGCCCGGGCCGAGGCCGAGGCGCGGCTGGCCCAGGAGAGAAGCGGCCTGGCGGGCCGCGAGGACGAGGTCCGCTCCGAGGTCCAGGCGGCTGCGGCGCAGCTCGCCGAGGCCCGGCACCTGATCGAAATCTATGAGAGCCGTCTGCTCCCGGCGTCCCGGGACCAGATCCAGGCCGGCCGCGCTGGCTACGAGTCGGGGCAGACGGGCTTTCTGAGCATCCTGGAGGCCGAGCGCAGCCTGCGCCGGGCGGAGCTCGGCTATCACGAGACCTTGGCGGGGCTCCACCGCCGCCAAGCGGAGCTCGACCGCGCGCTCGGCCGGCTTCCCGCCGGTCTCTCCGAAAAAACCCTCATGGCGGCCCCGGCCGCCGGGCAAGGAGGCTCGCGATGACTCTCCCCGAAGCTCCGGCGCGGCGGCACCGCACGATCCTCTTCTACCTGGCCTTGATCCTCGGCGGGGCCGTGCTGCTTTTCCTGCTCTGGGGGCCTCTCGTGGCCTGGTTCACGGGCAAGCCCATGAGGGAATCAAAGTCCGAGGAGGTTTCCACGCAGGCCGGCGGTCTCACCGTCGGCGCGGCGCTCCAGCCCGATCCTCCCCGTCCGGAGGGGAACTCGCTGCTGCTGGACGTCACCGGCGCGGACGGCAAGCCTTTGGAAGACGCCCAGGTCACGGTCGGGTACCTCATGCCCGCCATGGGCTCGATGGCCGAGATGCGCGGCAAGGCGACGGTCACCGAGGAGGGCGAAGGCCGTTATCGGGCGGACTTCGACCTGCCGATGGCCGGGACGTGGACCCTCGAAGCCGGCGTCAAGTCCCCGGGGGGCTCGGTGACGGCCCGCTACTCGGTCACCGTGGGCAACCGGGGTTTGACGAAGCTCGACGCGTCCGGTGCGGGCGGGCCGAGCGGCTCCGGCGCCGGTCCGCAAGCCGGTGCCGGGGAGGTGGCCTATTACACCTGCCCGATGCACCCGCACGTCAAGCAGCACGGCCCCGGCCCGTGCCCGATCTGCGGCATGGACCTCGTCCCGGTCTCTTCGGAAGCGGCCACCGGGAGCGGGGTCGTCTCCCTCGCCCCGGAGCAGGCCCGGGAGCTCGGCGTGCGCACCGATGCGGTGGTGAAGCGGCCGGTCGCCTCCGAGATCCGGGCCGTGGGCCGGGTCGCCTTCGACGAGACCCGCCTCAAGGACGTGACGGTCAAGTTCGGGGGCTACATTGGGAGGCTCTACGCGGAGGAGACCGGCGGCTACGTCAAGAAGGGGCAGACGCTCTTCACGCTCTACAGCCCCGAGCTCTACGCGGCGCAGCAGGAATACCTCGTAGCTCTCGCCAGCCAGCGGGCAGCCCAGGGCTCGGCCGCGCCGGACCGGGCCGACTACCTGGTGAACGCCGCCCGCCAGAAGCTCCGGCTCTGGGACCTCGAGGAGTGGCAGATCCGCCAGCTCGCAGAGAGAGGCAAGCCGGTCGAGCAGGTGCCGGTGACCTCGCCCGCTTCGGGCTACGTCGTCGAAAAGGACGTGGTCGAGGGGGCGGCAGTGCAGCCGGGAATGCGGCTCTTCCGCATCGCGGGGCTGGACCGCGTCTGGGTCGAGGCCGAGGTCTACGAGTCCGAGCTGCCGCGGGTGCGCGTGGGCCAGCCGGCCGTCGTGACCCTCCCCTCCGTGCCGGGCGAGGAGATCCGCGGCCGGGTGAGCCTCATTCTGCCCGCCCTCAGCCCGGAGAGCCGCACGGGCCGGGTGCGCATCGCGGTCGCCAACCGCCCCGGCTCCGGCGGGCTCCTGCTCCGGCCCGACATGTACACGGACGTGCGGCTCACGGCCGAAGGGCGCGAAGCCCTGATGGTGCCGGAGTCGGCGGTCCTCTACACCGGGCCGCGCCGGCTCGTGTTCCTGGACCTCGGCGAAGGACGCTTCCAGCAGCGCGAGGTCACGCTCGGCGCCAGGTCCGGGGACTTCTACGAGGTGCTCTCCGGCCTCACGGAGGGAGACCGGGTGGTGACCTCCGGCAACTTCCTGGTCGACGCCGAAGCCCGGCTGCGGAGCGGCGGACAGGTGGGAGGAGGGGATCATGCAGGCCACTGACGGCAGAGGCGGCTGGATCGAACGGGTCATTGCGGCCTCGGGCCGCAGCCCGTACCTGATCGTGTTCATGGTCCTCGCCCTGGCGGGCTGGGGGTGGTACGCCCTGCAGAACGGGCCTCTCGACGCGATTCCAGACCTCTCAGACGTCCAGGTCATCATTTTCACCGAATGGCCCGGGCAGAGCCCCGACCTGGTCGAGGACCAGATCACCTATCCGATCACTACGGCGCTCCTCGCCGCGCCCCGCGTCCAGTATGTGCGCGGCCAGTCAATGTTCGGCATGTCTTTCGTCTATGCGATCTTCGAGGACGGGACCGACATCTACTGGGCCCGCTCGCGGGTCCTCGAATACCTGAACGAGGTCCAGGATGCCCTGCCCGAGGGGGTGCGCCCCACCCTCGGCCCGGATGCCACCGGCGTCGGCTGGGTCTTCGAATACGCCCTGATCGACGAGAGCGGGGAGCTCGACCTCGCAGAGCTCCGGAGCCTTCAGGACTGGAACCTCCGTTACGCCCTGGAGAGCGTGCCGGGCGTGGCCGAGGTCGCCTCGGTCGGGGGATTCGTCAAGCAGTACCAGATCGAGCTCGACCCCAACAAGCTGCTCGCCTACGGCATCCCGTTCGGCGAGGTGGTGCGCGCCGTGCGGGAGTCGAACGAGGAAGTCGGAGGGCGGGCGCTGGAGGTCGCCAGCCACGAGTACATCGTCCGCGGCCGAGGGTACGTCCGGGCGCCGAAGGACCTGGAAGCCATCCCGCTCAAGGTCGGCCGCGGAGGGACTCCCGTGCTCCTCCGCGACGTGGGCGTCGTCTCCCTCGGGCCGGAGCCGCGGCGAGGGCTCGCCGAGCTCGACGGGCGCGGCGAGGCGGTGGGGGGCATCGTCGTCATGCGCTACGGCGAGAACGCCCTGGACGTCATCCGCGCCGTCAAGACCCGCCTCGCCGAAGTCGGGAAGAGTCTCCCCGCAGGGGTGAAGGTCGTGATCACCTACGACCGCTCCCGGCTCATCGAGGAGTCGGTCGACACGCTGCGAAAGGCGTTGATCGAGGAGATGCTGGTCGTGAGCGCCGTCATCTTCCTCTTTCTGCTGCACGCGCGCAGCGCCCTGGTGCCGGTGATCACGCTGCCGCTCGCCGCCCTCCTCGCCTTCATCCCCATGTACTACCAGGGGTTGACGATCAACATCATGTCCTTGGGCGGGATCATCATCGCCGTCGGGGCCATGGTCGACGCCTCGATGATCCTGATCGAAAACGTCCACAAGCGGTTGGAGGATTGGGAGGCGGCTGGCCGTCCGGAGCCGCGCAAGGAAATCATCGTCCGCGCCATGCAGGAGGTGGGGCCGAGCCTCTTCTATTCGCTGCTGGTGATCACTGTCGCCTTCCTGCCGGTCTTTACGCTCACGGGGACGGAAGGGCGGCTGTTCAAGCCGCTCGCCTTCACCAAGAGCTACTCGATGGCCTTCGCCGCCATTCTTGCCGTGACCCTGACGCCGGCTCTCGCCGTGCTGCTGATCCGCGGCCGCATCCGGCCGGAAGAGAAGAATCCGCTCAACCGTTGGCTGATCCGAGCCTACAGGCCGGTCGTCCGCTTCGTGGTCGATCACCGCTGGGGTGTGATCGTCGCCGCGGTGCTCGCGATGATCTTTTCGGTTCCCGCCTACCTCCGGCTGGGCAACGAGTTCATGCCGCCGCTCAACGAGGGGGTCCTCCTCTACATGCCGACCGCGCCGCCGGGCATGTCGGTGCCCGAGGCGTCGCGCATCCTCCAGGCGATGGACCGCCGGCTCGCCTCGTTCCCCGAGGTGGAGCGGGTCTTCGGCAAGATGGGCCGCGCCGAGACGCCCACCGATCCGGCGCCGATCGGCATGGTGGAAACCGTCGTGACGCTGAAGCCCAGGGACCAGTGGAGGAAGGGTCTGACCTGGGAGGGGCTGATCCGGGAGATGGACGAGAAGCTTCGCTATCCCGGCATGCCGAACATCTGGTGGATGCCGATCCAGACCCGCACCGAAATGCTCGCGACCGGCATCCGCAGCCCGCTGGGCATCAAGATCTTCGGCGACGACCTGGAGACGATCGAGCGGGCTGCCGTCGATATCGAGCGGGCCGTGGCGAACGTCCCCGGCACCCGGAGCGCCTTCGCGGACCGGGCCACCGGCGGTCTCTACCTGGACGTCGAGATCGACCGCGAGGCCGCGGCACGGCACGGGCTGCGGGTCGCCGACGTCAACGCCGTGGTGGCGTCGGGCATCGGCGGCATGAACGTCTCGCGGACCGTCGAGGGGCGCGAGCGGTATCCGATCTCCGTGCGCTACGCGCGGGAGCTCCGCGACGATCCGCAGGACCTCCTCGGCCGCGTCCTGGTCCCCACCCCGGGCGGTGCCCAGGTCCCGCTCTCGCAGGTCGCCCGGATCACCTTCGAGACGGGTCCGCCGATGATCCGCAGCGAAGACGGCCGGCTGGTCGGATTCGTGTTCGTGGACGTCGGCGACCGGCCGATCGCCGATTACGTCGAAGAGGCGAGGAGCGTCGTCGACCGGGACGTGAAGCTGCCAGCGGGGGTGCGGATCGAGTGGGCCGGGCAGTTCACCTACTTCGAGCGGGCGAAGGAGCGGCTGAAGGTCGTCGTGCCGGTGACCTTGCTGATCATCGTTTTCCTGCTCTACCTGAATACCCGTTCCCTGGTGGAGACGGGCATCGTGCTGCTGGCGGTCCCGTTCTCCCTGATCGGCGCGGTCTGGCTGCTCTACCTCCTGAGCTACAACATGAGCGTGGCCGTCTGGGTGGGCCTAATCGCCCTCGCGGGGGTGGACGCCGAAACGGGCGTCGTGATGCTCCTCTACCTGACGATCTCGCATCGTCAGTGGGGGGAGGAAGGAAAGCTGCGGACCTTCGCAGACTTGAAGGAGAGCATCGTGGAGGGCGCCGCCCAGCGCATCCGGCCCAAGCTGATGACCGTGCTGACCGATATGATCGGCCTGCTCCCCGTGCTGGTGAGCACCGGCACCGGGGCCGACCTGATGAAGCGGATCGCCGCCCCGCTCGTCGGCGGCATCACGACCTCGTTCCTGCTGGAGCTGACGGTCTATCCGGCGATTTTCGCGATCTGGAAAGGACGGAAGCTGCGAGGCTCGATCCCGGCCGTTTCGAAATAGGTTAGGTAAGAAAAGAGGTTGTGCTAGGATGATAAAGGTGCAGTGTGAGTGCCCTGACGCGAGCCCTGAGATGATAAACCGCCCGATCTCCATGGTCCTCCTGCTGGTGTTTGGCTGCGGCCTGATCGCGGGTCCGCATCCGTGCCAGGCCCGGACGACCGCTCCAGAACGGGCTCAGGCGGCTGTCGAGGGCGGGTGCCACTCCCACGAGCCCGCCTCCCCCGTCGCCAACACCGCGGCCGGGCCGAGCGTCTCGTCCGGGGGCGGTGAGAAGGACTGCTGCGCTGGCAGGCACAGCGCTCTGTGCCAAGCCGCCTGTCAGTCGGTCGCCATCGCTCGCGTCGGCATCTTCGCCTTCGCCGTACTGCCTTCAGTGGAAGCCGAGAGGGCTACCTTCGAGCCTGCCCTCCCGCCGTTGGCCCACGGCATCGATCACATCCCCCTAGCCTGATCCCTCTCGGCCCAGGTCTGTCCGTAGCACTCCGTCCCGGTTGCGGCCGGCGGCTGCGTGCTCCGATCCACAACCTTTGAGCTTCGGCAAAGCCTGCCTTTGGGCGGGCTGGGAGTACGACGATGTTTGGAAAGAGCAAGTCATGGCCGGCGGCTGCCCTGGCTGGCGGGCTCGTTGGGCTCGCCGTCCTGGCGGGCTGCGAGGGGGAACCGAGCGTCGCCAGCAAGAGCGCGGCGGCGTTCCGGGAGGCCCAGGCGAAGGGAGAGCCGTTGGGAGGCGGCGCGCACGGGCACGGCGCTATAACTCCCGGTGGCGGGCACGAAGACATGGCACCCAGCGCCGCGGGGGACGCGTACCCCGAGGAGAGCCCGTCCGGGCACGATCACGCAACGATGGGAGGAGGCGCCGCCGATCACTCCGCGATGTCCGCGATGAGGCATGGAGGCGCAGAGCACCAGGAAGCTGGTGGTCAGAGCGGTCACGCCGGGATGGACCACGGCCAGGGTTCCGCCGCACGAGGCTCGCAAGGTCCGGAGAGGAGCGGAGAGACCGCGGGACATGCCGGACATGGCGCCATGTCTCCGGAAACCCCCGCCGCTCCTGCCGTGGGCACCCAACCATCCCATGCCGGCCACTCGATGCCCGGCGCCGTGCCTTCGGGCACAACCGCTCCGGCACCTGTGGCTCCCTCGCCTGGCCAGCCGGCGAAGACCCTGAATCCCGACCCGTTAGACGCTCCCGCTCCGACTTCGGTGCAGGAGGCGCAACGATCCGCGGAGATGGCCCGAGGGATGGCCGGCGGGGGCCATGGCGGTCACGGGACGGGTACGTATCGTCAGACCGACGCCGGCCGCGGGCCGGGGGCTTACGAGGGGTCCGAGAAGCAGACT
>DATEIO010000082.1:0-4692 GCA_035278895.1 Thermoanaerobaculia bacterium | reverse complement strand
GTTTGGGGTGGTGGAAAACAACACGTGCGCACAGCGCACCCTACAAGCACCACCGGTTCGGATACGTCCCCCTCTCCCGGGGGAAGGGGGGGCGATGGGAGAGGGGACAGGGGTGAGGTCTTCGGGGCGGGGGGAATCTCTCCTCCCCGTCTGAATTTCCCCCCATCCGCGTCGTATCTGCGGTAGACTTCCCAGGCAGTTCTGTTTCTACGAGACGAAACGAATGGTCCTGGACCCTCCCCGGAGGAGCGTCGTGTGCGTCGTCCATCCCTGCCTGGGGTCTGCCCGGGGAGCGGTGGAGCTGCGCGAGGCGCGGCTCACGGACCGGCGGCGGCTTGGGATGCTGCTTCAGGCGGCGGGCCTCCTCTCGCTCCTGGAGGTGGCGGGGTGGCACCTCCCGGCGGAATGGGGTCCGGCGCGGGTCACCTCCGAGGGGCTCCTCGCGATCGAGGGGGGCGCGGCTCCGGGAGTCTCGTCCCGCACAGCCCAGGAGCTGCTGCGGGACCTGGCGGCGCTCCTCTTCCGGACGGACGGCGCGGCCGTGGCGGGCCGAGGCGAGGGGCGGCGGGCGGCTCGAGCGGTGGTGGACGGCTGGCGGCAGTCGCTCGTGCCGGTGCCGCCGGACGCGGCGGTCGCCCGGATCCTGGAGGCGGCTCCATTTCTCTGGGAGCCGGCCTTCGCCGGCGCGCGGGAGGCGCTGGTGGGGGAGGTCCACCGGGACGACGGCGTCCGCCTCTGGGTGGCCGGTCCCCGGCCCCTCCGCCTCCGGCTCCTCGCCCGTGCGCGGAGCGCCGGAGAGCTCCGGGGGCTGCTCGCCGGGCCGGAGGGGCAGGCCCTGTGGAACCGGGAGGAGGAGGGGAGCCCCAAGGACCTCGCCTCGCAGGGCCGGTTCCGGGCCGCGGTGGCGGCCTGGGAGCGCCGCCCGCCCGCTGCGGAGGGGGAGAGGCTGGAGCAGGCCCGTGCCCTCTTCGCGCTCGGCCGCTTCGAGGCGGCCCGGGAGGCGCTGGCCGGCCTCGGCTCCGCCCCGTCGCGGGCGCTCGCCCTCCGCTGCCATCTCCTGCTGGGCCAGCTCGGCGCCGCCCGGCTGTCTCTCCTGAAGCTGGAGCGCGAGGATCTGGCGCCGGACGTTCTGGCTGACCTGGCCGAGATCGCGGCGCGGGTGTTCGCCAACGGCGACGAGCCGGAGCGGGCGGACCTGTGGGTGCGCCGTGCCCTTCGCGAGACCTCCGGTGGCCGCTCCGCCCTCCGCGCCTGGCTGGTCGCCGCGGACGCGGCCTGGGACCGGGGAGACGCCGTGGCCATGGACCTCTGGCTGGAGAAGGCCCGCGGCGCGCTCTCAGACCCCGACCTCGCCTGGCGCTGGCACCACGCCCGCAGCCTGCGAGCCGGGATGGACCCGGACGGCGGGGCGGAGGCGGTCTCCTCTGTGGCCCTGGCCCTTCGCGCCGGGCGCCGCCGCCTGCCGCGCCACCAGGCCGCGGGGCTGTGGAACGACCTCGGTCTGGGGCGGGCCCGGGCGGGCGACCTGCCGGGTGCCGAGCGCGCCTTTCTCCACGCCCTGCGCCTCTATTCGGGCTGCGACGGCCCTCGCGCCACCACGCTCGCCCTGTCGAATCTGGCCGAGATCCGCCTCCGCCGAGGCCGGCTCGCCGGGGTGGCCGACATTCTGGAGCGGTCCGCCGTGGAGAACCGGCTGGCCGGCAACTTCCGGGGCCTGGCGCAGGATCAGGAGCTCGCCGCCCGCCACGAGCTGGTGCTCGGGCGCCCCGCCGCCGCCTTGGCCCTCTGCCGCGAGACCCTGGCCGACCTCGACCGGCGCGGCAGGGACTGGCGCCGGGCCGAGCTGCGCCTCCTCGCGGCCCGGGCCCTGGGCTGGCTCGGCCGGCCGGAGGAGGCAGCCGCCGAGCTGGCCCACGTGACGCCCGGGGCGTGGAGCGAGCTCGAGCCTGAGGAGAGGCCGGCTCTCCGCGCCCAGGCGGGGGACCGCGCGGGAGCCCTTCTCGAAGCGGCGGGAACCCCGTTGGCTCCTCTCTGGGCCGGCGAGCCGGCGCCCTCTTCGGCCTGGGAGGCCCTGGGCCCGCTCGAGCCCTACCGGGCGGCGCGGCTGGTTTTCGATCTGGAATTGGTTGTGCCCGGCACGGTTCCCTCGCGCTGGCGGCGCGAGGCGATTGCCACGTTTCGAAAAATAGGAGCCGTCTTCCCCGCCGAGCGCCTGGAAGCCCGCGATCAGGGGCCCTGGCAGGCGCTCGCCGCCTATCTCAAACGGGAGCCCGGAGATCCCGAAGCCATTTCCACGTTGCTCGCGGACGCCGGATATCCCGACGCCGAGCTGGTCCGCTCAGAAGGCTCGCTCACCTTGCGGGCACCGCGGACCGACGCGCTGCTCCACGTGCTTTTCGCTCTGATCGTTCGCGATCTCGAAGGAAGTTTCCGCGCACCTTTTCCGGATGAAGATCCGCTCCCTCGATCGGGTGGCCAGGCCGGCGGCATGGTGGGGGAGAGCCCCGGGCTGCGGACCGCTCTCGCGCGGATTTTCCGTCTCGCTCCGGGCGACCTCCCCGTGCTCATCCTGGGCGAGAGCGGCACGGGCAAGGAGCTCGCGGCCCGCCAGATCCACCGGGCGAGCGCGCGGGCCGGGGCTCCGTTCGTGGCGATCAACTGTGCCGCGCTTTCGGAAACCCTTTTGATGTCCGACCTCTTCGGTCACGCCCGCGGCGCGTTCACGGGAGCGGACCGCGAGCACCGGGGAGTTTTCGAAACCGCTCACGGGGGCACGGTGTTCCTGGACGAGATCGGCGACCTTCCGCTCGCGGCGCAAGGTCTGTTGTTGCGCGTGCTTCAGGAAGGCGAGGTGAGACGGCTCGGCGAGAGCGTGGCACGGAAAGTGAACGTCCGCGTGCTCGCGGCCACGCACCGCGATCTTCTACGCGCGGTGCGGGAAGGCTCCTTTCGCCAGGATCTTTACTACCGGCTCAAGGTAGGGAGCGTGATGCTTCCGCCGCTGCGCGATCGCGGAGAGGACGTGCTGCTTCTCGCCGATCGCATTCTCGCGCGCGCTGCGGACGGAAAGGCCGTGAGGTTATCTCCGGAGGCGCGGGCGCGGCTCCTCGCTCATTCCTGGCCGGGCAACGTGCGGGAGCTGCAGAACGTTCTCTCCGTCGCCTCGGTGCTCGCCGAAGGAGGCGTGATCGAACCGGAGCATCTGGAGATCCAGGAGCTTTCGAGGTCACCGGAGTCTTTGTATCACCAGCAGGTCGATGCGTTCCGGCGCGGGTTGATCGAGAGGACGCTCGCCGCCTGCGGCGGGCACTTGGCCGAGACCGCGCGCTCTTTGGGAATCTCGCGGCAGGCTCTCTCGTATCTGCTGCGGCAATTGAAGATCGTGCCTCAAACGCCTGGGAACGCTCGCGTGCTCTCACGAAGATAGGGAGAGAGCAGGGCCGCGACCTTTTCCAGACCCTCGCGATCGATCTCGTCGAACGCCGCGGGCTGGTGTGAATCGACGTCGAGCACGGCGACCAGTTGGCCGGAAGGATTGCAGAGAGGAATGACGATTTCCGAGCGCGCGGCTGAATCGCAGGCGATATGGCCAGGGAATTGATGAACGTCGGGCACCAGCTGCGTGGCCCGTTCTCGCGCGGCGGCGCCGCAGACGCCGCGCTCGAAGGAAATTTCGAGGCAGCCCAGAGATCCCTGATAGGGACCCACGCGCAGGAGGCGCGGGGCGACCACGCGATAAAAGCCGGTCCAACTGGCGTACGGGAGCTTCTGATGGAGAACGCACGCGGAGGTCGACATGGCGGTGATTGCGTCTCCGGTGCCTTCGAGAACGGATTCGAGCTCCTGGAGCATTTCGCGGTAGATCGCTCTCTTCATTTCCTGGTCCATGGCGGCGGATTGTATGTCAGGAGAGCCAAAAGCCAATCTCCGAGGGGTGGAAAAGTCTCTCCGGCAGGCCTTTTTGGATTTTTCGCTCGGATTCCCCGGTTTCGTTTGGTCTGTGTGTCCCTTTCAGGGCATCGAGCTTCACCTTGACAGTAGGGAATCCTGAAACCGCCTTCCGGCGGACCGGCGGAGCATACTCGGAAAGACATGACCGAGAGGGCTCTCTTCACGCTCCTGGTCCAAGGCAGAAGATTTTTTCGCGGAACTATTGACTTGTGCGGCCTTGTTTTTGATAATGACCGTGATGTTTTAAAGAGACGTTGAATATATCCCCTTTCCTACACACGACGAGGAGACTATGGCAGACACCGAAACGAGCGGATCCGAGGGCAAGCTCTATACCCTTTCCGAAATTTCTCAGCGCACCGGCATTTCGATGCCGACCCTCCAGCGTTACAAGAAGCTTTACCAGGATCGTCTCCCCTCCGTGGGAGCGGGCCGCAAGCAGCGCTATCCCGAAACCGCTCTGCCGGTTTTCGATGAGATCAAGAACGAAAATGCCGGCAAGCGGGGGCGTCCGCGCAAGGACGGTTCGGCGCCGCGTCCGTCGGCCGCCACCGCGGCTGCGACGGGCTCGAAGCGGCGTGGCCGCAAGCCCAAGGCTGCGGCGGCTGCGAAGCCTGCGGGCAAGCGCGCCGCTTCCGGAAGGAAAACGGCTTCGCGCCGCGGTGCTACGGCCGCGGCTGCGACTCCGGGCCGCCGGGGCCGCAAGCCCGCCGCCGCTGCCGCTGCTCCGGCTCGTGGGCG
>DATEIO010000081.1:0-10828 GCA_035278895.1 Thermoanaerobaculia bacterium | reverse complement strand
TCGAGCCGCTCGAGCCCCTGCCGGGCCACCAAGGGGATGTTCTTCTGGCCGAGGCTCGCGATCTGCGCCTGGATCTTTTGGAGCCACTGCATGTGGAGCAGCCCCTGGTGCAGCATCAGGTTGCCGTGCCCGGGCCGGGGGCTGATGCCGCTCTGCTCCCGGACCGGGTTTTCCGCGGCCGGAATGTTGAAGAATTCCTCCACCCGGCCTTCGTGTTCCTCGCCCGGAAAGGCCCGTTCAAAGAGATCGCGCCCGGCGTTCTCGTCGGTGATGACCCCTTGCCGGGCGCGCAGAACGTGCCCCAACTCGTGCCCCAGGTTGACGAAGGTGGGCGCAATGATTTCGTTGCCCTCGCTGTCGACGCCCCGGCTCGAAGGGTGGCGCAGGGCATCCTGGGCATCCACCGGGACCTTGAGCTCGGAATCCGAGCCGGGCCCGAATTCGAAGTGCTGCGTCCCTCCGTCCGTGTTCAGGGCGAATCCACGCTTGTCGGGATGAAGGGTCTTGATGTTGTGAAAGAGCCGGATCTTGTCCTGCTTCGTCATCCCGTTCACGTTGATCGGAGCGAAATCCTGCTGATGCTCCTCCGCGGGGGCCGGAACGGTCCGGAGCCCCTCGCTGTCCGGATCGAGCGAACGGGCGGCGAACTTGCCCTTCGCCAACGTGGTGGGCTTGATCGTCAGGCCGCCGCCCGCTCCCTGAATTCCGCCCACGAGATCGCGCCCGGCCTCCGTTTCGAGGAGCCGGGAGAAGTCGGCGAGGACTTTGGTCCGGAAGCCTTTCTGCCGCTTGGAGACCTCTTCCTCTTCCCCGGTCTCCTGGATGCGAATGCCGTCGTTGGCCAGCAGCCGGTTCCAGATCCCGGTGACCCTCTCCTGGTTCTCCGCATTCAGGCTCGCAACCGGCGGAGCTTCATCTTTGGCGCTGATGGACCGCTCGACCAGGTCGATCCGTTCCTTCTGCACCTCGTTCATCAGGCCCTTCATCCTCAAGGCTTCAGGGCTCTCGTCGAGATCGGGGCTCTTCTTGCTCGCGAACCACCCGTAGAGATAGCGCTCGAGCTGATGCAGGTGGCCGAGCGCCGCTCTCCGGCTCTCCGCCCCGAAGATGAGCTTGTGGCCGACAGCGTTGTTGTAGCGTTCGACCAGCTCATCGACTTCCTTGCCGGATTTTTTCCACTCGATCTTGGCCTGGATCACCGCTCCCCCGGCCGGGACGGTCAGCCGCTCCAGGCTGTGGCCGAAGCGCCGCGCCCGATCGACTCCGAAATCGGGCTCGACCGCCGCAGGAGTTGGAGCGGAGATCCTCAAAGGGGCCGGAGCGAAGGAGACGGACCGGGTACCCGGGAGCACCGCTCGATGCAGATGGACTCTGGAGCTCATGGCTTCACGCGGCGCGGGATGAACCGGGGCACCTGAGCACAATAGTCTACATACTCCTGCCCGAAGCGCTCCTTGAGCTCGCGCTCTTCCATCAGAACGATGAGGTAGAGCAGGACGAGAGATCCCGCCGTCATCCAATACAGCCCCTCGAAGTTGGCGAGAGCCGCGTAGCCGGCGAGGGCCAGCGAGAACTCGACGTAGCGCGGGTGACGGATGCGGCCGTAGATCCCTTCGCGGAGCAGGCCGGTCCCATGCCGGTCCGGCGCGATCTCGGGCACCCCGGCCAGGAGCCGGAAGGTCAGGTATTTCTTACGCTTGCGGCTGATGACGACGGCCGCGACGATCAGCGGGAGGGCGAGGATCATCAGCGGGAGGCGGGTTCCCAGGTCGCGCATCAACAGCCGGTCGCGGAGGAGGAACAGGCCCACCATGGAGGCCAGATAGAACACGGCCAGGAAGATGTACGTTGCCTTGAGCCCCGCCCGGCGCCAGAAGGCGATGAAGGGATGGATGATGAACCAGTAAAGGATCGCGGGCGGCAGGCTGATCACGAGCAGGAGTGCAATCCAGCGGCGGACGAGATCAATCCACTCCGGAAGCATCGGGATCTCCTCAAAAGAGGCCCATTCTACTCCCTGCCTGCGGAATTCCTCGCCATGAGCAAGGGCACCCACCAGGGGTGCCCTCGCAGGTCGCTTCTACCGTGAAGCCGTGCTAGTCGACGCAGCATCCTTCGCCAGGACAAGCGAAGTTACACCGCTGTCCGGTGGGGCAGTCGCTTTGCGCCGTGCAGTGGGTCGTCGCACAGAGAACCTGGCAAGTCGGCTGGGCTTCCGCGGTCGCAGGCCCCTGGCTATATGCGGTCAGGGACAGGAGCAGAGCGAGAGGGAGAAGTTTCCACGTTTTTTTCATGATGCACCTTCCTTACGAGCGGCGCGTTGTCGTTCCCGTTGTCAGCTCGTCGCGCCGGGGTTGAGGGTCCCGGCTTTGCCGGGAGGAGCGCTTCTCCTTCGGCGCTCCCGCATATTCCTATAGAAAAATCCGTGCCAACTGCTTGCTTGATGGGTCAACGATCAGAAACCTTTCAATACCGCCCCTCAGCTCCTCGCATCTGCGCCAGGGCCAGGAGAAAGGCGGAGCCGAAGAGCACGGTCAGAACCGCGGCCGCGGTCCCCGGGGCGGAAACCTCCCCGGCGAGTAGCGCGCCCCGCCAGGATTCCACGGCCAGGCTGAGAGGGTTCACCCGCGAGACCGCCGCCAGCCAATCCGGCATGTGGCGGCCCGGCACCAGCGCGGTGCTGGTGAAGAGGAGAGGCATGTTCACGAGGTGGACGTACGTCGCCATCACCTCCTGGGACCGGGCGCGCAGGGCCACGGCGCAGGAGAGGCTGGAGAAGGCGCCCGCGAACAGGGCCACGGCCAGCAATCCCAGGGCGGCCGCGCCCGGCTCCGGATGCAGGCGCACGCCGAGGAGGAGCGCCAGGACGAGCACGGCCGCGGACTGCAGAAGCAGGCGGGAGACGTCGGCCAGGACCTTGCCCGCGAGAATCGCCGCCGGGCTCGCGGGCGTCGAGAGCATCCGCGGCAGGAACCCCGTCTGGAGGTCGCGGATCCAGCCGATGCCGGCCTGCGACGCGCCGAAGAGGACGGTCATCACGCTCACCCCGGGCGCGAGGAAGTCGAGGTAGCCGGACCCGGTCTCCCCCACCGGGAAGCGCTGGAAGAGGAAGCCGAAGAAGAGCATCCAGACGAGCGGCTGGCCGAGGGAGAAGGTGAGGAGCACCGGACGCCGCCAGGTGATGATCCAGGTCCGCCGGAAGACGGCGCCCAGAACGCCGAGGGCGAAGCTCACCGGCGCTCTCTCCGGGGATGAGGAGGCGGGGCGGCCGGGTCCCCTCCCGTCAAGTGGCGGTAGAGCTCGGGGAGGGACCGGCAGCCGTGCCCGGCCAGGAGCGCCTGCGGGCTGCCGGCCGCGGCCAGCGATCCCCGGTCGAGGATCGCCACCCGGCCGGCGTGTAGCTCGACGGCGGCGAGGTCGTGGGTCACCACGGCCACGGCCGTGCCCGACCGGGCCCGGCGGTCCAGCTCGGCCCAGAGTGCGTCGTTACCCTCCGGATCGAGCCCCGCAGTGGGCTCGTCGAGCAGGAGAAGCTCGGGGTCGTGGATCATGCCCGCCGCGAGGTGGAGCCGGCGTCTCTGGCCGCCGGACCAGCCGTCGACTTGGCGATCGAGCTGGGCGGCCACGCCGAAGGCCGCGGCGAGCTCCGCGATCCGGGCTGGACGCTCCCTCCGGCCCACGCCGTGGAGGGCGGTGAAGAGGTCCAGGATCTCGCGCCCGGTCATCTCGGGATCGAGGGCCGCCTGCTGGGGGATGTAGCCGATCCGGCTCCGCAGCTCTTTTCGGCGCCGGCCGGCCGGGCTCGCGACCCCCAGGACTTCGGCGGAGCCGGAGGTGGGGGGCAGCAGGCCGGCCAGGATGCGCAGCAGCGTCGTCTTGCCCGCGCCGTTGGCCCCGAGGAGGGCGGTGACGGTGCCCCGCGGGAGGTCCAGGTCCACTCCGGCCAGGGCCTGCACGCCCCGGCCGAAGTCCCGGCCCACCCCGCGGGCCACGGCGCCGGGTCCGTCAACCGGCATGGACGACGGTGCCCACGGTCTCCCCGGCGAGCGCCGCGGCGAGGAGCTCGGGCTTCAGGCCGTTGACAATCTGGATCCGCCGCATCAGCCGTCCGCGCTCCAGGAGATCGAGGAGGGCTTCGTCGAAGGGGAGCGACGGCAGCCGCCTCTCGCGCAGCTCCGCCACGGAGATCTCCCGGATCAGGGGCGCCCCCGGGTGCTCTCTGGGATCGGCCTCGTGGACGCCGTCCACGTCCTTGACCAGGGTGACGCTCGCGCAGCCAAAGCACTCGGCCACCAGGTAGGAGCCCACGTCGGTGCGGTGGGGCGGGATGCGCCCGACCTCCGGCGGATGCTCCCACAGCGAATAGGGCGGATCGCCGTTGAAGATCACCCCGGGAGCGCTGCGCAGGAAGAGCGGCAGCAGGTGGCCGAACATCTCGGGCGGGATCGCCACCACGCCGTGCGGCGCGAGGAGAGTGCCCAGGATGTGGGCGTTGCCCAGGGCGTCCGCGATGGCGAGCTGGGCCAGCACGCCCGTGGGGAGCCCCAGGTCGAGCCCGATCGAGAAGACGTGGCGGCTGCGCACGCCGCCGCCCGTCGAGAGGATCAGCTTGTGCGTCTCCAGAATCGTTCCCAGGGTTTGGACGACCGGGAGCAGGGCCGAGCGGCCGCGGTCCAC
Source organism: Thermoanaerobaculia bacterium (assembly GCA_035278895.1). Taxonomy (GTDB): domain Bacteria; phylum Acidobacteriota; class Thermoanaerobaculia; order Multivoradales; family UBA5704; genus DATARR01. The sequence goes on along the minus strand of DATEIO010000081.1, from coordinate 6,151 downwards.
GATCGACCGGCCGCCGATCTTGACCACGTGCGCCGTGGGCAGCATGCGCACGACCGGGGCCTGGGCGTCGGTGGAAGCGACGAGATCCTTGTCGATGAGGCTCTCGCGCATGAGCAGGGATTTGACGTGATGGCGTTCGTCGATCACGGGTGCGTCTCCTCGTCGGCGGTGATCAGGGTGCCCACGTCTTCCCCTTCGAGAGCGCGGGTCAGATTTCCGGGAACCAGCCCGTTGATCACGCGGATCGACCGCCGGTGCCGGGCCCTTTTCATCAGATCGAGAACGGCCCGCTCCACGACCACGTCCTGGAGGTCCATGGCGAGCAGCTCGGACACCGTGATCTTCGGGATCCACTTGGCGTTTCTGTCCTTCTTGGGATCGGCGGTGTAGAGGCCGTCCTCGTCCTTGACGTAGATCATGGACCGCGTGCCGAAGACCTCGCTCACCAGGTAGGCGCCGGTGTCCGTGCGGTGCGGCGGAATGCGCCCCACGGCCGGGTTCTGCTGCCAGAAGGTGTAGGGGGGCATGCCGAAGAAGATGGCCGCCCGGCGCTCCGCCAGGTAGAGCGGGAGCTGGGGAAACTGCGCCGGCTCGATGAACGGGATGCCGTGGCGGGCCAGCAGGTAGTGGAGCATGCGGGCGTTCTGCATGCTGACGAAGGTCCCCAGCACGCTCATCACGCCCGTGGGCAGGCCCAGGTCGAGAGCCACGCTGTAGGCGTGCCGTGCGCGGGTGCCGGCGCCCGTGCCAAGAATCATCTGGTGCCGGGGGAGGTTCGCCACGACCTCGTCCAGGATCGGGAACACCGCCTTGGCCCCGCGGTCGATGATGCTCTGGCCGCCGATCTTGACGACGTTGGCCTCGGGAAGGATCTGCTGCACGGGGCCGGCGGTCTGCCGCAGGAGCTCCGGGTCGGTGAGGGACCCCTGCACGAGGGCGGCTCCCAACTCGGTCAGGAGCTCCGTGTCCATGGCGTTCTTCATGCTGTCTCCGTAGATGCGGGGGGCAGACGGACAGCGGTCAGCTCGTACGACTCGGCCGCCTCCCGGGTGGTTTCCAGATCTGCGAAAGCGTTTCGCGCCCAGTCCTCGAGATGGTCGAGGACCTCGTGCTTCAGGGCGGGCGCGAGAGAGAGGCCGGCGAGCCCGGGCTTGCTCCGCCAGGAGGCCAGGGCCGCGGCGGCCGACTCCCCGGACTGCCAGCGCGCGGCCGCCTGCGGCGGGAGGAGCTCGCCCCCCCGGGCCGTGAAGGCTTCGAGGAGAGCCTCCCGGGCGCTCTCGCCGCTCCTGCCCTCGAGGCCGCGCTCGGCGAGCAGGTGCCGCATCCGCCGGCGCAGGGCCGTGCGAAGGCCCTCCGGATCGTGGCGCACGCGGCCCAGCACGAACACCGCGCCCGCCGGATGCACGGCGCGCAGGGTCTCCTCCACGAGAGCTCCGGCGTCCATCAGATGGGCTGCCCGCGAGGAGAAGACCGCCCTCGCCGCGCCCGCCCGGACGGGCCAGGGGCGCTCCGCGTCGGCCTGGACGAGGAGGCCCGGAGCGCGCCGCGCCCGGAACACCCGGAGCATGCCCAGCGAGAGGTCGAGACCCGCGTAGCGGACCCCGGAGGCGGCGAGCGCGGCGCCGATCTCGCCGGTGCCGGCTCCCAGCTCCAGGAGCAGGTCGCGAGGATCGAGGCCCGCGATCTCCAGGAGGGACCGGGCGACGTCCCCGGCCGCCACACCCGGAAGGCCGGCGCGGCGGTCGAACTCCGGAGCCTGGAGATCGAACGAGGGGGGAGCGGACCTCAAGGTCGGTGTCCTCTCATGAACCGTTCCGGGGCCTCCGCGGGGCGGTTTCCGGTGAATTTCTGCAACGGCTGGATTGATGAAGGGAAGCTTACCCTACCCCGCCACGACCCGCCAACTGTGGGTCTTGGCCACGAGCCAGACGGGAACCCCCGGAGCGAGGCCGAGCTCCTCCACGGCCGCGGGCGTCAGGTGGACGAGCCAGGGCCCCACCCGCGCGTAGACCGAGTCGCCCACGCGGACGAGCTCCTCCACCCGGCCCGCCACGGCGTTGCGCGCCGAGAGCCCCACGGGCGGGGCCGTGGCGAGGAGGAGGTCCTCGGCGTCGATCGACAGGAGCAGCTCTTCCCCCTCCGGGAGGTCGGGCGTGTGGGGGATGGTCACCGCCTCGCCTCCCGCGAGCAGGACCTCGCTCGTGCCTCCCTCGGGGTGGTGGCGCACGAGCCGGCCGGGAATCACGTTCTCCCGCCGCCGCCCGCCGTCCTCCGCCAGCACGGCGGGTCCCAGCAGGACCTCCCGCGCCGGGCCCACGGCCTCGACCCGGCCGCCTTTCAGCAGCACCACGTCCGACGCCAGGGCCATCGCCTCCCGGGCGTCGTGGGTGACCACGAAGAGCGGCACCGCGAGCTCCTCGCGCACCCGGCGGATCCGGGCCAGGGCCTTGCGCGCCCGCAGGGGATCGAGCCCGGCCGTGGGCTCGTCCAAGAGCAGCAGGCGGGGATGGGCGAGGAGCGCCCGGCCGAGGGCCACCCGCCGCCGCTCGCCTCCGGAGAGATGGCGCGGATAGCGGTCGAGGAGCGGCGCCAAATCCAAAGCCGCCAGGAGCGCCTCCACCTCCGGATCGTGGCGGCCTCCGCGCCGGCCGAACAGGAGGTTTCTCCGCACCGAGAGATGAGGGAAGAGGGCGCCGTCCTGGGGAACGTAGCCCAGGCGCCGCCGCTCCGGAGGCAGGAAGATCCCAGCCGCCGAGTCCTGGAGCACCTCGCCCCCGACCGCGATCCTCCCCTCCGCCGGCCGCAGGCCGGCGAGGGCTTCGAGCAGCGTGGTCTTGCCCGCGCCCGAAGGGCCGAGCACTGCCGCCGCCTCCCCCAGCCGCGCCTCGATCGCCAGCGCAAACCCCCCCTGGCGCAGCTTGAGGGAGATCTCGACAAACCCGGAAGAAGCCATCCTGAAGTCTTTCCTGTCCCTGCCTGCGTCCGTGCCTGTCCGTGTCCGTCCTGCTCCCCTACCCCGCAAGCCGTCTCTCCCGCCGGCGGACCACGCCCTCGGCCAAGGCCACGGCGCCGGCCGCGAGCAGCGCGGAGATCCCCGCGAGCGTGAGCGCCTCCCGCTCCCGGCCCACCTGGACCTGCTGGAACAGGGCGAGAGCCAGAGTCTGGGTCTGGCCCGGGATGTTGCCGGCGACGAGGATCGTGGCGCCAAACTCGCCCAGGGCCCGGGCGAAGGCGAGCAGAGAGCCCGCGACGATCCCCCGCCAGGCCAGGGGAAGCTCCACCTCGAAGAACGTTCGCAGCGGGCCCCTTCCCAGCGTGCGGGCCACGGCCGGGAGGCGCGGGTCGACCTCCTCGAAGGCGGAGCGGGCGCTCCGGACGAGGAGGGGGAACGCCACCACGGCCGAGGCGATCACCACCGCGCGCCAGGTGAACGCGACGTCGATTCCGAGCCGGTCGTGGAGAAAGCCCCCCACGGGGCCCGAGCGGCCGAGGAGGAGCAGCAGGCCGAGCCCGACCGCCGTGGGCGGCAGCACGAGAGGCAGCGCCACGAGCGTTTCGACGAGGACGCGCCCTCCCCAGCCCTGGCGCGACAGGGCCCAGGCCACCGCCACTCCCGGGGCCAGGTTGAGCGCCGTGGCTCCGGCTGCCACAGCGAGAGTGAAGAGGACGATACCGCTGACGTCGATGGTCAGCTCCCCGGCGTCTTCGCCCCGGAGGCGGGGAAGACAAAGCCATGGCGAAGGAAGATCGGTCGCGCCCGGGGGCTACGGAGGAAGGCGAGGAAATCCGCCGCCGCCTTCGGCGCCCCAACGACCGGAGCGGCGAAATACCGCACCTCCGGCGCCTCCGCCTCCGGAACGCGATAGACGATGCGGACCCGGTCGGAGCTTGCGGCATCGGTCGCATAGACCACGCCCGCCGGCAGGTTGCCCGCGGCCACGGCGGCCAGGGCGGCGCGCACGTCGAGCGCAGGTACCACCCGCGGCGAGAGCTGCTGCCAGACCCCGGTGCGCTCGAGCCACTCCCGCGCGTAGATTCCGGCCGGCACGCCCGCAGGATCGGCCAGGGCCAGGCGGTCGAAGGAGAGCAGGCCGCGCGGTCCGGCGAGGGGCTTGGTCTTGCTCTCCTTGGGAACGATCACGACGAGCGAGTTGCCCAGGAGGGGGAAAGCCGTGCCCGGGCGCACCTTTCCGGCCTTTTCGAGGCGTTCCATCTGCTCCCGGTTGGCCGAGACGAACACCTGGGCGGGAGCTCCGGCCTCAATCTGGCGGGCGAGGTCGTTCGAGCCGGCGAAGTTGAACACGATCCTGGCGCCGCCGGCCGCTGAAAAGGCCTTGGCGGCCTCGTTGAAAGCGTCCGCCAGAGAGGCGGCGGCAAAGACCGTGACCTCGGGCTTCTCCGCACCCCGGACCGGGCTGGAGGAAAACAGAGCCAGGGCAAGAGCGGCTGCGAGGAGGGGCCTCAAGCGTACGGTCTCCTTTCTTTCGTCAGGAAATCTCATCATAGCTCGACATCGCGCCGGCCGGAGCACGGGCTCGGGTAAGATCGCCCTGCGTGATGCTCCCCCGCCCGCGGAATTCCCGCTTCGCCGGCCTGCTCCTCGCCGCCCTCCTCGGGGCCGGCTGTCCGGCACCATCTCCCGTCGCTCCGCCGCCCTCGGGGCGGCCGGTGCAGGTGGGCCTGGACCGGATCGCGGCCGGCGAGACCGCGGCTCTCGCGGGCAAGCGTCTGGGCCTGATCGTCCACAGGGCGTCGGTGACGGCGGACGGCCGCCACGCCGTCGACGTGCTGCGCGAGCGCGGGCTCCATGTCGTGCGGCTTTTCGCTCCCGAGCACGGGCTTCGGGGACGGGCCGCGGCGGGCGAGGCCTTGGAGGGCGGCCGCGACCCGGCGAGCGGCCTGCCGGTCGTGAGCCTCTACGGCGACCGGCGCCAGCCGGATCCCACCGATCTCGCGGATCTCGACGCGCTGGTCTTCGATCTCCAGGACGCCGGAGTCCGCTTCTACACCTACGTCAGCACCCTGATCCTTACCCTCGAAGCGGCCGCCGGCTCAGGGATCGAAGTCGTCGTGCTCGACCGCCCCAATCCGCTGGGAGGAGAGCGCATCGAAGGCCCGGTGAGCGCGCCCCGGGACGCTGTCCCGGCGAGCTTCCTGAACCTCGCTCCCGGGCCGCTCGTGCACGGCTTGACGCTCGGCGAGATGGCCACCTACGTCAATGTCCGCCGCGAGGCCCGCCGCGAGCGGCCGGCGCGCCTCACCGTCATTCCCATGGAAGGCTGGAAGCGGTCCATGACCTGGGCCGGCACCGGCCGGCCGTGGGTGCCGCCGTCGCCCAACCTGCAGAGCGCCGAGGCGGCCCTCGCCTATCCCGGCACGGCCCTGATCGAAGCCACCAATGTCACAGAAGGCCGGGGAACGGAGTCACCCTTCCTGCTCTTGGGCGCACCCTGGCTTGACCCCTCCGCCTTGAAGATCTCCGCTCCAGGCTTCCAATTGCAGCCGGCCTCTTTCACTCCCCGCTCCTCGCCCGCTGCACCGAGCCCCAAATACCAGGACCGGCCATGCCACGGCTTTCAGGTGCGCGTCACCGATCCGGCGGCAGCGGAGCCCTACCGGCTCGGGATCGCCCTCCTGGCGGCTCTCTCTCGCCAATCCAGCTTCGAATGGAGGGACGGCGGCGACGCCCTCACCGGTCTCCTGGGCACTCCACGGCTCCTCCAGGACCTGCGGGCCGGGAAGACCGTGGAGGAAATTCTGGCTGCCGACGCCGCCGATCACGCTGCCTGGCGCCGGGACCGGCGGCCGGCGCTGCTGTATCCGTAATCGGAAGAGCCCTCAAGCCGGCGTCACGATCTCCAGCCCATACCTCTCGCCCAGCAGGGCCAGGTGGTGGCTCACGTGTCCGGCCATGATGAACGCCAAGGCGCGCACGGAGACCGGATGTCCGTTCGCCGTGCCGAGGCGGCGCCAGTCGTCCCCGGAAAGATTGTGGAAGACCGCGAGATTGGCGGCGCGGACGAGCGCGAGCTCTTCGGCGAGCGAGGCGAGATCCCGGAGGTGATAGCTCGAGGCGGCCACGTAATGGTTCTCGTCGAAGCCCGGGAGCGGCGTCTGGTCGCCGCGGCCGATGCGAAAGGCGCGATGCCCG
>DATEIO010000080.1:0-3778 GCA_035278895.1 Thermoanaerobaculia bacterium | reverse complement strand
GACACCAGCGTGAAGCCGCCGCCCAGGAGGGCCATGAAGAGGACCAAGAAGGTGATCTCCCGGCGGTTGCGCTGCCAGAGGGAGCCTTGAGGAGCGGACGGAGACGGGGGAGGCGTAGCGTCTTTCTTACGGGCCATCTGTACGATCCGGCGACTGCGATCCTCGGAAGTGGGAATCGAGAGACAATCTTAGGCGGATCGGGGCGGGGTGTCCAGCGGGCGGGCTACTCCTGGTCGACGATCTGGGCGGACTGCCAGAGCTCCCGGTACTTGTCGTGCACGAAGGGATCGAGCTCCTCGGCAAGGCCCTCGGGCAGATCGAGGATGCGGATGATCTCCAGCACGTCGGCCAGGTCCTTCAACCGGTGCGGGGCGGTCATGCCGGAGGCGAGCTTCAGCTCGATCAGGCGGGGGAGGGGAAGGAGCGCGACCCGTTCGCCCCGCACGGCGGCCAGGGCCGGGTCGGGGAACACCACCGGCTTGGGACGGCCGTCTCCCGGGTATTCGCCGGCTAGGACGACGTCGATGAGGACGCCGTTTTCCGTATCCCGTACTCCCTTGCTCCCCGGGAACTTGTCCACATAGCCGAGCCCCAGGTGCTTTGCCTTGAACTTCTGGAGCCCCTCGGTCGTCAGCAGGACGTCCACGTCAACCGTCACCCGGCGGTAGCCATAGGCATTGAGCGCCAGGGCGCCGATCACGGCGTAGGGAATCCCGTCTTCGTCCAGCAGGCGCACGACCTTCTCCAGCGCGCGCTGCACATCGGCTTCGCCCATGAAGAACCTCGTCGCCTCCCGCGCTCCCGCAAAGAAGCGCTCCTCGCGCTCCCGGCTGAGCCGGGGGCGGTCGTCCCATGTGGCCGGGGTGTGTGCTTCTGCCGGCATGCCTTGAGGGTACCAGAGACGGAAGGTTGATTGACAACCCCCCACCCCCCGCCATACGATGCCGCGGATCTGGAGGACCCACCCCCTACATGGCCAAGAATCTGACGCCGAAGAACACGATTCTCGACGCCAAGCAGATGGCGCGGATCATTCGGCGAATGGCGGGCGAGATCGTGGAGCGGAACCGCGATCTCGAGAATCTGCTGCTCGCCGGCATCCGCACCCGCGGCGTGCCGTTCGCCGAGAAGATCGCCGAGGAGATCGAGCGCCTCGAGGGGCAGAAGGTGCCCGTCGCCATTCTCGACATCACCCTCTACCGGGACGACCTTTCGACCATCGCCGCGCAGCCGCAGGTCAAGGGGACCCATCTCCCCCGGCCGATCGACGACTGCATCGTCGTCCTTTGCGATGACGTCCTCTACACCGGCCGGACCGTGCGCGCGGCGCTCGATGAGCTGATCGACTACGGCCGGCCGAAGTCGGTGCAGCTCGCCGTGCTCGTGGACCGCGGGCACCGGGAGCTGCCGATCCAGGCCGATTACGTGGGCAAGAAGGTTCCCACGTCGCAGAGCGAGGTCATCGAGGTCTCCTTCGAGTCGACGGACGGCAGCGAGCAGGTGCGCATTCTCGACCGGGGACCTCAAAAGGGATGAGCGCCGATTTCCGCTGGACCCGCAAGGACCTCTTGGGTGTCGCCGAGCTTTCTCCAGCCGAGATCGAGCTGATCCTCTCCACGGCCGAGTCGTTCCGCGAGGTGGGGGAGCGCCCGATCAAGAAGGTGCCTACGCTGCGCGGCAAGACCGTCCTCAATCTCTTCTTCGAGGCTTCGACGCGCACCCGGTCGAGCTTCGAGATCGCGGAAAAGCGCCTCTCGGCCGACAACATCAACTTCTCGACCTCGGGCTCGGCTCTGGAGAAGGGCGAGAGCCTGATCGACACGGCGATGAACCTCCAGGCCATGGCGCCCGACCTCGTGGTGATCCGCCACGGCTGCCCGGGCGTTCCCTACATGCTGGCGAAGCGGATCAAGGCGGGCGTCATCAACGCCGGGGACGGCGCCCACGAGCATCCGACCCAGGCGCTGCTCGACGCTTTTACGATCCTCCAGCACAAGAAGCGGCTCGCGGGGTTGAAGGTCGCGATCGTGGGCGACATCGAGCACAGCCGGGTGGTGCGCTCGAACATCCACCTGCTGACCAAGATGGGCGCCCGGGTCGCCGTGGCCGGCCCACGCACGCTGATGCCTCCGGACGTCGAGAAGATGGGCGTCGAGGTCGCGTACACCTTGAAGGACGCGTTGAAAGACGCCGACGTGGTGATGATGCTGCGCGTCCAGCTCGAGCGGCAGGGGCGGATGGCGTTTCCCTCGATCCGCGAGTACTTTCAGCTCTTCGGCCTGACCACCGAGCGTCTCAAAGGGGCGAAGGAGGACGTCATCCTCATGCACCCCGGGCCGATGAACCGCGGGGTGGAGATCGCGAGCGAGGTGGCGGACGGCCCCTATTCGGTGATCCTGGAGCAGGTCACGCACGGGGTGTCGGTGCGCATGGCTGTCCTCTATCTGCTGTCCGGCGTCAACCAGGAGCCCTGAGATGTCGACCCTGCTCATTCACGGAGGCCGGATCGTCGATCCGAGCCAGGACCTGGACGGCGCTTTCGATCTGCTGATCGAGGACGGTGCCGTTTCGAAGATCGACGGCAAGATCAAGAAGCCGAAGGACGTGGAGACCTTCGACGCCTCCGGCATGGTCCTCTCGCCCGGGTTGATCGACATCCACGTCCACTTGCGCGAGCCCGGCCAGGAGTACAAGGAGACGGTGCGCTCCGGAACCATGGCCGCGGCGGCCGGCGGCTTCACGGCCGTGGCGTGTATGGCGAACACCATTCCGGCCAACGACAGCCGGTCGATCACCGAGCACATCCTGCTCGAAGCGCGCCGCTACGGCTTTGCCCACGTCTACCCGATCGGCGCCGTGACCAAGGGGCTCCTGGGCGAAGAGCTTTCGGAGATCGGCGAGATGGTGCGCGCCGGCGCCGTGGCGGTTTCGGACGACGGCAAGCCGGTGATGAACTCCGAGCTGATGCGCCGCGCGCTCCTCTACGCGCAGCACTTCAACATCCCGGTCATCCAGCACGCCGAGGATCTGAACCTTTCGGCCAAGGGCGTCATGCACGAAGGGGAGTGGTCCACCCGCCTGGGTCTCGCGGGCATTCCCGGCTCGGCTGAGGACGTGATGGTCGCGAGAGATCTTCTGCTGACCGAGGACACCGGCGGCCGCTATCACGTGGCCCATCTCTCCACGGCGCGGAGCCTCGACCTCGTCCGCTGGGGACGCTCGAAGGGCATGAACGTCACCTGCGAGGTGACGCCTCACCACCTCCTGATGACGGACGAAGAGGTGGCGAAGACCGGATTTTCGACCCACTGCAAGATGAAGCCGCCGCTGCGCTCCGAGCGCGACCGCGCGGCCATGATCGAGGGCCTGGTGGACGGCACGATCGACTGCATCGCGAGCGATCACGCGCCGCACCATGCGGACGAGAAGGACGTGGAGTTCAACGCCGCGCCCTTCGGCATCCTGGGCCTCGAAACCACGCTTCCGCTGTGCCTCGACCGGCTGGTGAGGCCGGGGGTTTTGACTCTCCCGCGCCTGATCGAGCTCCTCTCGACCGGCCCGGCCCGCGTGCTGGGGATTCCCGGCGGCACGTTGAAACCCGGGAGCCCCGCGGACATCACTCTCTTCCATCCGGACGAGGAGATCACCATCCGCGCCGTGGATTTCAAGAGCAAGTCGCGCAATACACCCTTCGAAGGCTGGACGCTGCGCGGAAGGCCGGTGGCGACCTTCCTGGGCGGCCGCAGGATCGAGCTGCCCTGAGGTCCGGGGGGCAGCG
>DATEIO010000079.1:0-2711 GCA_035278895.1 Thermoanaerobaculia bacterium | reverse complement strand
AGCTCGGCGGCCCGGGGCCAGTTCTGGATCTGGAAGTTCATGCCCGCGAGCTGGAGCACGGCCTCGGCGTCGTTCGGGTTCTGGGCGACCCGGTTCTTGAGCTCTTCGATCTGGGCCATGGCCGGGCCGCCGCCGGGTCCGGCGGACGGATCTCCGGCCGGAGCGCCCTGCCCCTGCGGTGCGCCCTGCTGCTGCCCCATGGCTCCGGCGTCCGCTCCGGGAGGCACCTGGCCCGCCACGAGCCGCGCGGGCTGGCGGGTGGCCATGGCCTCGAAGAGGAGGTAGCCGGAGACGAAGCCGATCAGGATTCCGACGATGGTGAACAGCAGGTTGTCTTTATTCAAGCTAAGGTCCGTTTTCCCGAGTGGCCGTCCAGTCGCCGCGCGCCGGACTGCCGGTCGCCATTTCGTTCAAGAGCCAGATGCCGGTGATCCGCCCCGCTCCCACGTTGCCCGCGAACACGCTGTCGAAGCCCCGCTTGCTATCGATGCGCTCCAGCCGCAGGCTGTTGTTCACGAAGGTACCGCGGAACGATCCCGAGGAGGCGCCGCCGGCCATCGTGTAGGTCCCGCTGACCACGGTGCCTTCCAGGCGCAGGTCGAACGTGGCCGTGACGTTCTGCGGCAGGATCTGCACCTGCCAGCGGCCGGTGACCGGATCAGGCGCCCGGGTGGCCCGGGGGCCAATCTCCCCCTGGAGGAAGCCGATCCGCCGCAGCCGGTCCTGGAGCCGCACGAGCTGGGTCTCGACCCGCTGGGCCGCGGTGTTCGTGGCCTCGCGGGCGGCCGAGAGCTCGTCGTGCAGGGCTTCGAGGTTCCCCAGCGCCATGCTTTCACCCGTCAGCGCCTCGTCGAGCCGGCCGGAGACCTCGCCCACCCGTGCGATGGCGCCCCGCTCGCGGTCCCGGGCTTCCCGGTAGGCGGCGAGGTCCAGGGCGAGGAGCCGGCGCTCCAGTTGGAGCTGGGCCTCGATCTGGGCGCGGTAGGAGGGATCGGACGGGGCGGGCGTCTGCCAGGCCCGCGCGAGGCCGGCCGTCCCCAGGAGGACGAGGCACGCCAGGAGCGCGGCGGAGGAGAGGCGGTTCATGGTGGCGGAATTGTATCAGGGTTGCACGCCCTGAAAGGCGAAAGCCGCTCCAGGGGAGCGGCTTTCGGAGAACGCCGGATCGGGGGGTGGTTTCTAGCTCGCGACCTTGGAGGTGCGCTGCCGCTTCTCCAGGCTGGAGCTCAGGGCGCGCTCGACCAGGTCCTCGGCCTCGCGCTCGGTGATGCTCTTGACGTGGGCGACCTCACTGACGATGAAGTACTTGGCACGCTCGTACATCTTCTTCTCGCGGAAGGAGAGGCTCTTGCGCTGGGAGACCAGGCGCAGGTTCTTGAGCACCTCCGCCACGTCGGTGAGCCGCCCGGTCTTCATCTTGTCGAGGTTCTGCTTGTAACGCCCCTTCCAGTCTTTGTAGGTGTCGATGTTGCCATCTTCCAGGATGTCGAAAAGGGCACGGACCTCGCGCTGGACACACAGGGGGCGGAGCCCCACGAGCTCGAGGTTCGATTTGGGCACCATGACCTTGGAGTTGTTCGCCAGCAGTCGCAAGTGGACGTAGAGCTGCTCCACCCCATCGATCTGCCCTGCCTCGATCTTCTCGACAAGGCTGACGCCGTGGTTGGGGTAAACCACTTTTTGACCGACCTTGAATGTCACGTCAGGACCCCCTTGGATTTTGATGCAGATGGTGAAGCTTGCGGTTAGTAAGTCGCTGAGGGACTTCCGCTTACAAGCTTGTTATACACCGGAACTAGCTCACCCGTCAACCGCGGGGGGTGTCACGAGGCCGCCACAGAGGGACAAGAAGGGCGAAAATCTCTTCCGGTTGACACCCCGAAAGGGACCGCCTAGGATTCTCCGCCTGCCCCGCAGGTTTCAAGCCGGAGTGGCGGAATGGCAGACGCAGCGGACTCAAAATCCGCCGCCCCTTGCGGGCGTGTGGGTTCGACTCCCACCTCCGGCACCAGTTTTCTACTCTCTCCCGCTCCCCTCGCAATCCGGGCAGTCCAGCCCCTGCCACAACCCGGTCCCCTTGCACCGGCGGCAGGGGGTTTTCGGGCGGAGGCGGGTCCAGAGATCGCGGAGGGTGTCCCCCAACCTACTCATAGCGCAGGGCCTCGATGGGATCGAGCCGGGAAGCTTTGGCGGCCGGGTAGATGCCGAAGAAGATGCCCACCACGGCCGAGAAGCCGAAGGCGAGGGCGACGGCCCACAGGGGGACGTGGGCGGGGGGGAAGTCGGGGATGGCCTTGGCGGCGACCACTCCCAGGCCGTAGCCCAGGGCGAGGCCGATCGCGCCTCCCACGAGGGAGAGGGTGACCGCCTCGATGAGGAACTGGATGAGCACGTCCTGCCGGCGGGCTCCCACGGCCTTGCGGACTCCGATCTCGCGGGTCCTTTCGGTGACCGACACCAGCATGATGTTCATGATGCCGATGCCGCCGACCAGGAGGGCGATCCCCACGACGCCGCCGACCACGGCGGTGACGCCGCCCAGGATGCGGTTGACGGTGTCCAGGATCTCGTCCTGGGTCTGGATGTCGAAGTCGTCCGGCTGGTCCTTGGGGAGGTTGTGGCGCTGGCGCAGGAGGCGGGTGATGCCGTCCTTGACCTGCTCGACGACCTCGGGGCTGTCGGCCTGGAGGCGGAGCTGCACCCGGTCGCCG
>DATEIO010000078.1:0-4690 GCA_035278895.1 Thermoanaerobaculia bacterium | reverse complement strand
CTAGTCCCGAGAAATCGGGTTGGGGGTTCGAGTCCCCCCTTTCGCACCAACGACAAGGAACGAGATCGAGATGAGCGTGGTCGTTTCTCAGCGGGACGTCGGTCCCTGCCGCAAGCAGTTGACGATCGAAGTGCCCGCCCCGGCGGTGGAGGCGGAGACCCAGCGCGTGATCCAGGACCTGGGCACCCGGGTGCGGATTCCCGGCTTCCGCAAGGGCAAGGTTCCCAGGGAGATGGTCCGGAAGCGGTTCGCCAAGGACATCGAGGACGAGGTCAAGGAGCGCCTCCTGCCGCGCTACTGGCGGCAGGCCCAGGCGGAGAGCTCGATCGAGCCCCTGCTGCCTCCCCAGGTCGACGAGGTGGCGGATCTGGCGCCCGGCGCGCCCTTGACGTTCACCGCGACCGTCGAGGTCCGCCCGGCGATCGAGCTGCGCAACATCAAGGACTTCGACCTGCCCGACCCGTCGATCGAGCCGGGCACGCTCGAGGTCGACGAGACGATCGAGAATTTCCGGCGCCAGGTCGCGGAGTGGGTTCCGGTCGACCGGCCGGCTTCGCGCGGCGACCGGGTGAGCCTGGAGATCACGGCGCTCGCTTCCGAGGATCATCCCGAGGAGCGGACGGACCCGGTGCAGGTCGAGGTGGGCGATCCCAACGTCTGGGAGGAGCTCTCCCTCGCGGTGTCGGGTCTCTCGGTCGGCCAGGAGACGGCGTTCACCCGCCGCCACGAGCACCCCGCCCACGAGGAGGGGGGCGCGCCGGTGGTCCACGAGCAGGGTTTCCGGGTTCGCGTGAACGCGATCGAGGAGCGGGATCTGCCGGCTTTGGACGACGCCTTCGCCGCCAAGGTCGCCGCGGACCTGGGCACGATGGACGCCTTGAAGGACGCGGTCGTGCGCCAGCTCCGGCAGAACCGGGTGGAGCAGCGGCGCGAGCAGCGCCACAAGGCCCTGCTTGACCAGCTCCGCGAGCGCCACCCGCTGGAGCTCCCCCAGGGGGTCGTCCGCCAGGAGGTGGAGACTCTCGTGCGCGACTATGCCGAGGGCCTGGCGCGCCGCGGGGTGGACATCGAGCACGCCGGGATGGACTGGGGCCGGATCGGGGAGGAAATGCAGCCTCTGGCCGAGCGCCGGGTGCACGCCCGCCTGCTGCTCGACGCGATCGCTGAGTCCGAGGGGGTCCACGTGACGGAGGAGGAGTTCGAGGCGACGCTCGCCGCCCTGGCCCGGGCTCAGGGGGCTTCGACGCCCGCCCTGCGCCGGGCGTTGGACGAGGACGGGCGGCTCGCCACCCTGCGCTCCCAGCTCCGGCGGGAGAAGACGATTCGCCATCTGCTCGGCGAGGAGGAGCCGGCTTCCGGCTCCGCGGCCGGGCTGTCTACGGAAAGCTAGTCAGGAGATTTGAACAGCATGCTGATCCCGATGGTTGTCGAACAGTCGAACCGGGGCGAGCGCGCCTACGACATCTACTCGCGCCTGCTCAAGGACAACATCATCTTCCTCGGCCGGCAGGTCGACGACGACATGGCCAGCCTGATCATCGCGCAGATGCTCTTCCTGGAGGCCGAGAACCCCGAGAAGGACATCGCCCTGTACATCAACTCGCCGGGCGGGTCGATCTCGGCCGGCCTCGCGATCTACGACACGATGCAGTACATCAAGCCCGACGTGGCCACCTACTGCGTGGGCCAGGCGGCTTCGATGGCCGCGGTTTTGCTTGCAGCGGGGTCCAAGGGGAAGCGCACGGTGCTTCCGAACAGCCGGGTGCTGATCCACCAGCCCTGGCTGTCGGGGCTCCAGGGCCAGCAGACCGACATCGAGATCCACGCCAAGGACATGTTCATGATGCGCGACCGGATGGACGAGATTCTCGCCTACCACACGGGAAAGGCGAAGGAGGACGTCCACCGGGACACGGAACGCGATAGAATCCTTAGCGCTCAAGAAGCCGTTGATTACGGAATCGTGGACCGGGTCATGATGCGGCGGCGGCCGGAGGCCGTTCCCTCGCGCTGACCCGCTGGGAGGCGTTTGAGGCACCTTGGTAGAGAGGAGCCCTCAATCGGATGGCGGAACGCGGCGGAATAGGCCCTGCCGCACCGCCGTTCTACATGGCAAGGCGTTGACAGGGTTTCAGTTCGCTCCTAGCATCGACAATGATCCCTGTCGAAAGGCCCGAACGGAGGAGAAATGCCGAAGAAAGACAGCGGCGATGAAGTCCTGAGGTGCTCGTTCTGCAACAAGAGCCAGCGGGAGGTCAAGAAGCTCATCGCCGGCCCGACCGTGTTCATCTGCGATGAGTGCGTCGACATCTGCCTCGACATCATCGCCGAGGACCGGATGCTCGAGCAGCAGCAGGACACGACCCTCCCCAAGCCCAAGGAGATCAAGGCGCTCCTCGATGAGTACGTGATCGGCCAGGAGCAGGCGAAGAAGAAGCTGGCCGTGGCGGTCTACAACCACTACAAGCGGATCGACTTCGCCGAGAAGAGCCACGGCGAGGTGGAGCTCTCGAAGTCGAACATCCTGCTCATCGGACCGACCGGCACCGGCAAGACGCTCCTGGCTCAGACCCTGGCGCGGCTGCTCTCAGTGCCGTTCACGATCGCCGACGCCACGACGCTCACCGAGGCGGGCTACGTCGGCGAGGACGTCGAGAACATCATCTTGAAGCTCTACCAGGCTTCGGGGAACGACAAGGAGAAGACGCAGCGCGGCATCGTCTATATCGACGAGGTCGACAAGATCTGCCGGAAGAGCGACAACCCGTCCATCACGCGGGACGTATCCGGTGAGGGCGTGCAGCAGGCCCTGCTCAAGATCCTTGAAGGGACCCAGTGCAACGTGCCGCCTCAGGGAGGCCGCAAGCACCCGCACCAGGAGTTCCTGCAGATCGACACCACCAACATCCTGTTCATCTGCGGCGGCGCGTTCGTGGGCCTGGAAGAGGTCATCGAGCGCCGCATGAATCAGAAGTCCCTGGGCTTCGGGGCCGAGATCAAGGGCAAGCGGGACAAGAAGGCCGGCCAGCTCCTGGAGCAGGTGCTGCCCGAGGACCTGATCAAGTACGGCCTGATCCCCGAGTTCGTGGGACGCCTGCCGGTGGTCGCGACGCTCGAGGAGCTCGACGAGGAGGCGCTCGTGCGCATCCTTCACGAGCCCAAGAACAGTCTCATCCGGCAGTACCAGACCATTCTGGAATTCGAAGGCGTCGAGCTCAAGTTCACGGACGAGGCCCTGAAAGCCATCGCCCGCGAGGCGCTCAAGAGGAATGTCGGGGCGCGTGGCCTGCGGATCATCCTCGAAGAGCTCATGCTCGACCTGATGTACAACGTCCCCTCGCAACGCGACATCAAACAGTGCGTGATCAACGAGGAGGTCGTTGGAAGCCGGATTCAGCCGATCATGCTCTACAAGAAGGCCGGCTGAGGAGAGGGCGAAAGCGTACGAAACATGGCTGCACCATTCGTCACCCGAAAGCGCGAGAGGCTGCCGCTCGTCCCGTTGCGGGACATGGTGGTCTTCCCCCATATGATGGCCCCGTTCATCGTGGGCCGTGAAAGCTCGGTCCGGGCCCTGGAGCAGGCGCTCCAGACCTCGGGCAAGCGGATCTTCCTGGCCGCCCAGAAGGACCCCCGGATCGACGACCCCCTGCGCGATGACATCTGCGACCTGGGCGTCGTCGCCACGGTCATCCAGAACCTGAAGCTGCCCAACGGCAACGTGCGGGTGATGGTCGAAGGCGTTCAGCGCGGCCGGATCATGGATGTCGAGGACACCGACGGCGCCCTGAACGTCGACGTCGAGACCTTCGAGATCAACTATCCGATGAGCGAAGAGCTCCGGATGTACATGAGCAAGGTGCTCTCGGCCTTCGAGCAGTACGCCAAGATGTCCCATCACCTGGCGTTCGAGGGCCTGATGTCCACCCTGAAGCTCGACGACGCGGACCGCGTCGCGGACATCCTGGCGGCCCACCTGATGGTGGCGACCGCCGAGAAGCAGTCCCTCCTGGAGCTCGTGAACCCCTACGAGCGGCTCCAGCGCCTTCACGACCTGCTCGACGTCGAGATCGAGAAGATCAACATCGACAAGCGGATCAACGTGAAGGTCAAGAAGCAGATGGAGAAGGCCCAGAAGGAGTATTACCTCAACGAGAAGATCAAGGCCATCCATCAGGAGCTCGGACGGAAGGACGACCGGGGCGACGAGCTGACCGAGCTGCGCGAGAAGATCGAGAAGGCGGGCCTGCCCAAGGACGCCAAGGAGAAGGCCGAGCAGGAGCTGAAGCGCCTGGAGGCCATGCCGCCGGTCTCGGCCGAGGCCACGGTCTCCCGCAACTACATCGACTGGCTCGTGTCAGTGCCCTGGCGCAAGAAGAGCAAGGAGAGGAAGGACCTGGATCACGCCGAGCGGGTTCTGAACGAGGACCACTACGGCCTCGAGAAGATCAAGGACCGGATCCTCGAGTTCCTGGCCGTGCGCCAGCTCGTGGGCCAGACCAAGAGCTCGATCGTGTGCTTCGTCGGCCCTCCGGGCGTCGGCAAGTCTTCGCTCGCCAAGTCGATCGCGCGGTCCACGGGGCGCAAGTTCGTGCGCCTGTCGCTGGGCGGCGTGCGCGACGAGGCGGAGATCCGGGGCCACCGCCGGACCTACATCGGCGCCTTCCCGGGCCAGATCATCCAGATGATG
>DATEIO010000077.1:0-6668 GCA_035278895.1 Thermoanaerobaculia bacterium | reverse complement strand
CCCTGCTTGCTTCGGCCTTTCCCCCACCCAGGGCGGCCACATAGGGCCGCCCCTACAGGATGCCGTCATTTCCTAGATTGAAAAGCCACTAGCGCTCTGTCAGGGCAGATCTGGCGGGTCCGCTGGGAGAGCCGGCATCCTGCCGGCTTCTAACCGTCTGTTCCTGCAAGGCAATCCCACGGTCGTCCGAATCCTGTTCCGCCAAGGTCTTCGCGTAGCGGCCGGTCTCGAAATCAACCCAGTCCTGGTATCCTCGCGCATCCAGTTCTTCAGGCCCGTGATGCATCCAGACAACTCGCGGCTCTACCACCAACCCGGCACCTGGGCCCTGGAGGTGAACCTCTCGTACCAGAACACCTACGTGCTGAGCGAAAACGTGGCCGACTATCTGGAGGCCAAAGGCAACGGGAGACGCGTCGAGCTGACCCGGGAGGACTTCGAGGCTCTGAGAGCGCTGGGCGAGGAGGTCTATTTCGTCGACCTCGAGATGGGCCTCTTCGACCTTACCGCCCACTATCGTTTCAGCCCCCACTGGGGGTGACGCCCGATCTGGAACAGGTGATCCCCACGGTCGTGCTCGGCTGGGAACGCCGCCTGACCCGGCGCACGAACGCCATCCTGCAACTCTATGCGAGCCCGAGCGTCATCCAGGACTCCGAGCTCGACGAGCTCACGGCCGACAAATACCTGCTGAGCCTCGGGCTCCAGACGCGCCGCGGAGAGTGGTTCTACCGCTTCGCGCTGACCGAAAACCTGCAGAACTTCTCGAACACCCCCGACGTCGGCGTGACCTTGAGCCTGGCCCGGGTCGTGTTCGGGAAATAAGGCTACTCCGCGCGCAGCGCCGCCAGCGGGTCCACGCTCGCGGCCTGGATCGCGGGGCGCAGACACCCGGCCACCGCGGTGGCGAGACACAGCGCCGCGGCCACGGCGATCGTGAGCGGATCTTCGGGGCGCACTCCGAACAGCAGTGCGCCCATTCCCCGCGCGGCCGCATAGGCCACGGAAAGGCCGATCGCGATCCCCAGGAGCGCGAGCACCAGCCCTTCGCGCAGCACCAGCCCGATGATTCCGCCGTCCTGCGCACCCAGAGCCCGGCGCACGCCCAGCTCCTGCGAGCGCTTCGACACGGTGAAGGTGAGCAGCCCGTGAATGCCCAAGCCCGCGATCAGCAGTGCGATCCCGGAAAGCGCGCCGAGCAGCCGGAGCTGGGTCATGCGCGACGCCGTCTCCTCGGCCACGATCTCGGACATCATGCGCACGCCGGAGATCGGCTGCTCCGGGTCCGCCGCCTTGACGATCTCGCGAATCTGCGGCAGCAGGGCATCGGCGTTGAACGACTCCGCGGTCCGCACCACGAGATCCTTGGGGGTGTAGCTGATGATCGATCCGTCCTCCACCTGCTGGTAGGGGAGATAGACCTGCGGCTCGCTAGGCCGCTCGAGCCCGCGCACCCGAACGTCGCCCGCGACGCCCACGACCGTGCGCTCGTTGTTCGCAATGTGGAACCGCTTGCCGATCGGATTTTCGTTCGGCCAGTGACGTTTCGCGAGCGATTCGCTCACCACCGCCACGAACGGCTGCTCGCGCGTGTCCGTGTCCGCCACGTCGCGCCCGCGCCGGATCGGAATCCTCAACGTCGCGAAGTAGCCCGGCGTGACATAGCGCAGGCTCACGGTGTTCGAATCGTTGCGGAGGACCTCCTCGCCGTTGAGCGAAACCGGCCAGATCCCTCCGCGCATCGCCATCGGCAATCCCGTGATGTACCCGGCGTTTTGAACCCCTGGAAGCGCGCGCACCTCTTCGAGCACGCGGTGATAAAACTGCGCCCGCCGGGCCGTCGCATCGTATTTCGGGAGTGGCAATGCCGTCTGCATCGTCAGCACGTTGTCCGCGACGAACCCGGGATCGGTCGTCTGGATGCGCCAGACCGCGCGGATCAGGAGCCCCGAAGAGACCAGAAGAACGACCGACGCGGCGACCTCCACGACGACGAGCCCGGCGCGGAGCCGTTGCGTCCGTCCGCCCGCGGTGCGATCGCCGCTGCGCAGCGCATCGAGCGCGCTGCTCCGCCCCGCGCGGAGCGCCGGAGCCAGGCCGAAGGCGAAACCGGTGAAGAGCACGAACGCCAAAGCGAGCCCGAGAACGCGCAGGTTCAGGATTGAGTGATCCGCCATCGGGATCGTGGCGGGGATGAGGCGCGCGAGCAGAGGCCCGGCCGCTGCGGCCACCGCGACTCCCACGAGACCGCCGACAAACGCGATCCCTATGCTCTCGGTGACGAGCTGGCGCACCAGCCGCTCGCGCCCGGCGCCGAGAGCAGAGCGGACGGCGAGCTCGCGGGCCCGGTGAGCGCCCCGCGCGAGAAACAGGCTCGCGAGGTTCGCGCAGGCGAGAAGCAGAATGCACAGCGTCGCCCCGCAGAGCGCCAGCACGAGCAGGCGCGCGCGCTCCGAAAGCTCGTCGCGCAGCCCGAGCACCACGGCGCCAATGCCCTCGTTCGTTTCGGGATACTGCTGCTCCAGGCGGGCGCTCACGACCGCCAGATCCTGCCGCGCCTGCTCGGCGGAGACGCCAGGACGCAGGCGCGCGAGAACCTCGAGATAGGTGTCGCCCCGGTCCTCGAAGTCGTCCTCGCGCAGCACGAGCGACGTCCAAGCCTCGGTCGAGCGCGACGGAAACTGGAAGGACGGAGGCATGACGCCGATCACCACGTGGGGCGCGCCGTCGAGCCGCACGGACCTGCCGATCACGCCGGGATCGCCGCCGAACTGCGACTTCCAGAGCGCGTGGCTAAGCACGACGAGCTCTCCCTTTTCGACGTCCTCCGCCGTGAAGAGGCGGCCGAGGAGCGGCTTGACGCCCAGGAGCGGCAGCAGATCCGGCGTCGCACGCGCCAGCTCCAGCCTCCGCGGCTCAGCGGCCCCCACGAGGTTCGCGGCGCGATTCCAGTACGCGCCCATGCCGGAGAACGAGGACGTCATCGCCTTCCAATCGCGATAATTCGCGGGCGACGCCTCGTTCGTGCCACCGCCTTCGCCCTGCCAGATCTTCACCAGCCGGTCGGCCTTCGCATAAGGCAGCGGCCGGACGAGGACGAGATCCGCCAGCGAAAACACCGCCGTGTTCGCCCCCACACCCAGGGCCACGACCAGCACGGCCGTGATCGCAAAACCCGGCGTGCGGCCGAGCGATCGAGCCGCGTAGCCCAGATCCTGGCGCAGCACATCCCCATGCGCCGCAATCGCGTTGGGGATCACGTCCGCAAGCGCCGCCAGCATGATCATGAGAGATCTGAGGGGACCGGAAACCTGGCGCATCCGCTCCGCAAAAGCGAAGCACAGCTCCTCGCGATACTCACCCCGGAAAGACGAGGGATAGAGATGGAGCAGCGCGCGATAGAAGCGCATCACGTCGTCTCCGGCTTGAGCCCGCGCGCCCGGGCCATCTGCACGAGTTGGGAAAGGCGCCGCATCTCCGCGCGCGCCACCAGGTTGCCGAAAGGCGTGATGCGGTAATACCGCCGCCGTGAATCGTCCGTCACCGGCCGCCGCTTGACGACCTCGGCAATGAGCCCCTGTTCCACCATCCGGGCGATCGAGCGGTAGAGCGTGCCCGCGCTCATCCGCAACTCCCCCTGGGTCCGCGCTTCGACGTCCTGAATGATGGCGTAGCCGTGGCGCTCCTCGTCGAGGAGAGCCAGAAGGATGTGGAAGGTTGCCGGCGGCAGCGGCAGGAGTTGATCCGCGAGCTCGCGATCGTCTTTCATGGCTCTACTATAGCCATACTGGATATAGCCGTCAAGGCTATAGTTGGAACGGGGCCGGCCTCTCCGCTGCGGAGACGCCCCACGGGGCGTCTCCGAGGCGGCGCAACCTCTCCCAACAGCCCAGATAGATCGCCGTTGGGCTCTCTCCAGTGGACGGTGGAGCGGGGCGGCCAATCGCAGACGGTGCGGATGGTGGCGGAGGCCAAGCCGGATGCGAAACCCTCGAAAAAATCCGCGGAGGCCCTGAAGCTTCGCTACAACGGGACGCTCGGCCCGGCGCAGGTCGAGGTCCGGGGCGCGCCGGTCAACGTCACGGAGGATGAGCAGACGGGCGAGCTGGTGATCCGTAGCCACGACCTCCTCGTGCGGGTGAAAATCCCGGGCGAAAGGAGTCCCCGCGGGTGAGATGAAGACGCCGGAGGACAATGACGCCGAGCTGGCCGGCCGCGTTCTCCGGGAGGGGAGCGAGCCGGCCTTTCGCGCTCTCTACGGGCGGCACACCCCGGCCCTTTATCTCTTCGTGCTGCGCCTGCTCGGCGGCGTGGAGCGGGAAGCCGAGGACGTGGTGCAGGACACTGGATCCGCGCGGTCGAGCAGGGGCGATGGGAGAGGAGGGCCGGGGTGGTGAGGGGCTCTCACTCCGGCGTCAACGTCGCCGTCAGCAAATACCTCTCTCCCTCGAACGGCAGCTTGGAATTCGCTCCGCGATCACGGCGGAGGCTGCGGTAGACGTGCAACTGGTACTTGGTGCCGCGATAGGAGATCGTCCGGGTTTCGCCCCCTTCGAGCGTTACGGAGGGCTCAGAGCCCTGGACCACGACGGCCAGCCAGGTGCGTTGGGCGGCGCCCCCTTTGACGTCGGGGCTGGTGCCGGGCTCGTCTTTCTGGGACAGGATCAGCCCTGGCAGGATCTCCTTGCGGATCGGCTCGTCTCCTCCCAGATCGAGGTGGACGAGGAGCGCCGGCTCCTTTTCCGCGAGAGGGAGGAGGGCGAGGTAGACCCTGCGGCCGTCCGGCTCGATCCGCTGCTCGTAGCGCAGCCGCAGCGCCGGGCCGTGCGTCTGAGGGACGGCCTTTATAAGAGGAGCGCCGCCCAGGATCTCGACCCGCTGCCGGTTGTCGGCGCGGAAGGCCAGATTCTGCGTTCTTGCTTCCTTCAGACCCGCCGGGTCTGGCGCGACGCGCAGCTCGCCGGAGCCGGCGGCGCGGCGTCCTTCGATCCGCAGGAGCACGGCCGGCGGGTCTTCTTCCCCCGCACCGGCCCGTACGGCTTGAGATTCCAGGGGGCCGGCCGTCGAGAGGCAGCCCAGAGACAGGCCGGCGATCATCAGTGTCGAAAAAATGGCTCTCATGGCAACCCCAATGCGGTCCAGAAGCACCAGTCACAGAAATCGTGCAGCGGACGGTTGGTCGTGGAGGTGGTGGCGTTCACGAACTCGTTGAACAGAGCGGTGTTGAGCCCTGCGTCGTCGTAATCGTTCACCTTGTCGTTGTTGATGTTGGCCTGGACTCCGGTCTGTCCGGAGCCGCCTCCGCCGTTCCAGTCCTGGGCCACTCCGTCGCAGATGCCGCGCCCTTCGTCGAGGCTCGTCTCGTCGAGGTTGGCGAACAGCCCGTAGGAGTAGTCGTAGACGCCCTCGGAGCTGGTATTGCAGTCCGTCGAGATCCCCGGGAACTGGTAGGTATAGCTCATCACGCTCGGGTAGTTGGGCTTCCTGTTGGTCGGCGTGTCGCCGCCGTGGCCCAGGAAGAGATTGTGCCCGAGCTCGTGCATGAACGTTCCGGCGACGTCCGTGATCCACTCGGAATCGTTCAGGCCGCCGCCGTTGATCAGGGTGACGATGAGCTGATCGCTCAGGAAGAAGGCGATCCCCGAGCTGCTCGTGCCCGGTTGCTGGTGCCCGAAGACGCAGTAGTGGAAGAGGCCTTGGCGGTTCGCCGGGAAGTTGTTGTTGTAGAACTGGCTGTAGAGCACGTCCGGATTGTCGGTGGAGTCGAAGGCGATGGTGTTGAAGTGGGTGAGGGCGTCGCCCCCCTCGCCATTGTCCTGCCCCATGTCCACGTAGAGGTCGATGCCGCGCGAACCGTCGGCGTTCAACGAGAACGCCTGGGCGAACGAATTGCGGATGCGGTCGAAGGACTGCACGTTCGGCTCGTGGGTGTGATCGTTCGCCACCATCCAGTCGACTTCCACGAAGACGTTCTTGCGCAGCGGATCGGCCCCCAGGGCCGAGAGGTCGGGCGTAGCGCCGGGGCTCTCGGCGACGTCGGTCAGGCCGTCGCCGTCGCTGTCCAGCTCCTTCATGCTGGAGGCCAGGTCGTAGCGGTCGGTATATCCGACGAATTCGTTGAAGCGCACGAGCGGCGCGGAGGAGCCGTCCGGATTGTCGATCGAAAGGTTGAGCTGTTGACCGGCGGAGAAGCGCTGGCCGTCGGCGTCTTCGTAGAGCAGCATCAGAACGCTGCCGATGGTGTCCACCGGAGTGCCCAGGGTGGAGTCATCGAACCCGAAACCGGGGACGAGCTGCGCCATGGGGAAGGTCGGATAGGCTTTGCCGTCGATGCGGATGACCGAGCCTTTATAAACGTTGCGGCCCGCCACCTGGAGCAGCGCCTGGGCCTTGTTGCCGGCGTCGAGCCAGAACCAGGAGACCATGGCGTCGTGCGGCAGCGGCGGCCGGTTCGCCTCCACCTCGACCGCCGCGGAATCCGTGCTCTCCTCCCCACACAGGGAGACGGTCGCCGTGAGCTTGTCGCCTTTCTCAGCGGGCTTGGTGAGCTGGATCGTGACCTTTCCGGGCCCGCCCATGCCGGCGCCGATCAGGTCGTGCGATCCGTTGTAGATCTTCACCAGGGAGCTCGAAGGAGCCCCGGAGACTTGGACGCTCGGATCGCCGTG
>DATEIO010000076.1:0-4938 GCA_035278895.1 Thermoanaerobaculia bacterium | reverse complement strand
CCGCTTCGCCGCTCCTCCGCACCTGGCGCTTGTCGACGTCGATCTCGATCTCGCCGACGCGCAGCGCCTGCCTCCCCGGCCGCGCCCGGCGCAGGACGGCGCCGACGCGCGCCACCAGCTCCCGGGGGCTGAACGGCTTCGTCACATAGTCGTCCGCCCCGAGATCCAGCCCCACGAGCTTGTCCTCCTCCGTGGTCCGCGCCGTGAGCAGGATCACGGGGACGTCCGACTCCTCCCGAAGCGTTCGGCAGACCGCGAGGCCGTCCACCTCCGGAAGCATCACGTCCAGAACCAGCAGATCCGGCCGCCGCCCCCGCGCCGCCGCGAGAGCCTCCCGCCCGTCATGCGCCACCGCCACCTCGAACCCGGCGCTCTCCAGATACAGACGCACCGCGGCGGCGGTCTTGCGGTCGTCGTCCACGACGAGGATGGTGGGAAGAGTGGGCATGGTGGTCATGAATTGTAGGCGTTCTATCACCGATGCTCCGTGTAGGGTGCGCTGTGCGCACGCGTTGCTTTCCACCGCCCTCCCCGTGCGCACAGCGCACCCTACGAATACAGCCCGCAGAGATCTGTCACCGCCGCCGCGGCCCCGGCCCTTCCTCGTCCACGATCCCCATCCACCCCCGCACCTTCTTCCCCACCTCCACCGCCGCCGGAGGGTCGTAGTTCGACAGCACGATCACCGTGTAATGCTCGTCCACCTGCTCCAGGAGCGCATTGACTCCTCCGGTGCCGCCCGCGGCGCCGATGCCGGCGATCCGGCGCGGGGTCTTGAACAGCTTTCCGCTCCGCAGAATCGTGTCGAAGGCGAGCATGTCGTCCACCGTCGAATAGCCGCCGCCCGCGGGAGTGCCCTTGAAAAAGGTTTCGAAAAGGTTGTTACGCCGCCCGCCGCCCGGAGCCAGACCGTTGGGGCTGTCCTTGGTGTAGCCCACGGCGCGGTTCGGCACGGGCACTTCCAGCTCGTAGGAATCGGTGTCCTTCATCCCGGCCGGCTTGTAGATGTGCTCGCGGACGTAGTCGTAGTAATTCTCCCCTGAAACCTTTTCCACGATCGCCCCGAGCACCACGTACCCGGCATTCGAATACCGCTGGTCCGTGCCCGGAGCGAAGAGAAGCGGATCGTCCACGAACAGCGTCAGCGCGTCCGCCACCGTGCGGATGCGGTCCTTCGCCATCCCATGGAACTTCTCCGTGAAGATGTCCCCCATGCCGGACCGGTGATCGATGAGCTGGCGGATCGTCACCTTCTCCCGCACGTCCGCGTTCGGGTAGTCCGGCAGGTGCTTGCCCACCGTATCGTCCAGCGACAGCTTCCCCTGCTCCGCGAGCTGATCGATCGAAAGCCGGGTAAACATCTTGTTGATCGATCCGAGATTGAATTTCGTATCCACCCGGTTGGGCACCTGAAGCCCGAGGTCCGCAAACCCATACGCCTGCCGGAAGACCGGCTTCCCATCCTTCGCCACCAGCACCACGCCCGAGAACTCGTCCGCCTTGACCCGCTCGTCGAGCCAGCTCCCGAGCGCCTTCACCATCTCAGATTCCGGCAGCTTCCCCTGGGGCTCCGCCGCAAAGCACACTCCGGTCACCAGCGAGCCGCCCACAAAGGCGGCGGCGATCCATTTCGAAAGGCTGTTCATCGTCTCAATCCTCCCTGTCATGGGAGGAGAGAGTAGGGGGGAGTTGTGAAGGAGTGATGAAGCCTACCGGCGCCGCTTCTTTTTCTTCGGCCGCCGCGGCGCCTCGTGCTTCCGCCGCGCCTCCTTGCCCTTCTTCTCCGGCTTGCGGGGGATTGCCGTTCGCTGCTCCAGCCATTCAAGGGCTCCCGGCGTTTGCTGCCAGACATCCTCCGAGGACAAGGCATAGGCCGCGGCCTCGTCTTCGCTTCCCGGCCGGAGCCATGGCACGGAAGGGGGTGGAGGCAGTTCCCTCCGGCCGAGCAGAAGACCGGGGACGAAGCGGTTCACCTGCAGGGCCTTCCGCAAGCACTGACGCGCCTCGAGCGAATCCCCCTCCCGGCGGAAGGCCAGGAGGGCCCGCGTATACGGCTCGTGAGGGAAACCGTCCTCCAAACTGCGATCGAGCCAAGCCGCCGCTGCCTCGTCCCGCCCCAGCTCCAGGAGGACGTCGATCAGGAGACGCTGCGCTCCCAGAGGATCTCCGGGATCCAGACGGAGGATCTCCTCGAAGTGAGACACCGCTTCCTCGCGGCGCCCCAGGGAAGCCAGGGCATCCGCCAGCCCTGCCCGGACCTGCAGGTACGACCGGGCTGCCGGGATCTCCCCAAAACGTCCTGCCTCCTTCTCGAAGGCCTCCGGCCCCAGCGCCCGCTCCCCGGCTTCGACACCCCGGCGAAAAAGATCGAGGGCTTCTGCGTCATCGAGGGTCTCTCCGGCGAGGAACCGCCAGGCCTCGGCACAATCCGGCCAGATGGCCAGCGCGCGGCGGGCGAGGAGGAGCCTCCGGCGGCCCAGGGCCACGTAAGCCTGTTCCAGCAGATCGAGCGCCTGCTCCTCGGGAGTGGACGGCTCGGGCATGGGAGCCCCGGCCTCGAGCCCTTCCAGAAACTCCTGCGCCTCCTCCGGCGTCTTGATCTTTCCCTGGCCCATCAGCCGGGTGAGGGAGCGCCAGCCGCTTGCGGTCACCTTGGGTCCGACGAGGGTGACCGGCTCGGGCTCTTCCCCCTCTTCGGCCGCGAGCAGATCAGGCAGGCTCAGCCGGACATCGAGCTCCCCTCGAAAGGTGACGACCCGCCGGCCCCAGCGTCCGGAATCGAGCTCCGCCTCGCTCGTCGAGGCCAGAGCCGCCAACATGCCTTCGAGAAAATCAAGCGTCCGGGAGTCGGGCCGCAGCCCGGGACCGCGCTGGAGGCCGTAAGCCCGGGGGATCTGAAGGTCTCCCACCATCGGGAGCCCCTCCCGTTCCCAGAGCGCCGCGTCGGCCCGGGACACCTTCCAGCGAGGACAAAGCTCCACGATCCAGAGAACGCCCTCACCGACCGCCTCTTCGATCAACCCGCCTTGAAAGGCATCGAAAGCGTCCTCGTCCTCGAAGAACGCGAGCATGGGGTGCGTCGACGACTGCCCCACGACAGCCAGGAAATGCAGACCAGGACCCGGCTCCGGCGACTCGACCTCGAAAAGGTCGTCCTTCGAAACCCGGCGCCACACGCCGGAGGCGAAGAAACCCGCAGCCGTCCGTGTGAACGACCGGATCTGCTCGACCGAAACGCCCCGCCCGGACAGCGGGCCCGCAATGCGGTCCGGGGGAGCGATCTCCTCGCAGGCACCGGAGAGAAGGCTGCGGAGGAGCGGCAGGTCCTCCCGGGCCTCGACCCGAACGCCTGCCGGCGCCAGAAGCTCCCCAAGCTCCCGGGCCAAGCCAGCCTCCGGCACCAACACCCGCGCGGGCCGGACATCCCACCTCCGCGCGGCCTGGACGACCACCTCGCGCACGAGCACAAACCCCTGCCCCTCGTCGTCGTCCGCCGGCCCCTCCGTGACCACCAGGTCCGAGTCCAGGCTCAGACAGGCCGCGATCCACGGCCGCCGGCGCCCGTCCATATCGCGGAGCCACAACGGTAACTGAATCGCGCCCGCCACCCACGTCTCGTAAGGCTCTCCCTCGATCTCGGGAAAGATCATCCCGTTCGTCTCTTCTTCCATCGATCGCCTCCCGGTCCTACCGCCGCCTCGTCTTCGACGGCTTCCTGCCCGCCCGGGAAGCCCGTTCCCGCTCGCGGAGCCTGGAGACCCAGACGTCCAGCCAATCCAGAGCCTCCGGCGCAGACTCCCAGAGGTCCAGGGCCCCTCCGGCGTAGAGCTCGGCCTCGCCCTCGCTTCCGGGCTCGAACGAGAGGAGCGGCTCGTCGGTCAGCGGCTTCCGTCCCAGGAGGTAGTCGGGGACGTAGGGGTTCCTCTGCAGGGCCTCCTGGAGCCGCTGCTCCGCCTCCGGCGAGTCGTCTCCTTCGAGGAGAAACCCGACGAAAGCCCAGGCGTAAGACCACCCGACGTCGGGATCGTCCTCGTACCGGCTCAACAGCTGCTCGGCCTGCTCATAGCGCTCCAGGACTTCGAGCAGAAGTTCGAGGAACTGGTAGCGCACCTCCATCTCGTCCTCGGGATCGAGCCGGAGGATCTCCTCGTACTGCTCTGCCGCCTCCTCCGGACGGCCCAGAGAGGCGAGAGTCTCGGCGACCAAGGCGCGGAGACCCATGTATTGCCTCACCTCGGGGAGACCCGCGAAAGCGCCGGGCTCTTCGTCGGGTTTCTCGCCGAAGAGCTCCGGATCCAGCTCCCGCTCGGCCAGGGCCAGGCCGCGGGTGTAGAGGTCGAGCGCTCTCTCCGCCTCCGGGGCCAGATCGCCGAGGAGCTTGTACGCGGCGGCCATCTCGGGACAGAGCTCGAGAGCCCGGCGCGCCAGATAGATCCGCAGCCGTCCCTGGGCCTCCTCCGCCTCCACGAGCAGGTCAGCCGCCAGTTCCCCGAGATCCTCCTCGGACCCCGCAGGGGGCCCGGCCGCAGCGTCTTCTTCCATCCGCGCGAGCAGCCGGGGCAGGGCGAGCCGGAAATGGAGCGGGCCGCGAGCGGTCTCGGCCTTCTTCTCCCAGCGGCCGGAGTCGATCTCCTCCTCCGTCGACTCCGCGAGCGCGGAGAGCAGCCCCTCGAAAAAGGCGAGGACGCGGGCGTCCGGACGTTTCAGAGACCGCCCCAGCCGGGCCGGGATTGGCAGGAGGCCCTCCCCTTCCCCTGCCTTGGGGAAGCCGTGCCGGGCCCAGGCCAACAGATCGGCCGGCAGGAGGTCCTCGGGTTCCTCGAAGCTGACCGACCAGACCCCTTCCTCGATCATCGCCAGCCGGGTCTCCTGCTCCTCCCCCCGGCAAAGGGCGTCGAACTGGCGGGGACTGTTGAAAAACATCAGCCCGAACTGCAT
>DATEIO010000075.1:0-2637 GCA_035278895.1 Thermoanaerobaculia bacterium | reverse complement strand
CCGCTTCGCCGGTCCCCCATTGCGGGTCGGGGTCCTAGGCTCGGGGAGCGGCGGCAACGCCGTGATCGTCGAGTCCGGCAAGCACCGCATCCTCCTGGACGCGGGCTTCTCCTGCCGCGAGCTCGTCAAGCGGATGAAGCTTCTGGACTTCGATCCCCAGACCCTCGGAGCGCTCGTGATCACCCACGAGCACCAGGACCACTGCCGGGGCGCGGACCGCTTCGCGAAGAAGTACCGCCTGCCCGTCCTCGCGACCGCGGGCACCCTCGCGGGCACGCCGCTGCGCGACGAGGCCCGGAAGGGGGCGGTCATGCTCCGCTCGGGCGAGCCGCGGGAGGTCGCGGGGTTCCTCGTCGAGCCCTTCGGCATCCCGCACGACGCCTCCGAGCCCATCGGCATGGTCGTCCAGGACCCCTGCGGCCGCCGGGTGGGGCTCGTGGCCGATGTCGGGTGCCGCACGAGCCTCGCGTGGGGGCGCCTCTACGATCTCGACGTCCTGATCCTGGAGACCAACCACGATCTCGACATGCTCCGGAACGGGCCGTATCCTTGGAGCCTAAAACAGCGGGTGGCCGGCCGCCACGGCCACCTGTCGAACCGGGAGGCCGCGGAAGGCCTCCCCGAACTGATGGGCGACCGCCTGCGCTGGGTGGTCCTCTACCACCTCTCCCGCACGAACAACCTGCCCGCCCTCGCGGCTGCCGCGATCGGCGAGGCGCTCGACCGGGAGGGCTGTCCCGCGCAGATGGCGGTCACCGAGCAGGACCATCCAACCCCCTGGCTGGAGGTACAAACGTGAAGGCAAGAGTGACCGTCTATCCGCGCCGCGAGATCCTCGACCCGCAGGGGAAGGCGATCCGCGACGCGCTGTCCCGCGTCGGCTTCCCCGGCGTCGAAGACGTCCGGGCCGGCAAGAGCTTCGAGATCTCGCTCCAGGCGAGCGACGAAGAGGCCGCCAAGAGAGAGCTCCGCGACATGTGCGAGAAGCTCCTCGCCAACACCGTGGTCGAAGACTACGCCGTCGAGCTGCTCGGCACGGAGGGAGTCCACACATGAGAGCGGGCGTCGTCGTCTTCCCCGGCAGCAACTGCGACCACGACGTCTACCACGTCCTGAAGCACGTCCTGGAGCAGGACGCCACGTTCCTCTGGCACCAGGACGACTCCTTGAAAGGCTGTGACCTCGTGGTCCTCCCCGGCGGGTTCGCCTACGGCGACTACCTGCGGGCGGGCGCGCTCGCCGCCCTCTCGCCCATCATGGGCGCGGTCAAGCGGCACGCCGAGGCCGGCGGGATGGTGCTCGGGATCTGCAACGGCTTCCAGGTGCTCCTCGAAGCGGGCCTGCTGCCCGGCGCCATGCGGCGCAACAAGAGCCTGCGCTTCCTCTGCCGCGACGTGTTCCTGAAAGTCGAGCGGGCCGACCTGCCGTACACCCGGCAGCTTCGCGAGGGGCAGGTGCTCCGCATCCCCATCGCCCACGCCGAGGGGAACTACGAGGACGCCGCCGAGAAGCTCGACGCTCTCGAGGCCAACCGCCAGGTCGTGTTCCGCTACGTAGCCCCGGACGGCAGCCGCGCGGACGGCGATCCGCAGCACAATCCCAACGGCTCGGCGCGGGCCATCGCCGGGATCTGCAACGCGGGCGGCAACGTGCTCGGCATGATGCCCCACCCCGAACGCTGCTCCGAGCAGGTGCTCGGCAACACGGACGGGCTGGGCGTCCTCGCGAGCGCGGTCCAGGCGGGGAGCCGCCTGGTAGGGGCCGTGCGATGACGGTCGCGCAGGAACCGGCGATCACCCCCGAGGTCGCCCGCTCGATCGGTCTCACCGGGGAGGAGTTCGAGCGCCTCAAAAAGATCCTCGGCCGCGACCCCAACTGGACCGAGCTGGGGATCACCTCCGCGCTCTGGAGCGAGCACTGCTCCTACAAGTCGTCCAAGATCTACCTCAAGGAATTCCCCACCGAGGGGCCGCACGTGCTCCAGGGCCCGGGAGAGAACGCGGGCGTCGTGGACATCGGCCACGGCTGGGTCGCGGTCTTTAAGATGGAGTCGCACAACCACCCCAGCTACATCGAGCCCTATCAAGGGTCGATGACGGGCGTGGGCGGCATCCTGCGCGACATCTTCACCATGGGCGCGCGGCCGATCGCCTGCATGGACGCCCTGCGCTTCGGCGAGATCGACGCGCCGCGCATGCGCTTCCTCATCGACGGCGTCGTGCGCGGCATCGGCGACTACGGCAACTGCGTGGGCATCCCCACCGTGGGCGGCGAGACCGGGTTCCACCATTCGTACAACGGCAACATCCTGGTCAATGCCTTCGCCCTGGGGATCGCCCGGCGCGACAAGATCTTCCACGCCCGGGCGAGCGGCGCGGGCAACCCCGTCATCTATGCCGGCAGCCGCACGGGGCGGGACGGCATTCACGGCGCGACCATGGCGTCGGAGTCGTTCGACAAGGAGAGCGAGGCCAAGCGCCCCACGGTCCAGGTCGGCGACCCGTTCACCGAGAAGATCCTCCTCGAAGCCACCCTCGAAGCCATGCGCACGGGCGCCCTCGTGGCCGTCCAGGACATGGGCGCCGCGGGGCTCACCAGCTCGACCTTCGAGATGGCCGGCCGCGGCGGCACGGGCCT
>DATEIO010000074.1:0-2209 GCA_035278895.1 Thermoanaerobaculia bacterium | reverse complement strand
CCAAGAGGGTGAGGCGAGGCCCAGGGCGAGACACGCCACGAGAGCCGCGAGAGGGAACCTGGAATGCGTCATACCTGCTTCTCCCGATTGCTGCCAGACCGCGCGAAGAGCTCGCGAAGCCGTTCGACGGGGTAACTCCCTGTTCGTAGAACCACCGGCCCCCGCTCTTCTATTGCCACCAGTGTCGAAGGCGGTCCGCCGGGGAGAATTCCACCGTCCACCACCATCGCGTCCTCCCCGGAGAGGAGCTCCGCCGCCTCTGCCGGGTCCAGGATCGGCGCGGCTCCGCTCCGGTTGGCGCTGGTCGCGGTCAGAGCGTGCCCCAGGACGGCGAGCAGCTCCAGGAGCCCGGGATGCCCCGGAATCCGGACCGCCAGGGTGGGCTCTCCCGCCGCGGCCGGCAGCGGGCTCGCGATCGGGAGGACCGCCGTGAGCGGCCCCGGCCAGCAGGCCAGGAGTTCCTTCAGTATAGAAAGGTCGGGATCGATTCCCAAACCCGCGATCTGCGCGAGATCCGCCGCCACCACCGGCAGGGCCTTTCCCGCCTCCCGCCCCTTGATCCGATAGATCGCCTCGACGCCCATCCGGTTCCGGGGATCGGCGCCCAGGCCGTAGCTCGATTCGGTGGGGATCGCGAGAACGCCGCCGCGGGCGAGGAGATCGCGGAGCGGGGCGACGGGGTCTCCGGGACGCCAGACCGCCGCGCTCACTTCCGTCGCGCCGTCCCGGTCTTGGCCACCTTGCGCGCCGCTCCCGCGATGAGCTCCTGGGCGTGGGAGAGGGAGAGGTCGGTGATCTCCTTGCCGGCGAGCATGCGGGCGACCTCTTCGACGCGGGCGCCGGATTCGAGCCCTTCGACGCGGACGCTGGTGCGCCCGCCGTCCACGCGCTTGCTGACCTTGAAGTGGAGGTCCGCGTGGCTCGCCACCTGCGGGAGGTGGGTCACGGCGAGGATTTGCCCTCCCCGGGCGAGGCGCTGGAGCTTGGCGCCCAGGGCCGCGGCCTCGGCGCCGCCGATGCCGGTGTCCACCTCGTCGAACACGAGCGTGGGGCGCGCCTTCTCCGTCTCCCCGCGGGAGGCGAGCTGGAGGGCGAGCGAGATGCGGGAGAGCTCGCCGCCCGAGGCGATCTTCGCGAGCGGGCGCGGCTCCTCCCCAGGATTCGGGGCGAAGAGGAAGACGACCTGGTCGATCCCCTCGCGGCTGAAATCGGTCTCGACGCCGTCGACCACCAGAGGGCTCCCCGCCCGCCGACGCCGCTCGAGCGAGACCGCGAGGCGGGCGCGGGCGAGCCCCAGATCCTTGAGCTCGGTCTCGATCCGCTCGACCAGGGCCTTGCCCCACTGCTCCCGGGCCTTCGAGAGCGCGAGGGCGGCCTCCCGGTACCTGGCGAGGGCGTCCGCCACCTTCCCCTGCAGCTCGTCGCGGTTCTCGGAGTCCCCTTCCAATTCGGCAAGCTCGGCCTCGATCTCCTGGCGCCGGGCGAGGACGCCGGCCGTGTCGGTCCCGTGCTTCCTGCAGATCCTTTCGAGGAGCGCCAAGCGCTCTTCCACGGCGTCCAGCCGCGCGGGGTCGGCTTCCAGGCCGTCCAGCCGGTGCTGGAGGCCGCGCGCCATCTCGGTCAGGCGGATGCGCAGCTCCTCGAGCTCCGTCCCCCAGCCCGCGGCCTGCGGCTCCCACACCTCCACCTCGGCGAGCAGGGCCTGGCTCTTCGCGACCCGCTCCACGGCCGAGCCCTCTTCGTCGAAGAGGAGCGAGAGGGCCGTGCCCAGCGATCGGGTGATGGCCTCGGCGTTGCGGAGCACGTCACGCTCGGCCTTCAGGTCCGTCTCCTCGCCGGCCCGGAGCTTGGCGGCGTCGATCTCGCCAGCCTGGAAGCGGAGGAAGTCGATCCGCTCGCGGCGCGCCCGGTCGTCTCCCGACAGGTGCTCCAGCCGTTCGGCCAGACGGGCGTAGACGTCGTACGTCTCGGCCACGCGCGCGAGGAGGGGCTCGGCATCGGGACCGCCGCTCCTGTCGAGCATGGCGCGCTGGAGGTCCGGCTCGACCAGGCCCAATTCGTCCCGCTGGCCGTGGATGCGCAGGAGATAGGGCGCGAGGTCGGTGAGCAGGCGCAGCGTCGTGGGCTGGTCGTTGACGAACACGCGGTGCCGGCCGCTCCGGGCGATCTCGCGGCGGACGAGCACCTCCCCGCCCTCGGCTTCGAGCCC
>DATEIO010000073.1:0-5167 GCA_035278895.1 Thermoanaerobaculia bacterium | reverse complement strand
CGTGCCGCCGCTTCGGCCTCCCGCGCCTCGGCCGGGATCCCCCGCAGGTCGACTACCGGCAGGGCGGCGTCCACCGCCGCGGAGACCGCCTGCACGGGCTCGCCGTCCAGGAGAGGGAAGGTGGTGCGCAGCGTCTCGTGGCGGCGGACGATCTCCGTCAAGGCACGGCCCAGCGCGACGGTGTCGAGCCGGCCCACGAGGCGCCTCGCCGCCGGTAGGTTGTAGGCCGGGTTGCCCGGCTCGAGCTGGTCGACGATCCACAGCCGGCGCTGCGCAAAGGAGAGCGGGAACGCGAACAGCTCCCCGGCGCCCTCCGGCTGCGTCACCGCGAGCGCGCTAACCATCGCTCCCGGCTTCCTGCGCGCTGGCGCCGATCCGGAAACCCGCGCGCGAAACCCTGGGGATGCCCGCTGCCGGCGCGGGCGCCACCGCGCGGCTCTCCTGCAGGCTTTCGATCAACCGGCCCAGCTGCTCCAGGGTCGGCGCCTCGAAGAGCTGGAGCAGCTCAAGCTCGACGCCGAAAGCCTCGCGGTAGCGGGGGATCAGACGGGTTGCCAGAAGCGAATGGCCGCCGAGGAGGAAGAAGCTGTCGTGGCGGCTCACCTCCGGGCATCCCAGGGCCTCGCTCCAGAGGCGGGCGAGCTCCCGCTCGACCGGCGTGCCCGGCGACACGAACGGCGTCCCGGAAGCCAGCCGGCTGGCCTCCGGCTCCGGCAGCGCCCGGCGGTCGACCTTGCCGCTCGGCGACAGCGGCAGCGCGTCTAAAACGGTGAAGACCGACGGCACCATGTAGGCCGGCAGCCGGGCGGCCAGGAAATCCCGCAGCGCGGTCGCTGTCGGAGCCTCTCCGGCCGGGACGATATACGCCACCAGCCGTGTATCGCCGTCGACCGCGCGCGCGAGCACGACCGCCTGGCGTACCCCGGGGTGCTCGCCCAGGATCGTCTCGATCTCTCCTGGCTCGATGCGGAAGCCGCGGATCTTGACCTGGTGGTCGATCCGGCAGAGGAGCTCGCTCTCGCCGCCGGGCAGCGCGCGGGCGAGGTCGCCGGTGCGGTAGAGCCGTGCGCCCGGCGGGCCGAAGGGGTCGGGAACGAAACGCTCCGCGGTCAGGTCCGACCGGCCGACGTAGCCTCGGGCCACGCCCGCGCCGCCGATCAACATCTCTCCAGGAACGCCGATGGGCACCGGCCAGAGGTCCGGATCCACGAGGTGAATCGACGTGTCGGCGATCGGCCGGCCGACGGCAATGGTCCGCTCCGCGTCCCGGACGGGGTGGGCGGCGGACCACACGGTGGTCTCCGTCGGTCCGTAGAGGTTCCAGAGGGCGGCGGTGTGGGCGAGGAGCTCGCGGGCCAGGTCCCGCGGCAGGGCCTCGCCGCCGCAGAAGGCCGTCAAGCTCGGGGAGCCCGCCCATCCCGCGCCCAGGAGCATCCGCCACGTCGCCGGAGTCGCCTGGAGGACGGTGGCCCCCGTGCGCTCGATCTCGCCCGCCAGGCGCGCGCCGTCGGCGGCGGTCTCCCGGCTCGCCACGGCCACGCGGGCTCCCAGGGTCAGGGGGAGGAAGAGCTCCAGGGCGGCGATGTCGAAGCTGAGCGTGGTCACGGCCAGGAGCACGTCCCCGGCCTTGAGCCCGGGCCGCTCCGCCATAGAGCTCAAGAAGTTGGCCAGCGCGCCGTGGGAGATCTGAACCCCCTTGGGCCTGCCGGTCGAGCCCGAGGTGTAGATCACATACGCGAGCTGGCTCTCGTCCAGGAACCCGTCCGGAATCCCCTCCCCGCCCGCCCACCAGCCTTCGTCCCGGTCCAGGCAGAGCCGAGGCCCGTCCCACTCCGGGAGTGAGGAGAGCCGCCACGACTGGGTGAGCAGCGCGGCCGGGCGGGAGTCCGCGAGCATGCCGGCGAGCCGCTCGCGAGGATGCTCGGGATCGAGTGGCACATAGGCCGCCCCCGCTTCGAGCACCCCGAGCAGGGCCGGCAAGAGATCGAGCGAGCGTTCCATGGCGACTCCGACCCGGCTCTCCGGTCCGATGCCCATCTGCCGCAGACGGCGAGCGAGCCCCAGGGCATGAGCGCGGAGCTCGGCGTAGGTCAAGCTCTCCTCTCCGAACACCACGGCCGTGGCCCCTGGCGTCCTCGCCGCCTGGGCCGCCACGAGCTGATGGACGGCTCTCCCGCCGGCCGGACGGCCCGTATCGTTCCACTCCGTGGCCAGCTGGTGCGCCTCGGCCGCGGTGAGCAGAGGCAGTTCGGAGACCGGACGCTCGATCCCCTCCTCGAGCTCCTCCAGCAGGGTCCGGAAATGACCGAGCAGGCGGACCACCGTCGCAGCATCGAACAGGTCCGTGCTGTAGGTCATCTGCTGGCCGAGGCCCGGCTCGCTCTCCTCGATGTAGAGATCGAGGTCGAGCTTCGTCACGCCCCTCTCGACCGGGACCGTGACCGACCGCAGCCCCTCGAGCTCCAGGCCTTGCGGCGGCGTGCTCTGGACGTTCAAAAAGACCTGGAAGATCGGCGTCGTGCTCAGGTCGCGCTGCGGCGCGAGCTCTTCGACCAGCCTTTCGAAGGGGAGGTCCTGGTGCGCGAAAGCCTCCACGGCCGTGCTGCGCACCTGCTTGAGGAGGCCGCGGACGGTGAGGCCCGCCGCCGGCCGGACGCGCATGGGCAGCGAGTTCAGGAAGAAGCCGATCAGCCCCTCGGTCTCCTTGCGGCCGCGCCCGACGATGGGGGTGCCCACCACCAGGTCCGCTGCGCCGCTGTAGCGGTGGAACAGGATCGCGAAAGCGGCGAGCAGCAGCATGTAGAGCGTGATGTCCTCGTTGCGCGCGAGCGACTTCAGGGCCGCGGCGAGCGGCTGCGGCAGACTGCGGGAGACCGTCGCGCCGCTGTGCCCTTGCACCGCCGGCCGCGGCCGGTCGGTGGGCAGCTCCAAGAGCGGCGGCGCACCGGCGAGCTGCGAACGCCAGGCGGCGAGCTGCGTGGCCAGCACCTCGCCGGAGAGCCACTGCCGCTGCCACACCGAAAAGTCGGCGTATTGGATCGGCAGCTCCGGCAGGGTGGGGGGCTCGCCGGCCGCCAGGGCGCGATAGAGCTGCGCCAGCTCTCGCAGCGCCACCGTGATCGACCAGGAGTCGGCGGCGATGTGGTGCACCGTGAAGAGCAGCAGATGCTCGTCAGCCTCGTCGAGGCGCAGGAGAGCGGCCCTGAGCACCGGCCCGTGCGCCAGCGCGAAGGGCCTCCCCCCTTCCTCGCGCGCCAGGCGGATCGCCGCGGCCTCCCGCAGCTCCGGTGGCAGGGCACAGAGGTCCACCTCGGGCAGGAGGAAGGGCGACGGCGCGGCGATCACCTGGACCGGCCCCTCCGGGTTGTCCGTATACCGGGTGCGCAGCACTTCGTGGCGGCGCACGATCTCGCTCAGGCCGGCCGCCAGGACGGCCGGGTGCAGCCGGCCCGTGATGCGCAGAGCGAGGCTCTCGTTGTAATCGGTCCTTTCAGGGTCCAGGCGGTGCAGGAGCCAGATCCGCTGCTGGGCGAAGGAAACCGGGAAGGCGCTCTCCACGGCGACGCTGCGCGGCAGCCGCGGGATCCCGGCGGGAGCCGGGGCCTCCTCGCCCTTGCGCAGCTTCCGCTTGAGAAGCTCCAACCGCTCGGGCGAGAGCCGGTCGAGCTTCTCCCGTCGGCCGGCTTGAGCGCCAGCCGTCTGCGGAGCCTCCAGAGCCGGGATCTCCGGAGACAGGCTCGCGAAGAACCTCTCGAAGGACTCGAGCTCGAATCCCGCGACGAAGGTGGACGCCGCCCGCCGGGACTCTGCCGCGAGCCGCTCATAGCGCCCCCGGTCGGCGAGCAGCTCGCAGAGCGCCCGCTCCCAGGGGCCAGCGTCCTGCGCGGAAACGGCCGCGACCGGGATGCGCCGTCCGTCGAAACGCTCCTCATAGCGCTCAATGGAGTGGACCGGCAGGACATAGTCCACGCCCAGCTTCGCCTCGGGCAGCCCGCCCACGTCGCTCGCCAGCACCGGGATGCCGCGCAGCATGGCCTCGACGGTCACGTGGCCGAACGCCTCGCCCCAGAGCGACGGCACGAGCAGCACGCGCGTCTCCCGGAGGATCTCGTCGATGTCCGGCGACGGCGGCCGGACGCGGATGTTGGGCAGCGCCGCGAGCGCCGCCAAGTCCTCCTCCGTGGTCCCCCAGGTGGGCACCGCCAGGAAGGGGAGGTCCGGACAGCGGCGTGCCAGCTCCAGGAAGATTGCAATCCCCTTGACCGCGCAGGGGTTGATCAGCGTCACCGCACCGTGGTCGAAATCGGCCAGTTCGGGGAAGGGACCGTCGCCGTAGACCGGGAAACGGAGCACGGCCGCCTCCAACCCGGCCCAGCGCCGGAAGTAGTCGCGCATGTAGCCGCTGAGCGTGATAATTCCGGCCGCCTGCCGCAGCAGGCCCGTGCGCTCCGGGCTGTCGAGGAAACCTTCCGGACCGAAGGGAAGCTGGAGTGTCGTGTGGGCCAGGTAGATCACCCGCCCGGGACGAGCCTCCAGCGCAGCCTGGAGCAGCATCTGGGCCGGATCCTCCGACGACACCAGAATCCGGTCCGCGTCCAGCTCCCGCAGGCGCCGGGCGACATGGCCGCGCAGCCGGGAGGAGTCCCCGACGACCTCCACCTCGACGCCGGCATGGCGGAAGGCCGTGTCCCCCGGGGCGCCCTCCCCTGCGGTGCCGATCGCCCGGCAGGAATGTCCGCGGGAGGCGAGCTTCTCCAGCAGCAGCCGGTTCCCCTTGTTGGCTCCGCCCAGAGACGGCAGGTAGGGAGCGCTTTGAACGAGCACGATCTTCATCCTTCAGGCCTCCTCGCCCTTCAGCAACGCCCGGACCTCCTCATCCGACAGCGCGTCCAGCTCCAGCAGCGCCGCAGCAAACTCGTCGTCGCCGGCCGACTCGACCTCATACCGGGAGGCGGCCTGGGCTAGGTTGGCGACCGTCGGAGCCCTCTCGAACAGTGCGGAGAGCGGCACCTCGACCCCGAGATCCTCACGCACCCGCGACAGGAGCTGCATCGCCAGCAGCGAGTGGCCGCCCAGGTCGAAGAAGTGGTCGTGGACCCCGACCCGATCCACGTCCAGGAGCTCCCGCCAGATCGCGGCCAGCTGCTCCTCCGTCTGCGTGCGGGGG
>DATEIO010000072.1:0-12101 GCA_035278895.1 Thermoanaerobaculia bacterium | reverse complement strand
TGATGGTCCTCGCTCTCGCCACGGGAACCGCTTTGTGGGCCCAGTCCACCGGGACCACGCAGACGCCCCCTCCCAGCCAGCAGGTGGATCAGTCCGGACAGCCCGAGACGGGCACCGGCCCTGACGTGGACGTCGATGTCGGCCGCAATGCCGAAGACGGCGTGATGGACGTCGAGGTGAAGCGCAACGCGGATTCCGACACGGAGGCCCAGGGCAATGACCCGGCGGTGACGACCGGCACCTACGCCGACGTGGACAATGACAATCTGCCGGAGACGGCCAGCAACGGTCCGCTCTTCGCGCTTCTCGGCCTGCTTTCGCTGGCCGGTGCCTTCGCCGTCCGGGTGATTCGCTAAACCCTCCCGGGCGAGCTCTTCTCAAAAAACCCACGCCGATGAAACCGGCGTGGGTTTTTTGCGTTGAGCGGGAGCTACGGCGTCTCGAGGCCGAACGTCTTCACGAGAAAGGCCGCCATCTCGGCCCGGGTCACGAAGCTCTTCGGGCAGTAGGCGCCCCCGCCGCAACCGGCGGTGATCCCCTCGGCCGCGAGTTGCTCGATCCAGGAAGCGGCCCAGTAGCCCGCCGGAACGTCGTTGAAGAGCGTGCCCGTTGCAGGGGGTGGAAAGTAGGAATTTCCATGCCGGGCGCGCAGAAGGAAGACCGCCATCTCCGCCCGGGTGAGCTGTTGGGTGGGGCAGTACTGAGTGGCCGAGCAGCCCTGGGTGAGGCCGTCTCGCGCAATCTGCTCGATCCAGGGAGCGGCCCAGTATGAGGCGGGAACGTCCGCGAAGCGCGTGCCGGTCGCGGGCGGAGGAGTGAAGTCCGCACCGTGGAGGGGGCGGCTCAGGAAGACCGCCACCTCGGCCCGGGTCACCGTCTGGCCCGGGCAGTAGTTGACGCCGGAGCCGCAGCCGACCGTGATGCCGTGCTGGGCGAGAGCCTCGATCTGCCGCCAGGCCCAGTGCGTCGTGGGCACGTCCCCGAAGGTGGCGAGCAGGGCGGTGCGGGGAGCGGCCCATAGCTCGAAGCCCGTCTCGTTGTCGTTCGCCGCGAAGTAGACGTTCGCTCCCGACGGAGTGAAGGAGAGGGGGCTCGACGAGAGAGCGCCCGGCGCGACGTCTTGCACCTGCCGGGTGCCGGCGGGCCGGCTGTTGGTCCGCCAGGGCTCCCGGCCGTGGACGCCGTCCGTGGCGGAGAAGAGGAGGAGGTGGCCGAAGGCCCGGAGCTCCTGGGGAAGGGAGGACTCGAGGCCGGGGAAGACGTCCTTCACCAGCCGCGTCCCCTCCTCCGTGCCGTCGCTCTCCCACAGCTCCTCGCCGTGGGCGCCATCGTCGAACGTGAAGTAGACGCGCCGGCCCACCGCCGTCAGGTTGCGCAGGTGGGGATCGGGGCCGGGAAGGGCCTTGACGAGGACCGTTCCCGGGGCCGTGCCATCGCTCTTCCACAGCTCGGAACGCAGGCCGGGAGCGCTCGCGCCGTCGAAGAACAGAGTGGACCCGGCCGCCACGAACCGCGGCCCCGGAACGTCGTAATAGGGATGTCCCAGCGAGCTCCAGGCCGGGTTGATGTCCTTGACCAGCGACGTCCCGGCGGCCGTGCCGTCCGTCTTCCAGAGCTCGCGCGCCGTGGCCCAGGTGAAGGCGGAGAAGTAAAGGTTTCCGTTCAGGGCCGTGAAGAACCCGGGCTCCGAGGCGCTGAACGCCTGGGGCTCGATGTCCTTGAGCTCGAAGGTTCCGGCGTTGGTGCCGTCGCTCACCCAGAGCTCCTCGTTCTGGCTCTCCGCGGTCGCCATGAAGAAGACGCGGTCCCCGAGCGGGGTGAGGAACTGGACGCCGGTCCCGACCTCCGTGGTCCCGTTCTGGACGGGCACGGTGCCGGCCGGAGTGCCGTCGCTCATCCAGAGCTCGTTATCGACCGGGCTCGCTCCTCCGCCCGCGAAGAAGAGCTTGCCGCCGGCCGCGGTCAGGTCCCGCGGCGGCAGCGAGAGGGCTCCGAAGCCGGACACCAGGTACTCGTAGAGGACCGCCGTCCCGGCGGCGGTGCCGTCGGTCGTCCACAAGGACTCGAGGAAGGGCCGCGCCAGGATCCAGTTCCGGGTGGCCCGGAAGAACACGCGATCGCCCGCGAGCGTGAACTCGTGCGGCAAGGACGGCACGTCGCTGGCCGCAAGCTCGCGGATCACGAACGTTCCGGCCTCGGTGCCGTCGCTCCGCGCGAGCTCGGCTCCGGTCGCGCCGTCTCCGCCGGGGAAGAGCAGGACGCCGTTCAGATCGAACATCGGCGCCGGGCTCGAGAGCGAGCCGTTGGGCAGGACGTGGAACGCCGAGGTCTGGTGATCGATCTCCAACTGCTCCGTGCCCCCCGGGTTGCCGTCGCTCGTCCACATCTCGAGCCTCGCAAACGCGCGGTAGGCGCGGAAGAACAGGCGGCCGCCGGAGACCGCGCGGCGGTCCTCGACCGCGGGCTCGCTCGCCGGGAAGGAGCCCTGAGAGCCGGGAAAGAGATCGTCGAGCAGCACGGTCCCGGCCTCGGTGCCGTCGCTCACCCACGGCTCCCGGCCGTGAACGCCGTCCTGGGCAAAGAAGACCAGCTTTCCGCCCACGTCGTTCAGGAACGCGAAGTCGTAGGGCAGGGACACGGACGATCCGCTCCCGGGCCAGACGTCCTTGACCAGGGCCGTGCCCGCCTCGGTGCCGTCGGTCTTCCACAGCTCATTGCCGTGGACGCCGTCGTCGTAGAAGAAATACACCAGCCCGCCGGACGCGGCCGGAGGCTGGAAGCTGGTGTTGACCCCGAGCGCGGTCACCTGCACGGTGCCATCCCCAGTGCCGTCGGTCTTCCAGATCTGCACACCGGAATCCAGAGTGGAGGCCGTGAAGAACACCTCGTTGCCGCGGACGGTGAAGGCGTCGGGGAACGAGCCGCCACCTCCGAGCTGGACGTCCTTGACGAGGACCGTGCCCGCCTCCGTGCCGTCGCTCGCCCAGAGCTCGTCCCCTTCCTCGTACGTGATGGCGAAGAAGTAGACCCGGCCGTTCAGAACGGCCGCATGGCGAATCCGGGGCGATTGCTGCCAGAACGCCCGGTTCGAGCTTGCCGGGCCCGCGTAGACGTCCTTGAGCAGGACGGTCCCTGCCACGGTCCCGTCCGTCTTCCAGAGCTCCCGGCCGTGCTGGGCATCGGTGGCCGGCTCGTGGGCCCAGAAGAGCAGGGAACCGCCCAGCGGAGGGAGGAAGATCAAAGGATCATTGTCGTTCACCACTCCGAAGGTTTTGAGGAGGAACGTGCCGGCCGGAGTGCCGTCGCTGCGCCAGAGGTGGTGGTCGAAGACGTCCTTCAAATCGAAGACGGCGACGTTGCCGGCGCTCGTCACATTGACGATCTCAGGTCCCCAGAAGGAATCCTCGGCCAGGTCGGTGAGCCGGATCGTCCCGGCCTCCGTGCCATCGCTCTTCCACAGCTCGTGGCCATGGACGCCGTCGCTCGCGGTGAAGAAGAGAGAGCCCCCCACGGCCGTCAAATGCTGAGGCCACGACGAGCAGGCGCCGGGGCAGACGTCCTTGACGAGCTGGCTCCCGGCCTCCGTGCCGTCGGACTTCCACAGCTCGAGGCCATGGATCCCGTCTCCCACGCTGAAGAACGCGGTGCCGGAAACGTCCACGGCCTCCTGCACTGTCGAGCCGCCGATCCAGGGGTAGCGGTCGGGGATTCTCAAGGAGCTGCCGGCGAGCGGGGCCGTGGTGTTCAGATCCTTCACCCGGAAGGCCGGCTGGGCGGAGAGGACCGCCGGGAGGAGGAGAACGGTCAAGGCAGTGAAAAAGATTCTGCGTTGGGCCATGGGGAACGCTCCTACGGTGTCCATCCGAACGCCCGGGTCAGGAACACCGCGATCTCGGCGCGGGTCACCCGGTTTGTGGGGCAGAAGCGGGTGGAGGTGCAGCCCGCGGTGAGGCCTTCGGCCGCGAGCTGCTCGATCCACGGGGCGGCCCAGTAGCTCGCGGAGACGTCCTCGAACCGGGTACCCGTGGCGGGCGGCGGAAAGTAGAGGAGGCCATGCCGGGCGCGCAGGAGGAAGACCGCCATCTCGGCCCGGCTCACGAAAGAAGCGGGGCAGAAGAGCGGCGGATTCAGGCTGCACCCCTGGGTGAGGCCGTCGCGCGCGAGCTGCTCGATCCAGGCGGCGGCCGGATGGCTGGCCGGCACGTCCTCGAAGCGGGTGCCGGTGGCCGGGGGCGGCACGTAGCCTTCGAAATGGGCGGCGCTCCCCAGGAAAACGGCGACCTGGGCCCGGGTGAGCTGCGAGCCGGGACAGTAGAGGCCGGCCGCGCATTCGGTGGCGATGCCGGCGTCCGCCAGGGTTTCCACGAAGAGCCAGGCCCAGTGGCCCGGCGGCACGTCCGTGTAGGTGGAGCCCAGGACCTGACGGGGGAAGGTCCACGGCTCCAGGCCGGCCACGCCGTCGTTGGCCGCGAACCCGACCTTGTCCCAGGCCAGGGTGAAGGCGACCGGGCTCGAGGGGAGGTCGCCCGGCGCGATGTCCTGAAGGAGCCGCGTGCCGGCCTCGGTGCCGTCGCTCACCCACAGCTCCACGCCGTGAACGTCGTCGTAGGCCGAGAAGAGGAGGACGTGCCCTACGGCCGCGAGACCTCCGGGCCGCGAGGAGCCCTCCCCGGGGACGGCGTCCTTCACCATCCGGGTACCCGCCTCGGTACCGTCGCTCACCCAAAGCTCGCGGCCGTGGACCCCGTCCTCGGCCACGAAGAAGAGCCGGTCGCGCACGCGGGTGAGGAGCTCGAGATGGGAGGAGCGGGCGCCCGGCAGGATGTCCTTGACGAGGACGGTGCCGGCGGCGGTGCCGTCGCTCTTCCACAGCTCGGTGCCGGAGGCGTCGTCGTGGGCCAGGAAAAACAGC
Organism: Thermoanaerobaculia bacterium; assembly: GCA_035278895.1. Taxonomy (GTDB): domain Bacteria; phylum Acidobacteriota; class Thermoanaerobaculia; order Multivoradales; family UBA5704; genus DATARR01. Next base: position 7,189 of record DATEIO010000072.1, on the reverse strand, counting down.
GTGGTGCCGATCGCTGCCGGGCTCTGATGGGCGATCGAAGAGGGGAAATAGGGGTCGACGTTCTTGACGAAAGCCGTTCCGGCGGCGGTGCCGTCGCTTTTCCAGAGATCCTGGCGGTTCGCATAGCCGGACACGAAGAACAGGATCTGGCCTCCCACCTTCGTGAGCCACGACGGGTAGGAGGAGAGGACGCCGGGCACGAGATCCTTGAGGAGCACGGTGCCGGCGGCGGTGCCGTTCGTGACCCAGAGCTCGCGGCCGTGGCTCCCGTCGTCGGCGGCAAAGAGAGCCGAAGAGCCCAGCGGCACGATCTCGTTCGGAGCGGAGCTCGCTCCGGGGTGTATGTCCTTCACACGGACCGTGCCGGCCAGGGTGCCGTCGGTCTTCCAGAGCTCCTGATCCCCGGCCGCGTCCGAGGCGGAGAAGAGCGCGGTGCCCAGGAAGGGAGCGAGGCTGTAGACGTCCGCCGTGGAGCCCAGGAGCTGGGTGGTCCCGGCCGTGGTGCCGTCGGTGCTCCAGAGGCCGTCGGCGGCGATCAGAAGGCGATTGCCGAGGTGGGCCGCGCCATCGGGAAGGCTCCCCTCGAAGCCCGGACGGAGATCCGCAATCTGTTGCGTGCCGGTCAGGGTGCCGTCGGTCCGCCAGGGCTCGATCCCGGACGTTCCGTCGTCGGCCGGGAAGACGAAGCTGCCGCCCAGAGCAGAGGTCGTCCCGATGAGGGATCCTAAGAAGACGCGCATCGAGGAGGTCAGAGTCGCGATGTCCCTCACCTGGGAGGTTCCGGCTTCCGAGCCGTCGGTTTTCCAAAGCTCCAGCCCGTCCGGACCGGAGGCGTAGAAGTAGAGATGGGAGCCGAGCGCCTTGAAGGGGGCCCAGAACCAGGGGAACGGGGTCGAGGAGGTTCCGGGCAGGAGATCCTTCATCAGAACGGTGCCCGCCTCCGTGCCGTCCGTCTTCCACAGCTCCAACCCGTGGACGCCGTCGTCGGCGAAGAAGAGAACCGCGCCCCCGATCTCAGGGAAGACGTTCAAGGTGCCGTAGGTGAGGCCGTTGCCGGAGCCGGGGTTCACGTCCTTGACGAGAACGGTGCCGGCTACCGTCCCGTCGCTCGTCCACAGCTCGGAGCCGTGGGTGCCGTCTTCGGCCCGGAAGAAGAGGCGCCCTCCGAGGGCATTCATTTCCTGGGGATAGGAGCTGGACGACGGATTCAGATCCTTGAAGAGCGTGGTCCCGGCGCCGGTTCCGTCCGTCTTCCAGAGCTCCCATCCGGCCGTCGGCTCGTAGGCGGTGAAGAAAACGGTGTTCCCCAGAAGCGTCAGGCCGTAGGGGTAGGAGCCTTGCGGGCCCGGGTTCAAGTCCGCCACCAGAGCGGTCCCGGCTTCGGTCCCGTTGCTCAACCACAGCTCCGCACCGTGAGTCTCGTCCTCGGCTACGAAGAGGAAGGACCCGTTGGGCAGAGCGACGGCGTCGGGCTCGAAGGGACCCAGATCGGGGGAATCGGAGGAGCCCCCAACGGGCCTGATGTCCCGGAGCATCCGGGTGCCGGCGGCGGTGCCGTCCGTCAGCCAGGGCTCCATGCCGTGGACGCCATCGTTCGCGTTGAAAAGGAATCCGCCGTTGACGGCAAGCCGCAGCTGTGGATTCGAGCCATAAGGTCCGGGCTGGAGGTCCACGAGCATCCGGGTGCCGGCCGCCGTGCCGTCCGTCACCCACGGCTCCGACCCGTGGGCTCCGTCGTTAGCGGTGAAGAGGAGCAGGCCGCCCATCTCCCGCAGAGCGGAGATGTGGCCTTTCCGGCCTGGAAGAATGTCCTTCACCAGGAAGGTGCCGTCAGGGCTGCCATCGCTTCGCCACAGCTCGTAGCCGTGGGCCCCGTCGTCCGCCTGGAAGTAGAGGACACCGTCCGCCACTGTGAGCTCAAAAGAGCGTCCCCAGCAGGAGCCGGGGCAGACGTCCTTGACCATCGCGGTGCCGGCCGCCGTGCCGTCCGTCTTCCAGAGCTCGATGCCATGGATGCCGTCGTCGGCGAGGAAGAACAGGTCGGTCCCCAGGACCGCGAAGTCATACGAGAGGAACTGCGGCTCCGGGACGTAGGGCTGGACCGTGTTGACGTCCGCGGCCAGGAAGGCCGGCTGGGCCGCGGCCATGCGGCCGAGGAGGAACAAGACGAGGGCCAGCATCCAGCGGTTCCACTTCCTGATCATGGGCACTCTCCCGCGCTCACCGGTTGTAGGGATACTCGTTGATCCAGTGGAAGCCGCGGCTTGTCAGCGGGAGCTTCGTTTCCTCCTCGCGGAGGAGCCGGGCGCGGACCGGTTTGCCCTCGAAAGCTCCGGTGAGCAGGAGGACGTCCGGCTTCGGGCGCTCGTAGGTGAGGGTGGACTTCGTTTTCGGATCGTCGCGCCCGGTCAGCTCGAGCGAGCGCTTTCTCGGGTCGAGCTTAATCATGTAGTAGCGGCCCGGCGCGTCCATGGGCTGGATGGTGGCCCTCTGGGGGTAGTCGAAGATCACCCGCCGCCAGCGGACGGGGTCGGTCGTGAGCGGCGGCCGGACTTGGCCATCGAGCACGAATTCCTCCACCTTCCAGATGCCGCGCAGGGGTGAGCGGCTCGCCTCGAATTGCATTCTCATCTGGCGCGAGCTGTAGAGCATGTAGCCGGCAAGGCCGAGGAAGAAGAGCGTCCTTACGGCCACGACGGCGCGGTCGAGCCGCCGGTTGGCGAAGAGCGGGGGGAGCGGCGCGGGCTGGACCCGGCGGTTCAGCACGAAGAGGTTGGCCAGCCGCGCAAGGTCCGGCAGCAGCAGGAAGACGCCCGCGAGGAGCAGGTGGGAGGAAAACAGCTTGACCGGTACGTCGTAGCAGAAGTTGAGCATCACGACGTTCGCCATCACGCCGATCGAGACCAGGGCCCCCAGGAGCGCCGTGCGGCGGAACGCGAGGAGGAGGCCGCCCGCGAGCTCCGCGATCCCCGAAAACATGGTGTACGGCTGGGAGAACCCCATGAACGTCCAGAGGAGGCGCATGGGCGAGCTGTCGCCGAACGTCCGGCTGAGGCTGTCGAGGCTCGGAGAGGGGAACTGCGAATTGATGGCCTTCATGCCGCCGTAGACGATCATGGCGGTCGCGAGCGAGACCCGGACGTAGACCCGGAGCCATGCGTAGAGCCGGGCGTAGTGCGGCCGCTTCCGGTCGAGAATCGACCAGACCACCGTAGCGGCGGCAGCGGTCACGAGGAGGAAGAAGACGCGCACGTAGTCCCACGTCGTGTCTCCGCTGCCCGTCATCTCGGACTCGGCGTGGACGCCGAACACCCGCTCTCCGACCGAGGTGACGAGCTCGCTCGAAAAGTCGGCCACAGGCCGGGTCACCCCCTGGCTGTAAGGGATCAGGTTGAGGCACCAGGGGAGGAAGTAGAGGAGGAAGTAGACCGCGGCGAAGCGAAAGAGGACTTTCGTGCCGAGCCCCCACGCGGGGGCCTCGGCAGCGGGGCTCTCCGGCAGTTCCGGCGTCTCGTAGGACGGCGTGGGCGCTTCGAAGACCCTTTCCGGTTGCATTCCCGGCTCCTCTTTCGAAAGGTCAAGGCTGGGTTATTTTAACCGCTTTTACCGGCTCACCACCTCGATCGCCTTCTCCAGAAACTCATCCTTCCCCTCGGCCACTCCCTTCAAAGTCCGGGAGACGGGAATCGTGGGGAGAATGCCGACGCCGTGGTGCTGCGAGCCGTCGTGCTTCGTCACCCTCATGCCGGTCCACACCAGACGGTAGCCGCCGGGGAGGGTGAACGGGTTGATGTTGCCGTTGGTACCGGCGGTCGGCGCGCCGACAATGGGTGCCACCTTGTAGGCTTCGATCATGCCCATGCAGGTTTCGGCGTAGCTGATCGCCCGGCCGTCGGTGACGAAGGCGACCTTGGCCTGGAAGCGGGGAGGAGCGGGCTTGACCGGCCAGTTCGAGAAGTCGAAGGTCATCCCCTCGCGGTCCGGCCGCGCGATCTGGGGGACCTGCCAGCGGGCTGTGTACATGGGAGCGTCGATCAGGTGCGAAAAAGCGAGGAGCGCCGAGTCGTTGGGATAGCCCCGCATGTCGAAGACAATGCCTTTCGCCGCAGCCAAGCGGTCCACGGCGGCCTTGAATTCCTCCTCCTCCACCCGGTCCAGATCCACGTAGAAGATCCCGGGGCGGATTTCAGCGACCGGCTCCGGCCGGGGCTCATCGAAGCCCCGCGGATTCTGCTGGAAGGAGACCGAGCGCCGGACGGTCACCGTCTTCGTCTCGCCCGACGGAGACTGCAGCGCGAGCCGCACCTCTTCGTTCTCGGCTCCCATGAGCAACCCCCGGAGGGCCCGGAAGCGCTTCCACTGCGGCGTGGCGCTCGAGATGACCTCTTCCCGGGCGGCCAGGACCTCGCCGGCCGGCTGGCCGTCGATCGCGGTCACCACGTCCCCGCGGGAGACGCCGGGCGCCTTTTCCGGATCGGCCGCGGTGATCACGAGACGGTCCTCGACCCAGTCCCACACCAGGGGGAGATTGTGGGAACCCGGCTCCGAGGGATGGAACACGTTCCCGTGTCCGTCGTGGAGCGCGGCGACCATCCGGCGCAACGTGGTGAGGAAGGCGGCCGCGTCCTTGTCCGTGGCCGCGGAGAAAAGGGCCCGCGGCAGCTCGGCCGGCCAGTCGGTCTTGACCACGTCGAAATAGGGATAGAAGTGCTGGAAGACGGTCCACGCGAGCGCCACGTCCGCGAGGCGCGTGGCGCGGTCGTTTCCCGTAGGGACGAACCCTTCGGGCTTTTCCGGGGCCGGAGGCCGCACCAGCGTGGGGACGTGGGGGAGAGTGCCGCGGGAGTCCTTGTAGAGAGCCAGGGGGACGATCGCCGAGACGCCGCCGCCCAGGTCGGCCACGAACGGCTCGGCCGGGCTCACTTGAGAGGGCTTCGTGTAGCTCAAGACGGCGCTCCGGCTGCCGCTGTGCGGATGCTCGCCGTTTGAAGCCAGACCGTAGCCGGCCCGCTCCACCGGTCCTTCGATCCCCCATCCGGCCGGAGAGCCCTGGGGGCCGACCTCCTCGAAGCTCCCGTTTTCGAGGAGGGGCGCGGAAGGGGGAGCTTCGCCCTGGATTTCAAGCGTCGCGTCGTCCCAGAAGGAGCGCTCTCCGGAAGCGAGCTGAAGCTCCACGCCGAGCGCTTCGACGCCCGCGGGCACGGTGGCCGAGAGCTCCTCCACGCGCCATGCGCCCGCAGTGGCCGCAACCTCCCGCTCGGACAGGGGAGCCGGCTGCTGCTGGCCCCGGGAGAAGGTCGTCAGCGCCAAGCGGGCTCCCGGGCCGTCCGTGCGCACGGCCACGCGCAGGCGCACCGGCTTGCCCTGGAGAGGCTTGGCGTCGATGTACTGCGCGAAGCTCCCCGGCTCCCGGCCCGGCCCCTGGGTCACCCGCTCGCTCCTGTAGACAGAGCCCTGCTTCGAGAGCGCCACTCCGGAGTGGCTCCAGGTGATGATCTCCGGAGCGCCGTTGCCGGCGGGTGCCGCGAGCTCCGCGGGGAGCGCCGGACGCCGGTCCGTGGGGAAGACCCGCACCGTGGGAGCGACCGGCAGGAAGAAGGTCTCGAGCGTCTGCGCAAGGTCCTCGGGGCTGCCGGCCTTTTCGGCCTTCTGCACGCCCGCGAGGGCGAGCTTCTCCCAGTCGGCGGACGCGACCTGATCGCTCGGGTGGAAGAAGCGGACGTAGCCCAGGAGCTTCGCGAAGGCCACGAGGTTGTCCAGCTCCCGGCCCGCGAGCGCCCGGGCCGGCTCGTCGCCTTCACCGATCGCGCCCAGGATCTCCAGGGAGGCGGAGTCGATCCAGGCCCGGCCGTTGCCCACGAGGACCAGCCCCAGGTTCAGCATCCGGGTATCTTCCGGTACTTCGGCCGTAATTTCATAGCGCACCCACTCGGGAGTGACAATCGGAGACGTGGCATCGAACCGGCCCCCGTTTCCGCTGCCCGGCCGGTCGAGGCCGATCCAGAGCCGGGACCGTCCACCCGGGCTCTCGGGCTCGGCCCGCACCGCCGCGCGGAAGCGGATCCGCTTCCCCTGGTAGGGTGCGGCGTCCACGGACTGAATCAGGTTGCCCACCGTATCCGGCTTCACCCCTGCGCCCGCGAGCATGCCGCTCGCCTTGCCACTCTCCGGCTTCTCGCTGGAGACCTGCGCCGAGAAGCCCGCCGCGTCAGAGGGAACGGTCCATCCGGGAGGGGCCTGCCCCGCTTGCCCCTGTTCAAAATCGAGATTCACGGGCGCCTGCCACGAGAAGGCGGGCCCCGAGACAAAGACGAAAAGCAAGGCGATGACCTTCCACATCTTCATGGCACGCACGCCCTCCGAGTGAGATTCGTTAACCGTGTTACATGTGTAGTACACCACGGATGGGAAAAGGAGTCAACGGCCGGAGAGCGCCCCCTGGGACCGCCGACGTCTCGCCGGCCTACTAACTTCGCTTTTTGACCTACGACCGGTCCCGGTGAAGCGCCGCCCCGATCCCCACCGCAAACAGAATCGCCCACACCGGCCACGGCCCCTTGGCTCCGGCGAGCACGGCGCCAGCCACCATGCAGAAGCCGCCGAAGAGCGTGCCGCGGATGCCGGCGAGCGGGTTCGAGGGCGAGCGGCGGGTGGCCTGCTCCAAAAGGCGGAGCCCTTCGGTGATGAGGTTGGGCGCCTTGGCGAGCGCTTCCAGCACCTCGGGCGCGCCGCGCAGGACCTGCTGAAAGAGGTTCTGGGGGCTGAACTGGTCGCGGAAGATCTGGTTGGCGTGCTCCCGGGAGACGGCGGCCACATCGAGCCCGGGCTTCAAGATCTGGCCCACCCCCTCGAAGGTGACGAGGGCCTTGACCATCAACACCATCTCCACGGGGAAGTAGAGCCGGTGCTGGGCGCCCAGGTTGACCGAGCGCATGATGAGCTGGGCGAGGGAGAAGTCCCTGAAGGAGGAGCTGCGGTTCCAGCGCAGGAGGATCTCGGTGACCTCGCGGCGGAACCCCGCGGGATCGGCCCCTGGGCCGGGCTGCGCGATCGCCAGCAGATACCGGGCGGCCCCCTCGGCGTCCCCCATCACGAGCGTGTAGTAGTAGTAGAGGAAGGTCCGCCGCAGATCGCTGTCGAAGCGCCCCACCATCCCCAGGTCGATGAAGCCGAGCCTGGGGCCCGGTAG
>DATEIO010000071.1:0-7119 GCA_035278895.1 Thermoanaerobaculia bacterium | reverse complement strand
ACTGGCTGATGCTGGGGCCTACGGGGCCGCGGCGGCTGCGCCTCGCGGTCGAGCATCTCGCACAATATCGCGGCGGCATCGCGTTCCACGTGGATCTCGATCCCCGCTGGGTCAACAAGCTGATCAAGAACGGCAAGCCACGCGAGCTCCAGGCCTACAAGGACCACGTGATCGAGCAGGGGCTGACCATCCTGCGCGCACACGAAATCAAGTGCATCTTCACCACGCCCAAGCTGCTCGAGGCGCTGTGCGAAAAGGTTTCGCTTCCGAAGATCGGCATCCAGGGGATCTTCTGCGGCGGCACCGAGATGAACGCGCAGTTCCACCGTTTCGCGCGCGAGGAGCTGGTGCCGGGGATCGACTTCGTGCCCACGTATGGCAACACGTTGATGGGGCTCGCGACGTCGAAACCTTTCGATCCCAAGAACCCGGACTACACGATCACGTACTACCCGCCGTCTCCCCGGGCCGTGTTCGAGCTGGTCGATCCGAAGAATCCGGACCGGACGGTCGAGTACGGCGAGACCGGCCGGGTGATGCTCACCACGCTCACCCGCGACTTCTTCATGCCCCGGTTCCTGGAGCGGGACGAGGGCGAGCGCGCCGAGCCCATCGAGCGCTCGCCGTGGGACGGCGTGTCGTCGCTCCGGCTGTTTTCCGAGCTTCAGGAGTCGGTGGTGGTGGGGGTGTATTGATGCTCCACATCCCACTTCTCCGCGGCGGCCGGCCGTATCAGAGCCTGGAATTCCAGACGCTCAAACACGTCCGCACGGGCGAGCCGGTCGCGCAGGTCTCGCACGCCAACTCCGGGGTGATCGCGCGCGATCTGCTCGCGGCGGGCGAGGCGCGGAAGGCGCTTCAGGACGTTCCCGCCGCGGAGATGCTGGAGATCTGCCGGAAGGCGGCGGAGCTTTTCGCGACGGCGGAGCTGCCGCTCGAGCCTGGAACGCTTCAGGGACCGGAGGACTACGTCCGCCAGCTCTCGTCGACCTCGGGGCTGCCGGAATCCCTCTGCCGGTTCAACATGGAGAAGAACCGCGGGGCGCTCGACAACATGGGGGACATCCTCTCCGGATTGACCCGGGGGCTCGATCTCGCGGCGCTCGATGCGGGCTGGGTGTGGCAGGACGGCCGGCGCCTCTCCTACGTGGGGCAGACGGACACGCTAGGCGCGATCCTCCCCAGCAACTCGCCGGGCGTGCACACGCTGTGGCTGCCGGCTTACGCGCTGAAAGTGCCGGTGGTGCTGAAGCCCGGCCGGGAGGAGCCTTGGACGCCGTTCCGCGTGGCTCAGGCGCTGATCGCGGCGGGGATGCCTCCCCAGGCGGCGTTCTACTACCCGACGGACCACTCCGGGTCTTCCGAGATCCTGCTGCGCACGGGCCGGTCCATGCTGTTCGGGGACGCGAACACCGTGCGGCCGTGGAAGGACGATCCCCGCGTGCAGCTCCATGGCCCGGGCTGGAGCAAGGTGATCTTCGGCGCGGACCAGTATGGACAGTGGGAGCGGCACGTAGATCTCGCCTTCACCTCGATCGCTGAGAACGGCGGCCGGTCGTGCTTGAACGCCTCCGGGGTGTGGATGCCCGCGGACGGCAAGGGCACGCCGCGGAAGATCGCCGAGGCCATTGCGGAGCGGCTGGCACGCATTCCGGCGCTGCCGCTCGATCATCCCGAGGCGCGGCTCGCGGCGTTCACCAAGCCCCAGATGGCGCGCCGGATCTCCGAGACGATCGACCGCCAGCTCCGCATTCCGGGCGCGGTGGACCTGACGCAGCAGATCCGCGGGACGGACCGCGTGGCGGAGGTGGACGGCTGCACGTTCCTGCTGCCGACCCTCATCTGGTGCGAGCCCGACCATCCGCTCGCCGGCATGGAGCTGCTGTTCCCGTTCGCCACGGCCGTGGAGGCGCCGAAGGACGAGCTTCTTTCGCGAATCGGCTCCACGCTCGTGGCCACTGCGATCACCGAGGACCGCGCGTTCGAGCGGGCGTTGATGGACTGCCCGTCGATCGATCACCTGAACCTGGGGCCGATCCCGACCTCCCGCATCTCGCGGGACCAGCCGCACGAGGGGAACCTCTTCGATCACCTCTACCGGCGGCGGGCGTTGCAGACGGGGGCCTGGGCGGCGTGAACAACGCTCCCGTGTCCCCCGGCGCGTTCGACTCCCTGGGCAGCCTCGCCCGGGAGTGGGGCGGCACGCGGGTGCTCGTGGTGACGGACCCCGGCGTGCGCAAGGCGGGGTACGCGGACCGGGCGGTCGAGCTTCTGGAGCGCGAAGGGATCTCTACAGCCGTGTTCGACCACGTCGTCGAGAACCCCACCTCCGACGAGGTGGAGGAGGGGCGCGCCTTCGCCGCCACGTTCGGGCCTGATCTGCTTGTAGGGCTGGGCGGCGGAAGCGCCATGGACACGGCCAAGGGGATCAACTTTGTGCTCACGAACGGCGGCCGGATGGAGGATTACTGGGGATCGGGGAAGGCTGCAAGGCCCATGCTGCCGTCGATCGGCGTGCCCACGACGGCCGGAACGGGGAGCGAGGCGCAGTCCTACGCGCTCATCTCCCATCCCCAAACCCACCAGAAGATGGCGTGCGGCGACCGCAAGGCCCGGTTCCGGGACGTGATCCTCGATCCCGTCCTCGCGGCGTCCGCTCCCCGGCGGGTGGCGGCGAACGCCGGAATCGACGCCGTCTCCCATGCTGTTGAGAGCTACGTGACGAAACGAGCCAACCCCGTGTCGCGCATGTTTGCCCGCGAGGCGTGGCGGCTGCTCGACGGGAGCCTCGAGACGTTTCTCGACAACCCGGGCAACCTCCGCGCGGCTGGGGACGCGCTTCTGGGCGCGCACCTCGCGGGCGCGGCCATCGAGGCCTCCATGCTGGGCGCGGCCCATTCGTGCGCGAATCCGCTCACGGCGCATTTCGGCGTCGTCCACGGTACGGCCGTGGGGGTGATGCTGCCGCACGTCGTGCGCTACAACGCCGCGGCTGTGGGGGACGCCTACGACGAGCTGGACCGCCGGCTGGTGGACCGCCTCGTCGAGCTTCGCGCTGCGGCTGGCCTGCCTGCAAATCTGCGGGATTGCGGCGTCGAAGAAGAGCGCCTTCCACAGCTCGCCGAAGAGGCTTCCAGGCAGTGGACGGCGCAGTTCAACCCCCGCCCGGTGACCGCGGCGGACCTTCTGGATCTGTACAGGGCTGCCTATGAAGGTTAAAGGGCTCGCGCTCGTTGCGCTCCTCTCGATCGCCGCGGCTCCCGCGCCGTCCTCCTGGACCATGTTCCGCGGCGATTCGCAGCTCACGGGCCGCGCGTCCGGCACGCTGCCGGCGGACCCGAAGCCGCTGTGGACGTTCCGGGCGGAGAAGGGGTTCTCCTCGACGGCCGCGATCGTGGACGGCACGGTCTACGTGGGCGGGCTGGACGGCAACTTCTACGCCCTGGACCTCGCGACCGGCAAGGCGAAGTGGACGTACAAGGCGCTCGACGAGATCAAATCCTCACCGTCCGTCAAGGACGGCGTCGTCTACTTCGGGGACGAAAAAGGCGGCTTCCACGCGCTCGATGCCAAGACGGGCGCGAAAAAGTGGATGTTCCAGGCCGGCTCGGGCGTCGTCTCCTCGGCCAACTTCGCGCCGGGGTGCGTGCTCGTGGGCTCCTACGATCAGTTTTTCTACTGCCTGAATCCCAAGGACGGCACGGCCGTCTGGAAGATCGAGACGGACGGCTACATCCACGGCACCCCGGCGGTCGTGGGCGAAAACGTCGTCTCGGCGGGGTGCGACGGATTCCTGCGCGTGCTCCGTGTGAAGGACGGCAAGGAGGTCCGCCAGGTCCCGCTCGGCGGCTACGTGGGCGCGTCCCCGGCGGTGTCGGGGAGCCGGCTCTACGTGGGCAATTTCGAAAACCAGTTCCTCGCCGTGGATCTTGACGCCGGCAAGGTCCTCTGGCGCTACGAGCATCCGGTGCGCAAGTTCCCGTACTACTCCTCCGCGGCCCTGGCCGGCAACACGGTCATCTTCGGCGGCCGCGACAAGCTCGTCCACGCCCTGGAGACCGCCACGGGGAAGTCCCTCTGGACGTACTCGGCCCGCTCGGCCGTGGACGCCTCGCCGGTCGTTCTCGACAACCGCGTCTTCGCCGCGGACAAGAGCGGCCAGCTTTTCGCGCTGGACGTCAAGACCGGCAAGGCCGTCTGGACCTTCGACGCCGGCTCCGGGATCGAGTCCTCGCCGGCCATCGCCGCCGGCCGGCTGGTTGTCGGCACGTCGGACGGCACTCTGTACGCTTTCGGAGCGAAGTGAAAGGTTTTTTATGGTGAATCCCGAGCCTGCCACGGCCACGCTTCCGGTCCAGCCTGCCACGACGGAGGTGGGGAGCGTGTTCGTTTCCAACTATCCGCCCTTTTCGGCCTGGGGGCCGCAGAGCCTTTCCGAGGCCGAGCGGGTGTTGAACAGCCCGCCCCGGCCCGGCGCGCCCATCGGCCTCTACCTGCACATCCCGTTCTGCCGGAAGCGCTGCAAGTTCTGCTACTTCCGCGTCTACACGGACAAGGACTCTTCGGAGATCGGGACTTATCTCGACGCCCTGGCCTCCGAGGTCGAGATCTACGCGCAGCAGCGCGCGGTCGCGGGCCGGCCCTTGAAGTTCGTCTACTTCGGCGGCGGCACGCCTTCGTACATCAGTGTCAGGCAGCTCGAAGGGCTCGTCTCCCGCGTCAAGGCCGTGCTCCCGTGGGACGGCGTGCAGGAGGTCACCTTCGAGTGCGAGCCGGGAACGCTCACGCATTCGAAGCTCGAAGCGATCCGCGCAATCGGCGTGACCCGCCTGTCGCTCGGCATCGAGAACTTCGACGACGAGATCCTCAAGGAGAACGGCCGCGCGCACGTGTCGACCGAGATCTACCGGGTGCTCCCGTGGATCCAGGAGCTGGGCTTTGATCAGCTCAATATCGATCTCATCGCCGGCATGGTGGGGGAGACCTGGGACACGTGGAAGGAGAGCGTCCGGAAGACCCTGGAGATCGCGCCGGACAGCGTGACCATCTATCAGATGGAGCTCCCCTACAACACGGTCTACTCGCAGAGCGTGCTGGGCGGCAGCTTCGACCGGCCGCTCGCGGACTGGCCGACCAAGCGGGCGTGGCAGGACTACGCCTTCGAAGAGCTCGCCAAGGCCGGATACGTCGTTTCCTCGGCCTACACCATGGTCAAGCCGAAAGACGCGTCGTCCTCCTTCGTGTACCGCGATTCCGTATGGCACGGGAGCGACATGATCGGCACCGGCGTCGCGTCGTTCTCCCATCTGTCGGGCGTCCACTTCCAGAACGTGGCGAGCTGGGGCGAGTACCTGGGGATGATCGCCGAGGGCCGCCTCCCGCTGGGCCGGGGCTTTGCCCTCTCGGACCGCGAGCGGCTCACCCGCGAGATGATCCTGCAACTGAAGCTCGGCCACCTCGAAGCCTCCTACTTCCGTGAGAAGTTCGGGGTCGACGTTCTTTCCGAGTTTGCCCCCGCGTGGCAGAGGCTTCAGCAGGAGGAGATGCTTCGGGTGGGCGAGGGCACGGTCGACCTCACCCGCGACGGCCTCCTCCAGGTCGACCGGCTGCTCCCTTCCTTCTACGATGAGAGATACCGGAACGCCCGGTATACCTAGGAGATACCCATGTCCCACCGTCTTCGTGTCCCTCTGACCCTCGGCCTCTGCCTCCTGGCCGGCGCCGCGCTCGCCGCGGACTGGCCGCAGTTCCGCGGCCCGAACCGGGACGGCGTCTCCCGCGAGACCGGCCTCCTGAAGAGCTGGCCCGCGGGCGGCCCCAAGGTTCTCTGGAAAGCCCCTGCGGGCGAGGGTTTCTCGCACGTCGTGGTGGCGGGAGGCCGCGTCTTCACCCTCTACGGCCTGGGGAGCCAGGAGGTCGCCGTGGCGATGGACGCCGCTTCCGGAAAACAGGTCTGGAAGACACCGATCGACGGCAAGTACTCGAGCGACATGGGCAACGGCCCCCGCTCGACGCCCACGGTCGACGGCGGCATGGTCTACGCGCTGTCGGCCAACGGCAAGCTCGTGGCCTTGAACGCGGCGAACGGCAAGAAGGCCTGGGAGCGCGACCTGGAGGACGAGCTCGACGCGCGAATCCCGGGCTGGGGCGCTTCCACCTCGCCGCTCGTCGAGGGCAACCTCCTCCTGGTCGACGTCGGCGGCTCCGGCAACAAGTCGATCGTGGCGTTCGACAAGAAGACGGGCAAGACCGTCTGGACCTCGCAGAGCGACAAGGCGGGCTATTCGGCGCCGATCGCGATCACGGTGGGCGGCGTGCGCCAGGTGATCTTCTTCACCGGCACCTCGGTCGTCTCCGTGGCCCCGGCCACGGGCAAGGCCTTCTGGCGGGTGCCCTGGCGCACGGACTGGGACGTCAACGCGGCGGCGCCGATCTTCGTGGCGCCCGACAAGCTCTTCATCTCCTCGGGTTACGGCGTGGGCGCGGCCCTCTACAAGCTGAAGCCGAACGCTCCGCCGGAAGAGATCTGGAAGAGCCGCGGCATGAAGAACCAGTTCAGCTCGTCGGTCCTCCACAACGGCACGATCTACGGCTTCGACGACACGACCTTCAAGGCGATCGATGCGGCGACCGGCAAGGACCTCTGGCGCCAGCGCGGCCTGGGGCACGGCTCGCTGATCCTGGCCGACGGCCATCTGGCGGTCCTTTCCGAGCGCGGCAAGCTCGTGCTCGTCGAAGCGACGCCCGCGGCCTACAAGGAGAAGGGGAGCGTCGAGATCCACTCCGGCAAGTGCTGGACGGCTCCGACCCTCGCCAACGGCAAGCTGTACGTGAGAAACGAAGAGCAGCTCATCGCCCTCGACTGGACCGGCAAGCCGTCGGTCCCTCCACCGGCCAAGGTAGGCGGGTAAAAAGACTGTAAAAAGCGAAACCACGCGAAGCCCGAGGCGTATAGGGAAGCGAACGTGGAGGAGAAACTCTTGAGCACATCGCATCGCATTGTCTGGAGCCTCGCCGTTTCCGGGCTCGTGGCCTTCCCGCTCTTCGCCCAGGAACCGCAGGAGGAGGAGCCGGTCGCCACCTACGAGGACGTGCTCTTCGTCGAGGAGAGCCTGCCGT
>DATEIO010000070.1:0-17047 GCA_035278895.1 Thermoanaerobaculia bacterium | reverse complement strand
CGCTACTACGTCTCCTATGCGAGGGACGAAGCCGCCCCCGTCGCCAAAACCGGCCGGCCGACCCTGGAGCTCACCGTCCTCAAGGGGACCGCCACCCAGAGGGTCTACACCCTGAGCCTCGACCGCGTCCACCTCGGCCGCATGGAAGAGGTGCTGGACCACGAAGGCCGCGTCCGCCGGAGAAACGACGTCGCCTTCAAGGAAGACGGAGAGATCAACCAGACCGTCTCCCGCGAACACGCCCGCATCGCCTGGGACGCCGCGAGCTCCAGCTTCTGGGTCCGCGCCGAGCAGAATGCCTCTTCGACAAGGATTTTCCGGGATGGACGCACGATCGACGTGTCAGGCCACGACCGGCGGGGCGTGCGAATTCAGGCGGGGGACGAGATCTGGATGGGGCGGGCGTCGGTGAAGGTGGGGATGCGGGCGGGTGAGGAGAGTTAGGCACGATAGGAACGCGAGAGGATGATAGGAGCAGCTATCATGAGTTTCCCGTCATCTTTGATCTAACAATCTCTAAAATAGGGCATGGATTGGTCGAAATAAATACGTCTAACCCAGCAGCCATCGGTCCGTTCACCACTATCCGTCACGACCTCAAGGACGTAAGCATTGCCGCCACAGGTCCCAACGGCGAGTCTATCAATATCACAAATGCCTACATGGGGAGTTTAAAGATTGGAGCCGACAACATCAAACAACGCCACGAAATCACAGCAAGTCTAACTATTCAGCGCGCAATGGTCTAATTCGCAGATACCCATGAACCTGCCGAAGGAGAGGCAAAGAGGTCGGCCGAGTATTGGGTAAAAGAACTTACGAGGACCCTTGGGTTCTCTGCGCATCAGGCCCCGTGGACTGTCGCCGCAAATTCAGAGAGCACAACAGATTCTCCGGATAACTTATCGGCCCACATGGTCCTCGAATTAGCAAATGACGAATCGGGGTTCCGGACGGCTCCTATCTCGAAGCGGACGGTCCGCACCGCAATGCGAAAGTCTCTCATCCGGAAGCGGAAGGCCCGCATTCCAAGGGGAGCCGTCCGCATCGGGAAGCGGGAGGCTCGCATCTGAAATGGACAGTTCGCATCCCGTAGAGAACCTTCCCTCTCCGGATGCCGAAGGTCCGCATCCCGGTGCGAACCGTCCGCTCAGGCATGGATGCGGGCAGCGGGGGTGTAGGATGGTTACCGCTTCGCCTGCGACCCAGGAGGAAATTGGGCATGGACCTCTCCGAAAGATGGAAAGCAGTGCTCTGGCTCCTCCTGGCGGCTCTCGCCCTGCCCGGGATAGCCGTCGCTGAGGAGAAGCCTCCAGCCACGGGCTCGCTCTGCATCGCCCCCTTCAAGGCCGACGACTACTCCACCGGCCCGCCGATGCTGATGGAGTTTTCCGCTCCTTCGCCGAAGACCACCTACTCCTTCCGGATCGACAAGAAATTCCGCGCCACGGTGGGCGAAGGCCAAATGGCCCACATCGAGGGCCTGCCGCTGGACCGCAAGGTCATGGTCGAGATCCGGATGAACGACAAGCCCATGGAGGCGTTCCGGCTCGACCTGCGGAACCAGTGGTCGGACAACCGCGTCTGTCTCTGGCTGTATCCGGGCTACTGGCACTGGATCGACAACGGATGGGACCCGAAGCGGGGCTGCCGGTGCGAGGCCGGCAGCCCGGGCAACGGGAAGGTTTCCGGAGATCCGGGCTGAGGGGTACGCGCCGGCACCGAACGGGTACGGACGTCTACCCACCGGGTAGAGCCGTCGCACCGAACGGGTGCGCGCCGGCACCGAACGGGTACGGGCGTCTGCCCACTGGGCAGAGCCGCCGCACCGAACGGGTACGCGCCGGCACCGAACGGGTACGGACGTCTACCCACTGGGCAGAGCCGCCGCACCGAACGGATACGCGCCGGCACCGAGCAGGTACGGGCGTCTACCCACTGGGTAGAGCCGTCGCACCGAACGGATACGCGTCTCTCCCGAGCAGATACGGGCCTCTACCCGTTCGGGACCGGCTCATACCCGCTTGGAGGAACGGTTCTCCCGGTTGGGGGCAGCCGTCCCCCCGCACTCCGGAAGGATTCCCCTTTCCGAACGCGCTTCTCCCCCTCTCGTTCCGGGGTTGGCCTCATTCGGGGGCTACTTCAAAGGTCTGGCAGATTGGATCAGACACTGGTGGGCGAAAAAGGGCCCCCGCGGAAACGGGTGGGAGAGGAGTTGATGAAACCGCTCCCGCGGGGGGGACAACCAACCTTCGGGTGTGCTTATCCTTCTGGCCGCCTCAGGCCTCGCCCTCTTCGGGCAGGATGAGGGGGCTCGTGTCGGGTGACGGGGTCTCCGGGCACCGCTCGCAGAACCAGTTGACGACGGTGGCGGAGAGGGAGAAGGTGGCCGAGAGGGCCCGTTGCGCTCCGTCTCGGGCGGTCGAGTAGACGGCGTCTCCCGCGGTCCGGCTGCCCGCGAGCGCGAGCGAGGCGGCGGTGAGCCCGCAGGCGGCTACGAGGAGAGCGGCTTTTCTCTTCATCTCGATCCTCCCTTCCCTGCTTTCCATGACGGATAGAGTAGGCCGCAGGACTCGTAAAGGTCCTCAACACGGGGTAAAACCTTGAAAAGGGCGTAATGAATTTGTAAACGGGGGTCCCATCCCTCGCCGGCTCCGGAGGATTTGCCCTAAGATCATGTCTGTCATGAGGATCGGGGCAGGAGTCAAACGGCGCACCCTGTGGGTGGGTTTCCTGGCGGTGCTGGCACCGCTTCTGGTGCTCCTGTTCCTGCAGTACCGCTGGCTGGTCAAGATCGACAAGAGCTCAAAGATCGTCCACAAGGCGCAGCTCGCGAGCTTCCTTGAGGCGGCCACGCAGAACGTCGAATACACCTACAAGGAGAAGGCGCAGCGGGCGCTCGACATCCCTCCTTCGGTGTTCACCCAGGACCAGCTCGAAAGGGCCGCCCACCAGTTCAAGAAAAAAGGGGTCGAGGGCGCCCGGCGGCTGTTCGTGATGAGCTTCATGAGCGACACGGAGCCGCCGCTCTATTTCGAGTCTTCCTGCACCTCGTTTTCGACCGACACCCTGCCTTCCGAGGCGCAGGCCGTGTGGGTGGCGACTGCGCCCTGGCGGGCCCTGGCCCACAAGGGCGCGGTCGTCGAGCGCGTGCGGCTGACGGCGGAGGAGCGCGACCCGAACTACCGCATCCTCCTCTACCCCATCACGGACGACTCGTCGCGCCTGGTCGGCATCTCAGGCATGATCCTGGACGAGGACTACTTCCGCTGGAAGGTGCTGCCGGAGGCGATCAAGAAGGCGCTCTCGGACTCCTTCGAAGGGGCCGAGCAGTACGAGCCGGTGGTGTCGGTCAAAAACGGCGACGGCGAAGTGGTCTTCGCCACGGGCAAGTCCCAGGACGGAAAGATCCGGGAGAACGAGTCGGAGAAATCCTTCTCGTTCGTGTTCACGGACTGGAGCCTGGGATTGGCGAGCCGCCATACCACCCCGGCGCTCGTGGCGCGCCGGAGCTTCCTGATCAACACAGGCCTTTCGGCGGCGCTCGCCGCCGCGCTCCTGGGCGGCATCGTGCTGTCGCTGCGCACCGCGTCGCGGGAGATGAAGCTCTCCCAGATGAAGAACGAGTTCGTGTCGAACGTCTCCCACGAGCTGCGCACGCCGCTCGCGTCGATCCGCGTGTTCGGCGAGTTCCTGCGGCTGGGCCGGGTGGACAACCCGGAAAAGATCCGGGCCTACGGGGACTACATCGAGAACGAGAGCCGGCGCCTGACGCAGCTCATCAACAACATCCTGGACTTCGCCAGCATCGAGTCGGGGCGCAAGACCTACCGGTTCGAGCGGTGCGACGTGCGCGACGTGGTCTGCGAGACTTTGAAGACGTTCGAGGTGCGGCTCCGGCAGAGCGGCTTTTCGATCGTTCTGGAAGGCGGGGACACCCCGCTGCCGCCGGCCCGCATCGACACCGGCGCCGTCGCCCAGTCGCTCTCGAATCTCCTGGACAACGCGGTCAAGTACTCGCGGGACAACAAGGACGTGATCGTGCGGCTGCGGCGCGAGGGCGATTTCATCGTGATCTCCGTCAAGGACCACGGGATCGGCATTCCGCGCGACGAGCAGGCGAAGATCTTCGACCGCTTCCACCGGGTCAGCACCGGGCTGGTCCACGACGTCAAGGGGAGCGGGCTCGGGCTGTCGATCGTCCGTCACATCGTGGAGGCCCATCACGGCAAGGTCACGGTCGAGAGCCGGCAGGGCGAGGGGAGCATGTTCTCCATCCACCTGCCGATCGAGCTCCCCGTTCTCCAGGCCGCTCCCGAGACCGCCGAGGCTCCCCGGGAACGGCCTTCCGAGGCTTGAGGTACGAAACATGACGCACGTTCTGATCGTCGAAGACGACGAGGCCATGTCCGTCGCCCTGCGCGACGGCTTCGAATACGAAGGCTATTCCGTGTCGGTGGCCAAGGACGGCGAGGCGGGGCTGGAGCTCGCCACGACCGCCACCCCTGATCTGATCCTGCTCGACGTAATGCTGCCCAAGATGACGGGCCTGGACATCTGCAAGCAGCTCCGCGGCAACGGCAGCGCCGTGCCGATCATCATGCTGACCGCCCGCGGCCAGGAGATCGACAAGGTCCTGGGGCTGAAGCTCGGAGCGGACGACTACATCACCAAGCCATTCGGCTTCATGGAGCTTCTGGCCCGCGCCGAGGCGGTGCTGCGCCGCTCCACGGTCTCTCTGCAGACCGCGGCCGCTCCGCCCGACGTCTACCGCTTCGGGGACGTGATAATCGACTTCAAGCGCCACGAGGCCACGAAAGGCGGCGAGCCGATCGATCTCTCCCCCCGGGAGTTCCAGCTCCTCGCCTACTTCATCGAGCACAAGGGCGAGATCGTCACCCGGGAGAAGCTCCTGGATGCGGTGTGGGACTACAACGCCATCCCCTTCACCCGCACGGTGGACATGCACATCGCGAAGCTCCGGAAGAAGGTGGAGGACAACCCCGGCGACCCCAAGTACGTGGTGACGGTCCACCGGCTGGGGTACAAGTTCACGGGGTAGACGCTGTCGTCGCCCTCAGCGGGACGGTGATCTCCGTCTCTCCGGCGAGCCACCAGTCCCCCTCCCGGAGCACCTCGATCAGCACCTCGACCAGCCGGGGATCGAACTGGCGTCCGGACTCCTGCCGGAGCTCGGTGATGGCGGTTCCGACCGAAGCGCCGCGGCGGTAGGGACGGTCGTGGGTGATGGCGTCGAAGGCGTCGACCACGGAGAGGATGCGGGCTCCCAGGGGGATCTCCTCGGCCCGGAGACCGAAGTAGCCGGCGTAGCGGACGCCCGTCCGGGCGCCGTCCCAGCGCTCCTGGTGGTAGCGGATCAGCGGGTCGACCTCTTTTAAAACCTCGACGTCCCGGATGATCCGCAGGCCGATCTCGACGTGCTCTTCCATCTGCTCCTTTTCGGGCGGAGTGAGCCTCCCGGGCTTGTTCAGGATGTGCTCGGGCACCCCGATCTTGCCCACGTCGTGGAGCATGGCTCCATAGCGGAGGATCTTGAGCTCCGCTTCGGAAAGGCCGAGCTTCTTGCCGACGAGAACCGCCAGGTGGGCCACCCGCTGGACGTGCCCTTCGGTCGTGGGGTCCTTGGCCTCGATGGCAGCGGCGAGGGTCGCGACCGTCCGCTCGAAATCCCGCTCGAGCTGGAGCTCGTGCGCCCGCACCTGGTCGAGCAGGCGGCGGTTCCGGCCCGCGAGCCAGCCGCCCACGAGGGCAAACAGGCTGAACACGGCGACTGTGGAGTAGCCCGGCGCCAAGAGTTGCTGCAGAGTGGCGGGATCGCGCCCCGACATCGCCACCAGGGCGGTCAGATAGCCCGTGGAGACCACGGCATTCACGAGGATCGCCGCGCCGGCGCCGCCCTGCACGGCGGCGAGCCCGATCGGGAGGATCAGCCAGGCCGCGAGCCAGTGGGGAAACGCCCAGCCGAGCCCGCCGACGGCCACGATGGCCGCGATCCCCACGAGGGAGAGGAGCCCGGCTTCGAGCAGCGCCCCGCGGTTGCGCAGCCAGCCGCGGAAGATCTCCCGGTGCGCGGGCGTCAGCAGGGCCTCCGGGCGGAGCCAGAGAAGCGGCGGCAATCCCAGGATGAGGGCGGCCGTCAGGTCGCTCATCCACCAGGAGAAGAAATTGCTGGCGAGGGACTGCGTCCCCCAGGGGAGACGCCCGAGAAGAGCGAGAGAGAGGCTCCCGGCCGCCGCGGAGGCGAGGTTGTTGAGCAGGCCGCCGAAGAGGACGGCCTTCCGGAGGCGCAGGGCCGTGCCCTTGGCCGGCCGGCGGAGCGCCCAGGCCGGAATGGCGGCCGAAAGACCGTTGACGACGCAGAAAAGGGCGAGGCCGAGAGGCGTGGAGGCCGCTCCCCAGGGGAGGACGAGCACGCCCAGGATCACGCCGGCCACGCCCCAGGCTCCAAAGGCGGCGCCGGCGGCGAGCGACACGCCCGCCGGAGGGAAGAGGAACGATGCGCCGCTGGGGAGGCTGAAGCGCGACGAGATCTGGCTCGTGAGCGCGAAGACGAGAGCCGTCCCCACAAGCGCGAGGACCCGTCGATCGATGAAGCGGAGCCTCTTCACGGGGTGACGACCGTTCGGTCCCTCCCGGGCCGCGCAACCTGGCCGCTCTGTGTACCGTTGCTCCTCTTCTATACCCGCTGGTTTTTGCTGTCAAGGCGATTCGCCCGGCGAGGTTGTACAATGTCGGCCGGACACACGACCCCGGACAGGAGGACCCCGATGGACCGTACCCTTGCCCGACGTGCAACTGCCGCTGCCCTTGTGCTCCTCGCGACGCTCTGCCTCGCCGCAGGACCGGCCGCGGCCACTCCCGCCGTTTCCGGCCCGAGCGCCCCGGAAGCGAATCTCTGGGAATCGCTCTGGAGCTGGATCGCCGGCTTGTGGACCGCCGCCGGCCCCGAGCCCTCCTTCGAGAAGGCCGTCTCGGATGGGACCTCGAGCACCACGGACACGAAGACGTCCGATCCGGTGATCGACAAGGGGGTTTTGATCGACCCCAACGGCCTGCGCTGATCTGTGCGAGAATTCGACGATTGTTTCTCTTGTTTGGGGGAGTGATGATGATGAACGGAGAGCGTGCGGAACGCCACCCGAGCCCGATCGAGCTGGAGCGCTTCCTGCTGGGTGAAATGAACGCGCGGGAAGCCGCGCCCGTCCTGGTCCACCTGATGCACGGCTGCAACACCTGCCAGGAGCGCATGGAGCCCATCACCACGGTGATGTTCACCCCGGGACGCAAGCCGCCCCTGCCTTCCCAGGAAGCCGAAGAGGAGTACGACGAGGTCCTCTCCAAGGCGTTCGCCGCGGTCCGGCGGCACGCGGCCGCGCTCGATCTCGGAAAAGAACCCGCCGAGGCTGCGCTGGCCGAGGTGGCCGTCTTCCCGCCGACCCCGCAGCAGCTCCGGTGCGAGACGCTCCTCGAGCGCTGCCGGGAGATCCGGACCAGCGATCCGGAAGCGGCCGTGATGCTCGCCACCCTGGCGGTGACGCTCGCCGAGCGGCTCGAAGCGCGCGATCCCGAGGCGCTGGCCGACTTCCAGGCCCTGGCCTGGGCCGAGCTCGGCAACTCCCGCCGCGTGGCCGACGACACCCTGGGCGCCGAGCGCGATCTGGCGATGGCCCTGGAGCGCTCGGGCCGCGGCACCGGCGACCCGCGCCTTCTCGCCCGCCTGATGGACCTGACCGCCTCCCTCTACATCGACCAGCGGCGCTTCGACGATGCGTTCGACCTTCTGGACCGGGTCTACTCCATCCACCAGGGCCTGGGCGACCGGCACGCGGCCGGGCGGGCGCTGATCAGCAAGGGGATCTCGGCGAGCTACGCCCTGGAGACCGAGGAGGCCGTGCGCCTGGTCGGCCAGGGTCTCCAGCTGATCGACGCCGGGCGGGATCCGAAGCTCGCCCTGGCCGCCGTCCACAACGTGATCTCGTTCCTGGTGGACCGCGGCGAGGTCGAGCGGGCGGACCGGCTCCTGGAGGAGGGCCGCATGCTCTACGCCTTCCACGGAGCCCCGCTCGACGCCCTGAAGATGACCTGGCTCGAAGGGCTGATCGCCGTCGGCCGCAAGGAGACGGATGAGGCGGAGCGACTCCTCCGTGAAGCTCAGCGGAGCCTCCTCGAAATGGAGCTCCCCTACACGGCGGCCCTGGCCTCGCTCGATCTCGCGGCCCTCTGGCTGGAGCAGGGGCGCACGGCCGAGACGCGCGACCTGGTCGAAGAGCTGCTCGCCACCTTCCGGGCGCTCGACATCCGCCGCGAGGCGATCGCCGCGCTCCTCATGCTGCGCGAGGCCTTCCACAAGGACCAGGCCACGCTCGCCCTGCTGCGGACCGTGGCGTCCGAGCTGCAGAGGCTGGAGCGCGAGCCGGGCCGGACCGCCGCGAAGGCCTAATCTTTCTCGCCGCCCCCGCCCTGCTCGGCCAGGGCGGCCCGCACCGCGTTCTGGATCAGCTTTTCGAGCTCCTGGGGCTCCAGGGCCGGGCTGCTCGGCGGCGGGGCCGCCTTCGCGCCCCCGAAGCCGAGCTTCTGGAAACGCCTCAGGAACTCCTCCATCACCACCGCGTCCGAAGACGGCCGGCTCTCCGGATAGAGGGTCTGAAAAAAGACGCTGGGCTCGACGTCCAGCGCCCGAAGAATCGCAAGGATGTGACGGAACTTGAGCTCCATCCTCCCGGTCAACACCTGGCTGACGTACCCCGGTCCCGCCCCGAGCTTCTGGTCCAGATCCTTCCGGGTCATCCCGGCTGCCTGCATCACGGTCTCCAGTAGCTTTGTCGCCCGCCTCACTTCATCATCGATCGTCATGCTCTTAATTCTACTGCAACACTGAATAAGGCCCAAAGAGTTTGGTTTCAAGGACGCGTGTGGTGGATCTACGAAATTCAATTTCTCTCTGGGCGACCGGGACCCACAGCGAGCGCCTCGCGCACCCTCGGGTCAGATCTTGCCGAGGAAGATTTGCATCTCCCCCCACGAGACGCTGGCTCCAGGGCAGTATTTCCGGGGCACGGCCGAGCAGCCCGCGGTGATCCCCTCGCGGTAGAGCTGCTCGATCCAGGGCGCGGCCCAGTGGGTGGCCAGAACGTCCGTGAAGACCGTGCCGGTCGCGCGCGGAGGCTGGTAGGCCTTGCCGTACCGGGCGCGCAACAGGAAGACCGCCATCTCGGCCCGCGTCACGGAATGGCCGGGGCAGAAGCGGAGGGGAGAAAGCCCACAGCCCGAGGTCGCCCCGTCCCGGTAGATCTGCTCGACCCAGGGGGCCGACCAATGGGTCGTGCCCACGTCGCTGAAGAGCCCCCCGGCCGCGGGGAGGGAGTAGGTCGAGCCGTGGATCTCGACGACCAGGTAGGCCGCGAGGTGCGCGCGGGAGACCGGGAGCTTCAAGTCGGAAGGCGGCGGGGGGGGCGTGAGCACGGCCGCGCCGGTCCCGGAGGTCTTCCGCAGGTGAAGGACCCAGTCGCCCCCGGCCGGCGCCGTGAAGCTCTTCTCCGCTCCGCCGGTGGCCGAGCCCGCGCTCGAAAAGACCCCTGTCCTCGGGTCGTACCACCGTGCCTCGAACGTGCCGGAGACATTGCGGAGATCGGCCCTCAAGGTGCCCCCGTTGTAGAGATAGAAGACGTAGGCCGCGCCCGGCTCCGCCAGGACGTAGGCGTTGGCGGACAGGGCGAGCGCGTCCGCGGGGTCCATCTTCTCGAAGTCGATCTGCTCGACGAACGTGGCCAAGGGTTTCAGGAACGCGCCCGTGCCCGAGCCCGCGGCGCCCGCGGTGAAGGCGGCCCAGGCCTTCTGGCGGTGGGCCGTGTCTTCGGAGCCGAGGCCGAACTCCTCCTGGATCAACGGCTTGGCCGCCAGGGCGCGGTTGCGCAGCCCGTGGCTGTGGACGGCCGCGTGCCCCACCTCGTTGCCCGCCTGGGTGTTCATCAGATCCGCCCAGGCCGCCGTGGGAAAGGAGAAGTCGCCGGGAACGCCGTGGACGGTCGCCATCCGCGCCCACGGGTTCTGCGTGTGCAGATAGCTCATGAAGGTGCTCACCTCGGTCGTGGTCCACCCCTCCTGCCACTCGAGCGCGAGCACGAAACTCGTGTTGACGTAGCCCGAGAGGCGGGCCATGCCGTACTCGAGGAGGAGCCTGCGGTCCGCGTCCGGCAGGTCGCCGAAGCCCGAGTCGTCCGCGAAAAACCAGAGGTGGGCCAGCATCCCTGCGTCCCGCATCTTCACCACCCAGCGCTCGAACATCCGCCACCGCACGAGATCGAACCGCTGCCGGTCGGGAGCCGCGGCGGTCCCCACCCACGGAGTGGTGGAGACGCTGCTGTAGTCCCCCTGGTTCGCCAGGTAGACGTCGATCTTGTTGAGCTTCATGCCGCGGTGCCGGTCGAGCATCGCCTGGCGGTTGGTGTCCGTCAGCTTCTCCGAGAACATCGTGTGGGAGTATTGGAGCGGGGAAAGCGCTGCGACGTCCAGGAACTTGCCGAGCAGGTAGACCGGCTCACCGTACTGGTATTTGAACGTCCGCGGCCGGGCCGGGTTCTCGACCACCGGCCCCTGGCCGAACGGGCCCGCGAGCGTGCCGGAGCAGGAGAACGTTCCGGAGAGGCCGTTCAAGCCCGCGGTGTTGCTCGCCGTCGTCCACCGCCACGTTCCGGCCTCGTCGGCGTAGACGCGGATCTTGAAGACATTGCCGATCGCTCCTCCGGCGCCGTCGCCGTCGAAGAAACCGTTGACCGTGAAGACGCGGCCGGAGGGAGAAGTGACCCGGGCCGTCAGGTCGACCGCGGTGAAGGGGTTCGGCGTTCCGGAATTGGCGTTGTACGAAGAAGCGGAACGGAGGAGGATCTCGGCGGTATCGAAACGGCTCACCGCGAGGCCGGCCCGCGGAGTTGCAAGGGCCAGCGATCCAACGAGGGCAAGGCACACAAAGAGCGATCTCGCCATAGCGTCATCTCCACAACAAGGCGCGTTTGGCGCGGGTTCGTACGGACCCCGAAGCAAGCTCTCAAGGCTTACGACGGCACGACCACTTGAGACGGCGCGGACCGTAGCATCCCAAGGCAGGCATTTCAAGAGGAAAATTTACATTCGCGTATAAATGGCCAAACGGTATCCGTGCAGGAACTCTGGATTTCCGGAAGCGTTTTGTACGAAACGGAGGATCAAAAGCGAATGGACAGGCTCCTCTCCGAGATCCGCGGCGCCTTGAAGGCGCTCCTCGCCCGCCCCGGGTTCACGGCCGTGGCCGTGCTGACGCTGGCGCTGGGCATCGGCGCCAACTCGGCGATCTTCAGCGTGGTGAACGCCCTGTTGCTCCGCCCGCTCCCCTACGAGGATCCGGAAGAGCTGATCTGGGTGACCAACAAGATCCCGGAGATGGACATGGAGATGACGGCCGGCGCCGACTACCTCGACTGGCGCGACGGCAGCCGCGCGCTCCGGTCGGTCGCGGCGTTCACGGACGGCGAGCGGTTCACCTGGAAGGGAGGCGAGGAGCCGGAGCGCCTGGACGGCGGCCGGATCTCCGCGAGCTTCCTGCCGGCCCTGGGCGTCGCTCCGGCTGAAGGAAGAGGATTCCGGCCCGAGGAGGAGAGGCTCAACGCCCCCCGGGTGGCGCTCCTCAGCCACCGGCTCTGGGAGCGGCTGTTCGGCGGCAAGGGAAAGCCCGGCGAGCAGCTTCTCCCGCTCGACGACGAGACCTACACGGTCGTCGGTGTGCTCCCCGAAGGCTTCCGCTTCCCCGGCAATCCGGACCTGGACGTATTCGTGCCCCTGGCGCTCGACGAGGCGCAGGAGCGCGGCCGGCAGCGGATGTCGATCGTGCAGGTGATCGGGAGGCTCGCCCCGGGCGTCTCTCTCGGGGAGGTGCGGGCCGAGCTCGCCACGATCCAGCAGCGGTCGATCGCGGCGGCCCGCGAGGCGGCCGAGGCCCGGCCGGAGCCTCCGCCGGGCCCGCCGCGGGGCGGCCCGGGAGGCGGCGGGCAGATGTCGATCCGCATCGGAGGAGGGCCGGGCCGCGGTGGCGGCCTGGGGCTGCCGGAAATGAAGCTCGAGATCATGCCGCTCGCCGAACGGTTGTCGGGGAACGTCCGGCCGGCGCTCCTCCTGCTCCTCGGCGCGGTCGGCCTGGTTCTCCTCATCGCCTGCGCCAACGTGGCGAACCTCCTCCTGGCCCGCGCCACGGCGCGCCGCCGGGAGATCGCGATCCGGTCGGCGCTCGGGGCCGGCCGCGGACGGATCGTCCGCCAGCTCCTGACCGAGAGCGTGCTCCTGGGTGTCCTGGGCGGGGCCGCCGGCCTGCTCCTTGCCTTCGCCGGCATCCGCCTGCTCCTGGCGCTCGTGCCGGCCGACCTCTGGGACGGGATCCTGCGCCAGATCTCAATCGGCATCGACGGCCCGGTCCTCGCCTTCACCCTGCTCCTCGCCGTGACGACCGGTCTCGTGTTCGGTCTGGTGCCAGCCCTTCAGGCTTCGAGGGTCAACCTCTCCGATCCCCTGAAAGAGGGCGGGAAGACGCGGCCCGGCCGTGCCCGAGGGCTTCTCGTGGCTGCCGAGGTCGCCATGGCCGTGATCCTCCTGGTGGGCGCGGGTCTCCTCTTCCGGAGCTTCCTGAGGCTCCAGGCCGTGGACCCGGGCTTCGAGCCCGAGGGCGTGCTCACCCTGGGATTCGACCTCCCCCGAAACGCCTACGCCGAGCCCGCGCGGCAGCGCTTCTTCTTCGAGGAGCTCTCCCGCCGCGCGGCCGCCCTTCCGGGCGTGGAGTCGGCCGCCGTGGGCAACGGGCTCCCCCTGACCGGCTTCTCCATGATCCTGCGCGGGCTGACCGTGGACGGCCGCGAGCCCCTGCCGCCGGACCAGCAGCCGGAGGTGGCGGTCGTCACCGCCAGCCCCGGCTACTTCCGGACGATGGGGATCAAGATTCTCGCGGGCCGGCCCTTCGCCGAAGCGGACGGCGAGGGCGCCGCGCCGGTCGCCATCGTGAGCCGGAGCATGGCCCGCAAGTTCTGGGGGGATGCGGACCCCATAGGCCGCAGGCTCCGGGTGGGGCCACCCGAGGTCCCCTGGACCACGGTCGTGGGCATGGTGGAGGACGTGCGGAGCGAGGGCCTGGAGACCGATCCCCGGCTCCAGATGTACCGCCCCTTCGGCCAGCAGCCGCGCCCCACGGGCTTTCTCGCCGTCAAGACCGCAGGGGATCCCGCGCCCCTCGTCCGCGCCGTCCGGGCCGAGGCGCTGGCGATCGACCGCAACGTGCCGGTGCGCGACGTCCTCACCATGGAGCAGCGGCTCGCGGGCTCGGCCTCCTCGCGCCGGTTCAACCTCGTTCTTCTGGGCCTCTTCGCCGCGCTCGCCCTGGCGCTCGCCGGAGTGGGGCTCTACGGCGTGCTGTCCTACGCCGTCACCGAGCGCACGCGGGAGATCGGCATCCGCATGGCCCTGGGCGCCCGGCGGGAGGGCGTGCTCGGGCTCGTCATCCGCCAGGGGCTGACCCTGGCCGCCGTGGGCGCGGGCGTGGGGCTCGTCCTCTCCTTCGCCCTCTCCCGCTATCTCCAGAGCTCGCTCTTCGGGGTCACCTCGAACGATCCGGTTACCTACGTGGCGATCCCCCTGCTGCTGCTGCTGGTGGCTCTCCTCTCCTCCTATCTCCCTGCGCGGCGGGCCACGCGGGTGGATCCCATGGTGGCGCTGCGCAACGACTAGCGGGCCGGTCTAAGAGGCCGGCTCGGCGATCGCCGGAGAGGCGAGGGCCTCGCGCAGGAGGTCCTCGCCGATCACCTCGCGGCGCCAGCCGTCGAGCTCGCGGGGGAGCCGCGGATCGGGCTTCCCCACCGTCACGCGGAGCAGAGCGTCCAGAGTGCGGCGGGGGGCGAGAACTTCCGGCGGAATGCTCAGGGAGGTAGCCTTCTGCTTCACGATCTCCCGCAGGCGGTCTTCGAGCTCGCGAATGGCGGGCGAGTAGGGAGCGCGCGAGATCCGCGGCGGAAGCTCGGAGTCGGGGCGCTCCGCGTTCTTCGCCAGGAAATCGAGCCAGGTGGCGGCGTCCCGGTCCGCCTGGCGGGAGTCGAACGACGGGAGCTTCTGGAGGTCGCGCGCCGTCTTCGGCTGCCGGGTCGCGAGGTCCAGGAGGAGCGCCTCCTTGAGCACGAAGTTGCGGGGCATGTCCCGCCGCCGCGCCTCCCGCTCGCGCCAGGACGCCAGGAGCTGGAGCGCCCCGAGTTGGCGGCGGTCGAGCCGGCCGGCGCCCTTGATGCGGAGGTAGGCGGTGTCCAGATCCTCCTCGAAGCGGGAGGTGTCGAGGAGGGCCGCGGAGTCTTCGAGCGCCCACGAGTAGCGGCCGAGGGCGGACAGCTCCTTTTCAAGCCGCTCATAGAGGGGAACGAGGTAGATCACGTCCTCCGCCGCGTAGGCGAGCTGGGCGGCGGAGAGCGGGCGGGCCATCCAGTCCGTCCGCGTCTCGTCCTTGGACACCTCGACCCCCAGGAAGGCCGCCACCAGCTTCTGATAGCTCAGGAAAGCGCCCGCCCCCGCGAGCGCCGCCGCCACCTGCGTGTCGAAGAGCGGCGCGGGGAGCACGCCGAAGGCGCGGTAGAACACCTCGATGTCCTCGCTCGCCGAGTGGATGACCTTCAAGACCGACGGCGCGCGGAAGACCTCGACCAGGGGCGAGAGGTCCTTGACCGCCAGAGGATCGACGAGCCAGGAAGACTGGCCGTCCGACACCTGGATCAGCCCGAGCCGGTGGTAGAAGGTGGTCGTGCGGACGAATTCGGTGTCCAACCCCAGGACCGGAGACCCGGCCCAACGCCGCGCCGCCTCCCCCAGGGCCGCCTCGCTCGTGATTCGCGTGTAGCGTTCGGAGTCTCCCGTCATGGCGGGGGATTGTAGCGGGTCCGGTCGAATCCTTGTCGGAAAAGAAACGGCGCCGCCCCCGAAAGGAGCGGCGCCGGCTCTATCTACAGCAGCTTGACGACCCGCTCGGCGAGGCCGCCGTCGCCCAGGACTACGGAGAGGTTGGCCTTCTCCGCCACCTTCTCCAGGACCTCGAGCTCGCGCAGACGCATGAGCGTCGGGCTCGACTCGAAGATCCGGGCGGTGTTGGCCTGGGAGCGGATGGCCGCCGTCTCCTCGCGCCGGGTCACCAGGGTGGCCTCGGCGGCCTTCTTTGCCTCGGTCACCCGGTTCAGGATCTCCTTCATGTCACCCGGCAGGACCACGTCCCGGATGCCCACGGCGCGCACCTCCAGGCCGAAGGCCCCGGCCCGCGCGCGGAGCATCTCTTCGAGCTGGCGCGCCACGCCGTCCTTGTCGGAGAGCAGCGCGTCGAGCTCGCGGGTGCCCACCACGGCCCGCAGCACGAGCTGCGCCTGCCGGTAGAGGGCCTGCGCGCGGTCCTCGACCTCGGTGACCGCCTTCACCGGATCGATCACCCGGTAGGTGACCAGAGCGTTGAGACGCAGGGTCACCTTGTCGGCGGTCATGATCTCCTGGCCGGAGACGTCGGCCGCCTGCTCGCGCAGGTCGACCGGCAGCACGCGGACGAGCGCCTCGCCTTTCCAGAACGCGTGCACGCCCGGCGGGAGCGTCGCGACGTGGCGGCCGTCCTGAAACACCAGGCCCACCCAGCCGGCCGCGACCGTCGCGGACTCCAGGAGCTCCCGTGCACCGCGCGCGGCGAGCACCACCGGCAGATCGGGATGCTCGAAGCGCACCGGCCGCGCATCGATCAACTCAGCGCGGACCTCGTAAAAGGTGGTCCACAGCGCGTGGAGGCCCGGGCCGATCACGGCGTCGATACGGCCATCCACCCACACGAGAGCGCGCTCGTGGTCCTTCAAGTCGAGCACCAGCGCCTGGCCCGAAAGCTTACCCGAGCGGACGATCACCGGAAGATCCGGATGACCGATCCACACATTGCGGACCGAAACCCTTTCGATCCGCTTCTGCGCGAACGGATCGGCCAAGAAGTGCCGGCCCGGCAGGAGCAGACGCGAGAACACGCTGCGCTCGAAAAGCAGACCGCGCTCGTGCTCGCGAATGTAAAGAATACGGAACGGGAACATCGTACACCTCCTTTCGAACAGCATGAACATCGACTTCCGGAGAGCGAAGCACCAGCTCCGCCACACCTCGGGCGCGGGGCCTCGCTTCCGGATTTCATCTCCCGCCTTCTCACCACGCCCGGTCTGATCGAAATATTCATCAGACGAAAGCGTGGCGGTCCGGCGTTCGAACGAAATCCGTTCACGGGCCGCAGGGCGCCTTTGCGTGCCGCCGGTCCGCGATCCTCTGCGGCCGGCCGGCGGGGAGCGCGGCGTCCGCTCTCCGGGAAGTCCCTTTTGCAATGAGCGCTTATCAGGCGCTTTGCTTCACGACGTGGGATTCGAACCCACGGCTGCCGAGCTCATCGCTCGGTGCTCTACCCGCTGAGCTAGTCGTGCTTCCATCCCATCCGCTTCAGAACCCGTGCGCGGAATACACGCCTTCCGATCGCTCGCGCGAGGCGCGTGCACCGCCGGAGCCGGATGGGCCGGACTCTAAAAATTCTTTTCGAAGCCCCGGAAAGCGGAAAAGCCTTCCGAGGTCTCACACCCCGGAAGGCTTTGGACAAGCCTGCTTGAAAAAGCTTTCCTAGGGTATGGTCTCTCGCTTGGAACGAGGCTCGCACGCCATGCCGTTCTCCTGCTTGATAAAGCAAGGCCGGAGGCTCAGGCGTAACGAGAAATTCTGGTGGAAAGCTTGGGTTCTCATCGGTCGATTCCTCAAAGGGAGTGGGAGCATAGCAGAACGGAAAGGGTTGTCAAGAGGGTTGCGCAAAAAACCGCAACGTCGACATCCGCCCCTTTCAGGGAGATAATTTTGCGGAGCGTCGACCTCATGGCACCCTGGCAACCGCGCTACACCCTGACTCCCACGATCGCCCGTAGCCTCATGGAAATCGAGGCAGCCCGGGCGGTCGTCGAGCATCTCTCTTTGCCGGCAGCGGTGC
>DATEIO010000069.1:0-3968 GCA_035278895.1 Thermoanaerobaculia bacterium | reverse complement strand
CCGCCGGCCAGAATGGCCATGCGCGGGCAGAGATCGCTCACGTCTTCGACGATGTGCGTGGAGAGGAGAACGATCGCGTTTTCGCCGATCTCGTTCAACAGGTTGTGGAAGCGGTTGCGTTCTTCGGGATCGAGCCCCGCCGTGGGCTCGTCGACGATGATCAGGGAAGGCGCGCCGAGCAGCGCCTGGGCGATCCCGAAGCGCTGTTTCATACCGCCGGAGAACGTGCTCACCGCCTTGTGGCGCACGGAGTAGAGATTGGTCATTTCGAGCAGCGCGTGCACCTGCTCCCGCCGCACCCGCTTGTCGTTCATGCCCTTGAGCACCGCGATGTGATCGAGCAGAAGGAGCGCCGAGACGCCCGGATACACGCCGAAGTCCTGCGGCAGATAGCCAAGCCTTCGCCGCAGCTCTTGCGGCTGGGCCAGCACGTCGAGACCATCCAGAACGATCGTCCCCTCGTCGGGTTCCTGCAAGGCCGCAATCGTGCGCATCAGCGTCGACTTGCCCGCTCCGTTGGGTCCGAGAAGCCCGAACAGTCCGCGTCCGATCGTGAGATCCACCCGATCGAGCGCACGCACGCCGTTGCCGTAGGTTTTTGAAAGTGCGGTTACTGTCAGCACAGTGTCACCCCTCCCTTCCGGTGGGCTCCCCTACGGGCGGGCCGTGGGGAGGGTTTCAGGCTCTGGGGCCTCCCTGAGAGAGACGATTTCGGGGGGCCGTAGGTTCACGCGCGGGCGACGGGCACGGACGGAGCACGGACAGGGGCACGGACGGACACTTGGCACATGGCCTGCACACTTGCTAGCCGCCTTTCCGGGTGGGGGCTGCCCGGGTTGTTTTCCGATAAGCTGGTCTCGCACGAACGTGTATCGCTTCAGCATGAAGGAGCGAAAGCCATGGCCATCATTGAATCGGATGTAGAAGTCCAGAAGACCTCTTCAATCCGGCAGGAAGTTGCAGTAACTCAGCAATATTTCGACAGCCCGCGTTTTGCGGGGATCACTCGCCTCTATACGGCCCGCCAGGTGGTGGAGCAGCGCGGAACGATCCCCACCGATCACACGGTGGCGCGCGAGGCGGCGGAGGGGTTCTACGCGCGTCTGCGCGAGTTGTTTGCCGAGCAGAAGAGCATCACCACCTTCGGCCCCTACTCGCCGGGGCAGGCGGTGACCTTGAAACGGATGGGGATCGAGGGGATCTATTTAGGCGGCTGGGCGACCTCGGCCAAGGGCTCCACCACCGAGGACCCGGGGCCCGATCTCGCGAGCTATCCCCTGAGCCAGGTGCCGGACGAGGCCGCGACGCTCGTGCGCGCGCTGCTCACGGCCGACCGCAACCAGCAGTATCTGCGCCTGCGCATGAGCGAGGCACAGCGCGCCTCGACCCCGGCCTACGACTACCGGCCGTTCATCATCGCCGACGCCGACACCGGCCACGGCGGGGACCCCCACGTGCGCAACCTGATCCGCCGCTTCGTCGAGGTGGGCGTTCCGGGGTATCACATCGAGGACCAGCGCCCGGGCACCAAGAAGTGCGGCCACCAGGGCGGCAAGGTGCTGGTCCCGTCGGACGAGCAGATCAAGCGCTTGAACACCGCCCGCTTCCAGCTCGACGTCATGCGGGTCCCCGGCATCCTCGTGGCCCGCACGGACGCCGAGGCGGCCAACCTGATCGACAGCCGCGCCGACGAGCGCGATCAGCCGTTCCTCCTGGGAGCCACCAACCTCGACGTCCCGTCCTACAAGGCTTGCTACCTGGCGCTCCTGCGGCGCTTCTACGAGCTGGGAGTCGAAGAGCTCAACGGCCATCTCCTCTACGCCCTTTCCGAAGGCGAATACGCCGCCGCGGCCTCCTGGCTCGGGCGCCGGGGCATCCTGGACCTGGTCGCCGAGGCGGCTGCGGCCTGGCGCTCCGGCAAGGAGCCTTTGCTCGATCCCCTGTTCGACAAGGTCGAGTCGCGCTTCGTCGACGCCTGGCAGGAGGACGCGAACCTCCAGACCTACGGCGACACGGTGGCTGACGTTCTCGCCTTCCGTGAAAGCGAGGGGGAGGCGACGGAGATGAGCGCCGAGGAGTGGCGGCGCTTCGCCTCGCGGGCCTCGCTCTATGCCGCAGAGGAGAAGGCCCGGGAGCTGGGTGTGGACGTGGATTGGAACTGCGAGCTGTCGAAGACTCCCGAGGGGTATTACCAGATCCGCGGCGGCATTCCGTACGCGATCGCCAAGTCGCTCGCCGCGGCGCCGTTTGCCGACGTCCTCTGGATGGAGACCAAGACCGCGGACCTGGGCGAAGCGCGGCAGTTCGCGGAGGCGATTCACGCCGAGTTCCCCGACAAGATGCTCGCCTACAACCTCTCGCCTTCGTTCAACTGGGACACCACCGGGATGAGCGACGAGGAGATGAAGCGCTTCCCCGAGGAGCTCGGCAAGATGGGCTTCGTCTTCAACTTCATCACCTACGGCGGCCACCAGATCGACGGCCTGGCCGCGGAGGAGTTCGCCACTGCTTTAAAGCAGGACGGCATGCTGGCGCTCGCCCGCCTGCAGAGGAAGCTGCGTCTCGTCGAGTCCCCCTACCGCACGCCGCAGACGCTCGTGGGAGGACCCCGGAGCGACGCCGCGCTGCTCGCGTCTTCGGGGCGCACGGCGACCACCAAGGCGATGGGCAAGGGTTCCACCCAGCATCAGCACCTGGTGCAGACCGAAGTGCCGCGGAAGCTCCTCGAAGAGTGGCTGGCGCTGTGGAGCGAGCACCACGGGCTCCCGGGCAAGCTGCGCGTCCAGCTCCGGCCGCACCGCGCCGGCTCCGAGGTTCTGGAGCTCGCCATCCTGGGCCAGGACGACGAGAAGCTCGCCAACGTCGTCTTCGCCCCCATCCATGACCGCCGGGGCCGCAGCATCCTCTCCGTGCGCGACCAGAACACCTTCGCGGAGTCGCTGCGCCAGAAGCGGCTGATGACCGTGATCCACCTCTGGCTCGTGCACCGCTTCAAGGCCGACTCGGTGCACTACGTCACCCCGACCGAGGACAACCAGTACCAGACCGCGAAGATGAAGTCCCATGGCATCTTCCGCGAGGTCAACCAGGAAGTCGGCCAGATCATCGTCGCCGACGTGAACCCCCCGCGGATCGCGGAGCTCCTGGCGTCCGACCGGGTGGCGCTGGGGCGGTTGATCCGGAAAGAGGAGTAGGAAGGCCGGCGGAAGGTTTCGCAGCGGCGGCGAAACCTTCCGCGCTATGCTCCCCGCCGTGAAACGCGTCCTCCTCTATGGGCTGGCCGGCGGGGTGCTCCTCGCGCTGCTCAAGATCCTCGAGTACAAGCACTTCATCCACGCCTATCCCACCGAGATCTATGGCGGACTGGTGGCGGCGATCTTCTCCGCCCTGGGGGTCTGGTTCGGACTGCGGTGGTCCCGCTCCCGGGAAGTGGTGGTGGTCAAGGAGGTGCGCGTTCCGGAGGGCGGGCCTTTCGTGCTCGACTCCGGGAAGCTCAAGGAGCTCGGGATCACCCCGCGCGAGCATGAGATCCTCGGGCTCATCTCGGAGGGGTTGAGCAATCGTGAGATCGGCGAGCGGCTCTTCGTGTCCGAGAACACGGTCAAGACCCACTCCTCCCGCCTGTTCGACAAGCTGGGGGTCAACCGCCGGGTCCAGGCGGTCCAGAAGGGGCGGGAGCTCGGTCTGATCCCCTGAGGAGGGGTCAACGAAAGGGTGATTTCCGCCTTCCGGCCCGAAAATCACCCGAACGGAGGACGACCGGCGCGGTACCGCGACGCTAGGGTAGGGGCCAACAAAGGAGGAAACGGCAATGAAGAGAATCGTGTTGCGCTACGGACTGGCGTCGGGTGTCCTGCTGATGGCCATGAGCTCGGTGATGATGACCCTGTGCATGAAGGGCGTCATCCGCCTCGAGAACAGCGAGCTCCTCGGCTACAGCTCCATGGTCCTGTCGTTCCTGCTGGTCT
>DATEIO010000068.1:0-12629 GCA_035278895.1 Thermoanaerobaculia bacterium | reverse complement strand
CGCTCGCCTTGCAGATCCCCAGGGCCGTGGCGCGCTCCGCCGCGGCGACGACCCGGGGGTCCCTCCCTTCGGCCAGGACGATCGAGGCGGGCGCCTGGGCAGCGCGCTCGCGCAGTTGTTCGAGCAGGTTTTTTCTGGTCTCGGGCACGCGCTGGGACTCTAACAGATCCCGGAGCTAACCCTTGAGCACCATCGCGCCCGTGGGCTGGGGCACACCGCCCCGCGGCTCGACCGTAACCGCCCACGCCTGGATGTCGTCCACCCGGGTGATGTCGTCCACCCGCAGATTCCCGGTGCCCCGTGGGTCCACGGCGAAGGTGCCGGCCGAAACGGGCGTGCCTGCGGCAATGAACCAGAGCTGGTAGGTCTTGTCCGGAGCGAGCGGCGGCAGGTCGAAGGCGTAGAAGAGGGCGCTCCCGTCGCTCGGGTTCACGTAGGTGTGGCCGAGGGCGCCGGGCGAGGGTCCCAAGCCCGCGAGCGAGACGGTGCGGACGCCGGGGGCGGCGATCACCTGCAGGGTCTCGGCCATGCGCCGGGCGTCCGACCGCGCCCGCGCCATGTCGCTTTCGAGCGCGCCCACCTGTTGCGCCAGGCGGTCGCGCTCGGTTTCGAGGCGGCGCATCTCCCCGCGGAGCCGCATCTGCCCCGCCACACCCCAGACCGCCAGGAGGAGCAGGGCCGCGGCCGGAAGGAGGAACCAGCGCGGGAGGCCCGTAGGCCGCCGCTCCGCGCTGCCCGCCACCTTGAGGATGCGCTGCCGCGTCACGGCCGAAGGGGGGACCGGCGGGACCGACGCCGCCAGGGTCGCGAGGTCCCGCTCCCAGAGGTCGAGCTGCCGGCGGCACTCCGCGCATCCAGCGGAGAGGTGCGCTTCGAGCTCGCGAAGGTCGTCCCCGTCCAGCGCGCCCAGGGCGTAGGCGGGGAGGAGCTCTTCGAAGCGGGGTGAGTGCGCGGCGTTCATCTCACGAGCTCAAGGCCTGCCGGAGCTTGTTCATCCCCAGCAGGATCCGGGATTTGACGGTGCCGAGCGGCGCCTTCAGGCGGTCGGCGATCTGGGTATGGGTGAGCCCCTCGAAAAAGGCGAGCTCGATACAGTGGCGCTGCTCCGGCGTCAGGCTGCCGAGCGCCGAGTGGACCTGGTCGCGCCGCTCGACCGCTTCGAGCCGCTCCGTGCCTACGGGTGAGACCGCCTCGTGGAGCCCCTCTTCTTCGGCGGCCCCTTCCTCCCGGCGGCGCGACGACTCCCGGCGGCGGAGCCGGTCGAGCGCCCGGGAGCGCGCCAGCATCAGAATGCAGCCCCGGGGCGTGGACCGGCCGGCCTCGTAGCGGTCCGCCTGGGTCCAGACCTGGAGAAAAACCTCCTGCAGAACCTCCTCGGCCTCGCTCCGGCGGCCGAGAATCCGCACCAGAAGGCCGAGCGTCACCGGCGAGTGCATCTCGAAGATCCGGGCGAACGCCTGGCCGTCCCCACCGGCGATCCGGTCCATCAACTGGACCTCCTGGGGCTCCCTCGCATCCATGGCCGCTGAATATATCGCTCCTGTGGACGCGGCGAGCATGGCCGGGGGACCTTTTTTATAAAACGGCGGGGATCTCGAACGTCAGGGAGGCCCAGAAGCTCTCCCAGTCCACCCCGGTTTCCTTCGGGGCGGGGATCATGTGGACGGCCTTGACGAGCCAGGCCCCCGGCCGGTCGAAGCGCAGGGTGACCCGCCCTTTGCGGTCCGTGCGGGCGGACACGGCCTCGCCGGCCCGGCCTTTCTGAAGAGCCACGACGAGGACGTCCGCCAGAGGCTTTCCCTGGTAGAGGAGCCGGACCGGGAGCTCGCCCCCTCCGGCCAGAGCGTAGGGATTCTTCTCCGGAACGAGCTCCAGGGGCAGGCCCGCCACCCGGTCGTATCCGCGCTCCCCGGTCTCTTTCCCGCCCACCGCCACCAGCGCCTTGGCGCAGCGCGAGAAGACCTCCCGGCCCGGAGCCGCGCTCTGTCCCCGTTGGGCCCGAAGCGCGATCACATTCTGGAGCCCCTCCTCGCGCAGGTACTCCTCGAACTTCGGACCGTCGAGCTCGATCGGCTCGCGCGCGCTGTCGTAAACGAGCACCTGGAGCCCCGGGGCGGGAAAGCTGGCGAACCCCGCGGGCTCGGTGTTGGGCACTCCCGGAATCGCCGCCTCGCCCTTGGGCCCGAGCGCAACGAACCGCTCGAGGAGCTTCGGATCGCGGGGGACCGGGTCTCCCCGGAACCCCTGGCCGACCCGAAGGCGGACCGCAACGCGCTGGCCCGGAGCGGGCATGAACGTCCCCGGCTCGATCCACAGGTCGTGGGCCGAAAGCGCCGGAGCCGAAAGCAGCAGGGCGAAAAACGCGCGGCGGACCACCTTCTGGAGAAACATGTCTTACTCGTTCACTCCATTGGGTCCGTTCGGAGAACCCGGAAGCGGCGATCTCAGGTAGGGGAAGACGCTGTCGAACTGGCTGGCGTCCTGGAGCACGCCGTCAGTGTACGGCAGGGTGCCCGAAGGCGCGTCCGCCGGGTTGCAGAAGACTCCGGGGAACGCGTGGCAGAGAACTCCCATCGCCACCCGCAGCTCGATGTCCGTCACGTCGTCGCCCGGCCGCCGGCCGTTGGGGAATCCGGCGTTGTCTCCGCCGAGGACTCCGAGGTTGTTCTGGGAGCCCGCCGGAACCGCCGCGATGCTGGTGTTCAGGCGCTGCATCTCGTGCGGCCGGCCGTCGGAAAGGAAGTTCAGGCCCTGGACCCCGGTCGCGAACGCGGCCACCAGGTCCGTGCGCGGGAAATTGTTCGGAGCCCGGACTCCGGCCCCTCCGAACAGGATCTCGATGATCTCGGGAAGCGTCGGGTTCGTCACGTAGGTGGCGAGCGCCGCGTCGCCTTCGGGCGTCGCGGAATTGAACAGGTTCTTGTCCTTCAAACCGATCACGACCTCGTTGACGAGCGGCATGCCGAGGCGCGAGACCTGCACGAAATTGCCGCTCTCGTTGGTCGGGTCCTCAAACGTCGGGTTGTCCCGGAAGACGCGGGTGCGGGGCAGGACGGCCGTCTGCCAGCCGCCGATCACGGGGTTGCTCCCCCGCGTCAGGCAGGCGGCGGGCACCTCCAGGGCGAACGTCGTGATGTTCTTGTTTTCCAGCGGATTGGGCTCGGCGTCCCGGGGTCCCAGCGGGTTCGTGTTCACCAGGTCGAAGATCTCGCCGACGTTGACCGCGAAGGACTCCTTGCGCTGGCCCACGAAGATGCGGCCGGTGCCGGCGCTGCAGCCGGGGATGTCGATCTCGCGGATGAACTGGCGCGCGTAGGCCTCGTAGTCGGCAATCGACTTCTGGCCGATGTTGTCGACCGGCTTGCCGAAACGCATGCCACCGGTGGCGGCCTCGGAAGCGAAGTCCCAGCGCGTGCCGTTGGTGACCCGGCCCTGCGCCACGCCCAGCGTGCAGCTCTCCAGGCGGTTCAGCACCGCGTCCCGGTTGCCCGGGCCGCCCGTGATCGGCCCCAGGTTGATGAGCGGCACCGAGACCTGCTGGCCGCCGACCGGGACCTTCAAATCCTTGAGCAGCTCAGTGCAGCGGAACTGGAAGCTCCAGTCCTCGACGCCGTCGCCGTTGTTGTCGATGTGCATCCGGTAGCGGGCGTCCTCGTCCAGCGCGAAGTAGTTGGGGCCTCCCCAGGGATCCTGGAACGGATAGTAGTTGGCGATCAGGGTCACGTATCCGTTGCGGCCGGACTCATAGCTCATGAACATGTAGAAATCGGTGCTGTCGACCTTCGGCATCTCGGTGATGGCGGGGGCCTCGCGGTGGCTGGACGCCTGGGCGGGAATCCCCGCCAGAGCGAGCGCCAGACCCAGGAAGACCACGGAAAGAACAATCCTCTTCACTGTTACTCCTCCCTTCGTTCTCCGATGTTGAGGTGCGGGATCTCTCCTTCAATCCCTGCTCTACCGTGACTACGCAACCGTCCCCTCGACCGGATGAGCGATCCCGGTAGAATGCGGGGCATGACTGCCAACCGCCCCCACGGCCGCCCGGCCGACGCGCTCCGGCCGGTCCGTATCGAGACCGGCGTTCTCAAATTCGCGGAAGGGTCCGCGCTGATCGAAGTGGGAGACACCCGCGTGCTGGTCGCGGCCTCCGTCGACAACCGTGTCCCGCCGTTCAAGAAAGAAAGTGGCGAGGGGTGGCTCACCGCCGAGTACTCGATGCTCCCCCGCGCCACGCACACCCGCTCGGCCCGCGAGGTCTCGCAGGGCAAGCCCTCGGGCCGCACCGCGGAGATCCAGCGCCTCATCGGCAGGAGCCTCCGCGCGGTGGTCGATCTCTCCCGGATGCCCGAGCGCACGCTGACCCTGGACTGCGACGTCCTCCAGGCCGACGGCGGCACCCGTACCGCCGCGATCACCGGCGCCTACGTGGCCGCGGCCCAGGCCCTCTCCCGGATGCTCCTGACCGGCGATATCCAGGCCTGGCCGCTCACCGACCAGCTCGCCGCCGTGTCCGTGGGCCTCGTAGGCGGCGTCCCGCTGCTCGATCTGGAGTACGTCGAGGATCAGGTGGCGGAGGTGGACATGAACGTCGTGGCCACGGCGGGCGGGCTCGTGGTCGAGATCCAGGGCACGGGGGAGAAGCGGGGATTCCGCCGCAGCGAGATGGACGCCCTGGTCGACCTGGCCTTCCAGGGGATCGCCCAGCTCAACGCCGTGCAGAACGAGGTCCTGCGCTCCACCTTGGAAGAGGTCGAAGCGGTGCTCGCCAAGGGCCGGAGGCGCCCGGCGGCTCCGAAGCCCGAGAAGGATCTCTGGGGACGACCCTAGGATTCCTGGCGGGTGGAGGGGTACCGCCCCCGGAGGCTCCGGGAGAAGAACCGTCCCTTGGACGGCGCTCCCAGGAGATCCTTCCAGACTTTCGGCGGCACGCCGTGGTAGTCGTAGACCGCGCCGCTCCGGAACTCCACTTCCAGCGTCGACGACCGCGCGTCATAGCCCATGGAGGAGATGGCCGACGAGTCGACCCGCTGTCTCCGCACTGCAGCCTCCCGGGCGTGTTCCTTTCCTGGAGAACCCGAGGCTCGCCAGGACACGTCCTTGAAGCGGGAAGTCCTGCAATACGGATACCGTGCGGTCTCTCTTCCCACGAAAAAGGCGGGCCGGAGCCCGCCTTCAATCCCTCTCGGAGAGGTCGCCGTTCTAAAGAACCGTGCCCTTGAGCTCCACCTCGATCAGCGGGGTCTTCGGGCTGTCCGTGCGGATCATCAGCTTGCCGTTGAAGGGGCCTTTGCCGAGCTCGGGCTTCAGGGTGAGGAACACCTCGTACTCGCGGCCGTCCTCGACCGGCGACACCTGGGCCTCGACGCCCGCCAGGCTCTCGTCCAGCCCCGTGATCTTGATCGGCTCGGTCGCGAAGTTGCGGACGTTCAGCGCCTTGCGCAGAGGCTCTTTGAGATCGACCTTGCCGAAGTCGGCGACCGGCGGGGTCACGGCCATGACCGGCCGCACGAAGCCGGAGACGGGGATCTGCACCAGCTTCTGCTTGGGGTGATTCGTGTGGATCGTCACGTAATCGGCGAGCGCTCCGACCTGGGCGTCGTTCGAAAGGGTGATCTCGACCCGCCACTGCTTGCCTTTCGCGTCCGCGATCCGCTCCTCGGGCGTGGCCTCGCGGAAGGAGGTCTTCAGGTAGGGGAGCGGCGACTCCACCTTGACGACGTCGAACGACGTGCCGTCCGGAGCCCAGAGCGTCTGGCCGATGCTCCCCTGGGCGGCCTCGCCCTGGACGGTGATGTAGCGGGCATAGCCGGGCTTGGCGGAAATGTAGGGCTGCACCTTGGCGCGGACCGTCAGCTCCAGCTGCGGGACGTCGGGATCGCTGGTGTAGACCGTCAGCCCCTTGGAGATCGGGCCGGTGAAGCTCGCCGTGTCGACCACTGCGTGGACCTTCCCGGTCTTCCCCGGAGCGATCGTCTTGTCGAACTCGGCGACCGTGCAGCCGCAGGCCGGCTGGACGTTGATGATCTCCAGGTCGGCGTCCCCCTCGTTCTTGATCAGGAAGTCGTGGGAGATCTTGTCTCCCTTGGAAACGGTGCCGGCATCCTTGATCGGCTCGACGACGACGGCCTTGGGCTTGCCCGCCGCAAAGAGGGTGGCAGCGGCCACAAAAAGGGCGCACAGTGCCAAAATGACGGGGCGCATCTGACGTTTCATACAGCCTTGCTCCTTACTCCAACGGTAGATCGACTCTTTAGAATGCTACACTCCCCGCCCGAAAACGAGAAAGCCTTACCAGTGACATCTTCAAAGCTCGACATCTACTGCATGGCGATCGGGGGGACGGGGATGGCTCCGCTCGCCTGCCTTCTGCAAGAGCAGGGCCACCGCGTCCGGGGGACGGACGGTCCCCTCTATCCCCCCATGAGCACGCTTCTCGCGCGCGCCGGCATTGCGCCCCACGTAGGGTTCGACGCCGCGCACCTCTCCCCGCCCCCGGACCTCGTGATCGTGGGCAACGCGATCCACCGCAACAACCCGGAGGCCGTCGAGACCGAGCGGCTGGGGCTGCCGATGCTCTCGATGCCCCAGGCCCTCGCTCGCTTCTTCCTCTCCGGGCACCGCCCCCTGGTGGTGGCGGGCACGCACGGCAAGACCACCACGACCGCCATGGCGGCCTGGATCTACACTGCGTGCGGGCAGGATCCCGGCTTCCTGATCGGCGGCGCGCCCAAGGACCTCCCCACGAGCTTCCGGGAAGGCGAAGGCGACCGCTTCGTCATCGAGGGGGACGAATACAACGCGGCCTACTTCGACCGCGGGGCCAAGTTCCTGCACTATCAGCCCGAGACCCTGATCCTGACGAGCGCCGAGTACGATCATGCGGACCTCTATCCCTCGCCCGAGGCGCTCTGGGAGGCTTACGAGAAGCTGATCCGGCTCCTCCCCGAAAGCGGCCTGCTCGTGGCCTGCGGCGATACGGAGAAGGTGCGCGAGCTTGCGGCGAACGCCCGCTGCCGCGTGGTCTTCTACGGCCTGGAGGAGGGCAACGAGGTCCGTCCGGAAGGCGACATCGAGGCCCTGCCCGAGGCCAGCCGCTTCCGGGTGCGGGATCCGGAGGCCGGTCTCGTCGAGGTCACCCTGCCGCTCGCCGGCCCCCACAACGTCGCCAACGCCCTGGCGGTCTGGGCCGCGGCCCGCCGCGACGGGATTCCCGCGGACCGGGTGGCGGAGGCCTTCGGCCGTTTCCACGGCGTCAAGCGGCGTCTGGAGGAGCTGGGGACCGCCCGCGGAGTGACGGTGGTCGACGACTTCGCCCACCATCCCACGGCGGTCGAAAAGACCCTGATCGCCCTGCGCCAGCGCTACCCCGGGCAGCGCCTCGTGACCCTCTTCGAGCCGCGGAGCCTGACCGCCGGCCGGCGTTTCTTCTTCGAGCCCTACCGCGAAGCCTTCGGTCACGCCGACCGGGTGCTCTTCGCCCCGATCTTCCACAGCGGCCGGCTCGCCCCGGAGGAACGTCTCGATTTCGCCGCCCTGGCCGAGGAGGTCACGGCCGCCGGCACTCCGGCCACCGTGTGCGCGGACACCGCCCAGGTCCTCGAGATGGCGCTCGCGGAAGCCCGGGAGGGGAGCGTCCTCGTGACCATGTCCTCCGGCTCGTTCGAGGGCATGCCCCACCGGCTGATCGAGGCGCTTCAGGCCTGACGCAGGCGGCCTTCGATCAACGTCCTGGAAGAGAAGCCGGGGAGAAGCAGGGCGTCCCGAACCACCCC
This sequence comes from Thermoanaerobaculia bacterium, assembly GCA_035278895.1. GTDB lineage: Bacteria > Acidobacteriota > Thermoanaerobaculia > Multivoradales > UBA5704 > DATARR01. The sequence goes on along the minus strand of DATEIO010000068.1, from coordinate 4,857 downwards.
GAGCGCCGCCTCCTCGGGAACGAGGCCGATCACCTCGGTTTCGAGCACGCGGGTGCCCAGGGCCTCGGCCTCGCGGCGGACGCGGTCGAGGGCGGTCAAGACCGGCGTCTGCCGGTAGTCCACCAGGTTCATGCTGACCTGCGCCCGGCCCCGGCTCTTCAGGTAGACCCCCAGGGCGCGCACCGCCGGGAGCCCCCCTCCCGACTCCCGCACCTTCCGGGCGATTGCCCGGGCGACGGCCACGTCCGCCGTCTCCAGCACCGCGTTGAAGGCGATCAGGAAAAAGCGCGCGCCGATCACCGTCACCCCGGCCGTGGGGTGGACCCGGGGAGCGCCGTAGTCCGGCGCCCAGGCCGGATCGGCGATCTTCGCGGAGAACCCCTCGAAGCCGCCGCGCCGGACGTCGGCCAGGGCCCGGCGCTCCGGCCGGCGCGCCGCCCGCTCATAGAGATAGACCGGAAGGCCGAACCGGCGGGCGACCTCGGGAGCGAGCCGCTCGGCCGCGGCGATGGCCGCCTCCATGGGCGTGTCCCCCAGGGGGACGAAGGGGACGACGTCCACCGCTCCCACCCGGGGGTGGACCCCCTCGTGGCAGGTGAGGTCGATCTCCGCGAGAGCCGCTTCGTAGAGGGCCAGGAGCGAGGCATGGAGGCCGTCCGGCGTGCCCGCGAGGGTCAGCACCGTGCGGTTGTGGTCGGGGTCGGAAGAGACGTCCAGGAGGCGCACCCCCGGGGCGGAGGAGGCCGCGGAAGCGAGCCGCGCCACCACCTCCGGGCGGCGCCCTTCGCTCACGTTGGGGACACACTCGAGCGGCAGCACGCCGCGAGACTATAGCGCGAGGGCTAGACTCTCTGTTAGGATACGCGCGGTTTCAAACCGACGCATAATCCGCCTGCTGCGATGACCTATTCAGGGAACCCCTCTCTTTCGCCCGAAGTACGGCAGCGTATTCTCGGGACGTTCGAACAGACGCTGCAACTCGCAGGCGAGGGCAGCCGCCAGGAAGCGCTCCTGGGGTGCGATTTCGTCCTGCGCATGGACCCCCAGTTCGAGCCCGCCCGGGTGTTGCAGGAGAGGCTCAAAGCGAGCGCCGGCCCGGTGCGCGTGGACGACCTCCTGGCAGCAGGAGGCGCCGCCACCGCCCCTCCGGAGCCGGACGATCCGTTCGGCAGCCTGGACGGGTTGGGCCTCGACCTTCCGGATCTGCCCGTTCTGGAGGCGGCGCCGCCGGGAGGCGGCCTGCGCGACGAATTCCAGTCCCTCCTGGACCAGCGCCGGTTCCAGGAGCTCCTGACGGCGGCGGCGCAGAACCGCCCCGCGGTGACCGCCGACCCCGAGCTCCAGAGGATCGTGACGACGGCCCAGGAGCGGATGGAGGCCGAGCCCTACCTCATGAAGTTCCTGACCTCGGCGCGCCAGGCCCTGCAGACGGGCAACGCCGCGGAGGTCGCCCGGCTGCTCGACAAGGCGAAGTCCCTCGATCCCTCGCACCCGGAGATCGCGGAGCTGGAGCGGCTCGGCCGCGCTCCGGCCGCGGCGCCGGCCCCGGCACCGGCTCCAGCCCCGGCGCCGGTCCAGATTCCGGCTCCGTTCCCGGCCACCGCCATGCCGGCGGCCACCCTGGCTTTTGGAGGCAGCGGGGATTCGGAGAGCGAGCGCCGGATCCGGGAGCTCCTGGACGAAGGGCAGGCCGCCCTCGACAAGGGGGACCCGCAAGGCGCCATCGACGCCTGGTCGCGCATCTTCCTGATCGACATCGACCACCAGGAGGCGGCCCGCCGCATTGAGGTCGCCCGCAGGCAGAAGGCCGAGAACGAGCGCCAGGTGGAAGAGGTCTTCCACGACGGCCTGGCGCGCCTGGAGACCGGCGACGCCGTGTCGGCGCAGCGCGCGTTCCAGCGGGTGCTCGAGCTGCAGCCCGGCCACTTCGCGGCCCGGGAGTACCTGCAGCAGATCGATTCCGGCAACGTGCCCACTCCGCGGCCCGGCAACCTGCGCGAGCTGCCGGCAATCGCTCCCAACCTGCCCCTCCCGGGCGACCTGGACGACGGCGGGAGTCTCCGGGAGGAGATCCTGGTCCCCCCGGAGCCCCCCGGGGGCCAGAAGACCGCGGAGCGCCGCACGGCGGCCAAGGCTCCCGCAGCCAAGTCCGGAGGGGAGGGCCGCGCGCGGCGCCTCTTCCTGATCGTGGGGGGAGCCGTGCTGCTGCTTGCCCTGGCCGCAGGCGCGTGGTTCTTCCTGAACCGCGACAGCGTGTTCCCCAACTCCGGGACGGCCGAGGAGGCCACCTCGACTGCCCCGCTGCCGGGCTCCGATCCCATCGCCCGGGCGGAGAGGCTCCACAAGGCCGGCAAGACGGACTTGGCCGTCAAGCAGCTCAAGCTGATCCCGGAGGGCGATCCCAACCACGCGCGGGCCCAGAAGCTGATCGTGGAGTGGGAGGGAGCCCCGGCTCCGGCCACTGCTGTCCCGGGCGCTGCTCCGGCGGCGGCTCCCGAGGCTCCGGCGGTCCCCGCGACCCCCGAGGCCGCCCAGCGGCGCCAGGCGCTCCTCGACGCGGCCCGCACCGCCTACGGGGAGCGCAGCTATCTGAAGGCCCTGACCCGGCTCGAGCAGGCCGCGGCCCTCGGCCGCCTGGAGGGCGCCGACGCCAGCCTCCTGGAGGACACCCGGCGCAAGCTCGCCCCGATCGCCCAGGAGATCGACCTCTTCCGGCAGCACGAGTGGGAGTTCATCCTCCCCAAGCTCTGGCGGATGCGGGAAGAGAATCCCGGCGACCGCGACATCGACCAACTGATCGTCGACTGCTATTACAATCTGGGTGTGCGCGACCTGCAGCGGGCCGACGCCCCGAAGGCGGCCGAGAAGTTCCAGGAGGCGTTGAACCTCCGCCCGGACGATCCTCTCCTGCGCCGGCACCTGCTGTTCGCCCAGACGTACGAGCAGCGCCAGAAGGACCTGCTCTACCGGATTTACGTGAAATACCTGCCTTACCGCTGATGCGACGACCGGACGAAGAGAGCGACGAGCAGCTGCTGTTCGACCTTCCCTTGAGCGGCCCGGAGCCCAAGCGCTCCGGAGCCGCTGAGCGCAAGCGCGCGCCAAAGCCGGCGCCTTTCGCCGCCGAGCCGCCCCCCCCGCGGCCCGCTCCCGCTCCTCCGCCTCCGGACGTCGAGGAGGAAGAGGAAGCCGAGGCCGTCGAAGGCTCGGCGGGTGTGGGGCGCCGCTTCGCCGCCGGGGCTGCCGATCTCCTGGTGCACGCGGCGATGGCCGTGGTCGTTCTCGGAGGGACCTACCTGATGGGCATCCGGCCGGCCCTCTCCGACTGGCCCGCCGTGCTCGCCTTCCTCCTCTCCTTCTCGTTCCTCTATACCGTCGTCCCCCTGGCCTTCTGGGGACACACGCTGGGCATGGTCTGGGCGAACCTGACCTCGCGCAATCAGGACGGCGAGCCGCTGACCTTCGACCAGACGGCCCGCCGCTGGCTGGGGGGCGTCATGACGACCGCGACCCTGGGCCTCCCGCTCCTCTTCGCCCAGGGCGGCCGCTCGCTCTCGGATCTCCTGAGCGGCTCCGCGACCTATCCGGGCGACATGGCCTGACCCCGCTCCCGCCAGACCCCCACCCCTACCCAAGCGCTGCCCGCCGCGACCGTCAAGGCAAACACCAGCAGCGAATACCCCCCCGGCCAGAGCGCCGCCACTCCCCCCAGCTGGAAGATCACGCCGCACGTGCGGAACGGATCGAAGGCCAGGCCCCCGAGCACGTAGAACGAGTGCCCGAGGAGGAGGAGCCAGAGCCCCGGGAGGGCCCAGGCCGCGTCTTCCCACACAAGAAGAGCCGAGAGGATCAGCGCGACGAGGGAGAGATTGCCCTGGACCCGCAGCACCCAGGCGGCGAGCGGCGTGCTCCCTCCGAGCCCTCGCCCGGAGCGGCGGATCGCCGCGATCTCGACCGCGCCACCCAGAAGGATCGCGGCCGACCAGGCGAAGAGAACGCCCGCGGGACCGAACGCCCGGAACACGGTGGGAGTGGCCAGGGCTGCGGCCGGCAGGAGCACGGCCCAGGCGAACCAGGACCAGGGGGAGCGCAGGAAGGGCCGGCTGGCGGCCCGAAAACGGTCCCGGACCGGCTCGAGATCATCGGCGCCGGTCCGGGGAGTGAAGAGGGGGTCGTATTCGGACGGCATGGCCCGGCCGCCCTGGGGATCAGCTCGCGAGCCGGATCTGGACCTCGGCCCGCTGGAGCGCCCGCTGGCGGGCGGCGAACTCGGCGTCGGTCACGGCCGGCATCGACCGGGCCTCGACCAGAGCCCGCTCGGCCGCGGCCCGGTCGATCTCCTCGACGGGCCGCGCCTGCTCGGTCAGGATGGTCAGGCGGTTGTCCACCATCTGGGCGAAGCCGCCGTCCACGAACAGACGGTGGTTCCCCTCGGAGGCCTGGACCCGGAGCTCGCCGGTCCCCATCTTGTAGAGAAGCGGCGCACGGTGGGCGAGGATGCCGACCTCGCCGTCGTGGGCCGGGAAGGCCACGAAGGTCGCGTCGGTCTCGAGCACCGCCCGCTCGGGGGTGATCACGCTGCAGTGGAAGGTGTCGTTCCTCGCCATGGCGTCCGCCTCGCGATCAGCCTTCCGCCAGCTTCTTGGCCTTGGCCTCCGCCTCCTCGATCGCCCCGACGTACATGAACGCCTGGTCCGGGAGGTGGTCCCACTTGCCGTCGCACAGCTCGTCGAAGGAGCGGATGGTGTCCTCGCGCGAGGTGTAGTTGCCGGGGAAGCCCGTGAACTGCTCGGCCACGTAGAACGGCTGCGAGAGGAAGCGCTCGATCTTGCGCGCCCGGCGCACCACGATCTTGTC
>DATEIO010000067.1:0-7836 GCA_035278895.1 Thermoanaerobaculia bacterium | reverse complement strand
GCTCCGCGAGGAGGTGGAGATGGCCCGCGGCCTCTGCCCCGCCTTCGACCTGGAGTCCTACCGCGAGGGTCACCTGACGCCCGTCTTCTTCGGGAGCGCGTTGAACAATTTCGGCGTCCGCGAGCTGCTGGAGGGCCTGGGGCAGATCGCGCCGCCGCCCCGGCCGCAGCCCGCGGTCACGCGGCTCGTCGATCCCAACGAGGAGAAGGTTTCGGGCTTCGTGTTCAAGATCCAGGCGAACATGGACCCCAAGCACCGGGACCGCATCGCCTTCGTCCGCCTCTGCTCGGGCCGCTTCGAGCGGGGGATGAAGATGCTCCACGTCCGCTCCGGCAAGACGCTGGGCATCCACAACCCCGTGCTCTTCATGGCGCGGGAACGGGAGCTCGCCGAAGAGGCGTACGCCGGGGACATCCTGGGGATTCCGAACCACGGAAACCTGCGGATCGGAGACGCGCTGACCGAGGGGGAGGAGCTGCGCTTCACGGGCATCCCGAGCTTCGCGCCGGAGCTCTTGAAGAAAGTCCGCCCCGAGGACCCCATGCGGGCCAAGCACCTCGGCCGGGCCCTCCTCCAACTCGCCGAGGAGGGTGCGGCGCAGATCTTCCGGCCGGCGATCGGCAACGAGTGGATCGTGGGGGTCGCGGGCGCGCTCCAGTTCGACGTGCTCGCGGACCGCATCCGGACCGAGTACAACATCCCCGTTCACTTCGAGGGGACGAGCCTCTACACGGCCCGCTGGGTGGACACGAACGACCACCAGCTCCTGAAGCGCTTCACCAGCGCCAACCACGGCGCCATGGCCGAGGACCACAACGGCTCTCCCGTGTTCCTGGCGCGAAACGCCTGGCACTTGAAAACGACGGGCGAGGAGTGGCCGGATCTGAAGCTCTTGAAGACGAAGGAGCAGGTGCAGTAGGGCCTCATTCTTGGTGGTCGGTGGAGGCGCCTGCACCCTCCTGCGGAGGGTGCTCCAGCCTATGGGGACAGAGGTGAGGGGATCTGTCGCTTCCCTTCGTTCATCGAGGCGGTTGCATAGAAGCAACAAACTTCCAGGAGATCCCCTTCAATGAACGGTTTCAAGAAGCACACTGCCCTTCTGCTCCTCACGGGCGCTCTCGCCCTTCCGGCCGTCTCCGCTGCCCAGGCTCCCCAGGCTTCCCTCATCGGAGGCACCGAAAACGCCTTCTCCGCCGTCGAGCGGCGGGAGATCGTGCCCGGGGTGGCCGAGTACTTCTTCAAGGTCCGCGTGGGTACGGGCCCGTATGACGAGATCGGCGTTCACCGGGTGGTCAAGGAGACCGCTCCCAACGTTCCGGCCCGCAGCTCGAAGGCCGTGTTCCTCGTCCATGGCGACATCTGGAACTTCCGGGCCGCGTTCCTGACGGCGGCCCAGTCCGATGCGCTTCCCGATAGCCAGGCTCTCCCCGTGTTCCTCGCCCAGAACGGCGTGGACGTGTGGGGCATCGACTTCCGCTGGACCTTCGTACCGGCGACCGAGGCCGACACCTCGTTCATGCAGGGCTGGGGGATCGAGCAGGACGCGCGGGATCTGGGCGTCGCGCTGGGCGTGGCCCGCGTCACCCGGGCGCTTACGGGCAGCGGATTCGGCAAGCTCGACCTCCTCGGTTGGAGCCGCGGCGGCCAGATCAGCTACGCCTACCTGAACAGTGAGACCCAGCTTCCCCCGGGCCTGCGCCAGGTCAAGGGCTTCATCCCGGTGGACATCTATCTGAAGACGGACGTGGCGCAGCTCAAGAGCCTCGCCTGCGCTCGCCAGCAGGCGACGGAGGGGATCCTCGCCGGCGGCACTTTCGCGAACAACATCGGCATCACGATCTCGGCGATCGGCCAAGGGGCCATCGCGGGCCCGGGCCGCACGACGGGCCTCGTGGTGGGGGCGGCGACCTTCGCCCTGCTCGGCGGTGCGGAGCCCGCGCCGGTCTACCACTTCACCGGCGGCAGCTTCGACGAGAGCTTCACTCCCACCGGCCTCCTCTACTCGAACGAGCGGGCCCTCTTCGACTTCGAGGTGGCGGCCTCGCCCTTCCAGCCCTACCAGGAGCTGGCGGACGCGGACGCGGCGACCTGTGAGGCGACCGACGTGCCGTTCGACGACCACCTGGCGGAGATCACCGTCCCGGTCTTCTACGTGGGCGCGGGCGGCGGCTTTGGCGAGTTTGGCATCTACACCACGAGCCTCCTGGGCAGCACGGACGTCCAGACCCTCGTGGTGAGCAAGGGCACGGCGCGGCTCAACGACTACGGCCACGCCGACCTGTTCCTGGCCAACGACGCCCAGGCGCTCGTCTGGCAGCCGATCCTGGAGTGGATTCAGGGGCACTGAGCTCAAGCGCCGCAGCATCGAGGCGGGGTGGCTCCGGCCGCCCCGCCTTTTCTTTTCCGGGGAACACACTTCCGCCCCGGCACGTTCTACAAAGCCAGGGACCGGTGTCCTCGCCCGGAATTCTCCGGTATGGTAGGGAGTGGAGGGATACCGGGGGAGCTGCCCCCTTTTGACAGACGCGTATGAATCCATTCGATTTCGACATGGACCGCGACGAGGAATTCGCGGTCGAGGAGCGCAAGAAGACCCGGCGCCCGCGCAAGTGGAAGGTGCTGCTCCACAACGACGACTACACCACCATGGAGTACGTGGTGGACGTCCTGATCCGGCACTTCTACAAACCCCCCGCCGAGGCGACCCACATCATGCTCCAGGTCCATCAGAAGGGCGTGGGCGTGGCGGGGATCTACTCCCGGGAGGTGGCCGAGACCAAGGTCGCCGAGGTGACCGACGAGGCGCGGGCGAACGGCATGCCGCTCAAGCTCACGACCGAGCCTGAACAGGCCGAGGACGAAGAATGAAGATTTCACAGGATCTGCAGATTTCCCTGACCGTGGCCGTGTCCGAGGCTGGACGGCTGGGTCATGAATACGCGGGGCTGGAGCACCTTCTCTACGCCCTGACGTTCGACGAGGAGACCGGCAAGGTGCTCGAGCACGCCGGCGCCAACCTCCGCAAGGTGCGCGAGGAGCTCTCCGAATACCTGGAAGAAGAGATGGAGAGCTACGAGGACGACGGCCGGGAGCCGCGCCTCACCCTGGGCGTCCAGCGCGTCCTCGGCATGGCCGCGGCCCGCGTGGAGAGCAGCGGCAAGGAAGAGATCCACGGCTCGGACGTCCTCGTCGCCCTGTTCGACGAGCCCGACTCCTATGCCATCGACGTGCTGGAGGGCCAGGGGGTCGACCGCCTGGACGTGGTGAGCTATCTCGCCCACGGCGTGTCCCGGCGGGAGCAGCCTCCCTATTTCGAGGACGGCCAGCCGGCTGGCGAGGGGGACGAGGACGACGAGGACGAGATGATGCCGGGCCGCGACCGGTCCGGAGCCCCGGCCGACGCGCTGAAGGCGTTCACCCAGGACCTGACCCTCCTCGCCCAGCGCGGCGGCATCGACCCGCTGATCGGCCGCGAGAAGGAGATCCAGCGCACGCTCCACATCCTCCAGCGGCGGCGGAAGAACAACCCGATCTACGTGGGCGACCCGGGCGTGGGCAAGACCGCGCTCGTCGAAGGCCTCGCCTACCGGATCGCCCGGGGCGAGGTGCCCGAGCCGTTCAAGGAAACCCGCGTCTACCGGCTGGATTTGGGCGCCCTGGTCGCCGGCACGCGCTACCGGGGCGATTTCGAGAACCGCCTGAAAGCAGTGCTCCACGCTCTCGCCGCCCAGGAGAAGCCGATCCTCTTCGTGGACGAGATCCACACTATCGTGGGCGCCGGGAGCGCCGGCCGCGGCACCATGGACGCCTCGAACCTCCTGAAGCCCGCCCTCCAGGACGGGACGCTGCGCTGCATCGGCGCCACCACGTGGGAGGAGTTCCGCCAGACCTTCCAGAGCGACCAGGCGCTCGCCCGGCGCTTCCAGAAGGTGGAGGTCAACGAGCCCTCGGTCGAGGAGACGGTGAAGATCTTCCTCGGCTTGAAGGAGCGCTACGAGAAGCACCACGGCGTGACCTACGGCGACGAGGCCGTGGAGACCGCCGCCACGCTCGCGGACCGCTACCTGCGCGACCGGCGGCTGCCGGACAAGGCGATCGACCTCCTGGACGAGGCGGGCGCGGCCGTGGCCCTCCGCGGCGCCACGGAGGTGGCGGTCCAGGATCTCGAAGAGGTGCTCGCCATCATGGCCCAGATCCCGGCCCGCCGGGTCCAGGGGGATGACAGAGAGCAGCTCCGGCGGCTCGAAACCGAGCTCAAGGCCCAGGTCTTCGGGCAGGACGAGCCGATCGAGCGCTTGGTCTCGGCGATCAAGGTCTCCCGGGCGGGCCTGCGCGAGCCGCAGAAGCCGGTCGGCTGCTTCCTCCTGACGGGTCCCACGGGCGTGGGCAAGACCGAGGTGGCCAAGCAGCTCGCCGAGGTGCTGGGCATCTCTTTCCTGCGCTTCGACATGAGCGAGTACATGGAGCGCCACACCGTCTCCCGGCTCGTGGGCGCCCCTCCGGGCTACGTGGGCTACGACCGCGGCGGCCTCCTGACCGAGGCCGTGGCCAAGAACCCGCACGCGGTCCTGCTCCTGGACGAGATCGAGAAGGCGCACGAGGACGTCTTCAACATCCTCCTCCAGGTGATGGACCACGGAACGCTGACCGACACCAACGGCAAGCCCACGGATTTCCGGCACGTCATCATGCTGATGACGTCGAACGTGGGCGCCCGGGAGATGGCCCAGCGCTCCATGGGCTTTTTCGAGACCGGCGAGACCGTCACCCCGAAAAACCCCAAGGAGACCGAGGCCGACCGCGCGGTCGAGCGGCTCTTCAGCCCGGAGTTCCGGAACCGCCTGGATGCCCGGCTCCGCTTCAATCCTCTCTCTCCGGAGGTGATGGAGCGGATCGTCGACAAGTTCCTGCACCAGCTCGGGGCCCAGCTCGCCGAAAAGAAGGTGGCGATCGAGGCCACCGATCCTGCGCGCAAGGTCCTGGCCGAAAAAGGTTTCGATCCCGCCTTCGGCGCCCGTCCCCTGGGCCGTGTGCTCGAAGACCAGGTCAAGCGCCCGCTGACCGACGAGCTCCTCTTCGGCCAGCTTGAAAACGGCGGCAAGGCGATCGTGGACGCGGAGAACGGAGAGATCGTGATGCGCTACGAGGCGGCAGCCTAGGATAGGATGGAGGCAGACATCCTACCGGCGGCAGAGTTTCGGCGATCGTCCGGAGGCTCGAAAGGAGGCTTCAGATGGCGGGGAAGTTCGAGCTGGAGAAGGCGTCCGATGGGCAGTTCATTTTCCGTTTGAAGGCGGGCAACGGGCAGGTGATCCTGGCGAGCGAGCGCTACGGCGAGAAGCGGCGCGCCCTCGCCGGGATCGAATCGGTCCGCAAGAATTCGCAGATCGATTCGCGCTACGAGCGCAAGACCTCGTCGAACGGCCAGGCCTACTTCGTCCTCAAGGCGTCGAATGGCCAGACGATCGGCCAGAGCGAGATGTACTCCTCCCAGGCCGCGGCCGACAAGGGCATCGAGTCGGTCAAGAAGAACGCGCCCGACGCGACGGTGCAGGACAAGACGGCCTGAGAAGCCTTTTATCGCACCGTCCTGTACCCCTTCACCGCTGTCTGGATCTGTAGGGGCGGCCCGATGTGGCCGCCCTGCTTGCTTCGGCACTCCTCCCCAGCCTCTTCGAGATAAACTGAAGTCTCCTTGAAAGGAGGCGTCATGAGGAGATTCTTTCCTGCAGTCCTCTCCGTTCTCGCAGTCTTCCTGATCCTTCCTTCCCCATCCCACGCAGCGCCACCCCCCTCCGGAGCCTTCGACGAGCTTGCCGTCGACGGGCTCCTGCGGCCGGTCCGCATCCGGCGGGACGGCCATGACATCCCCCACATCTTCGCGGCGAACGACCGGGACGCCCTGTTCGCTCTCGGGTACTCGCACGCCCGCGACCGGTTCTTCCAGATGGACCTGCTCCGCCGCACCTTCAGCGGCACGCTGGGCGAGCTCGTGGGCACGGCCGCCCTGGAGCAGGACGTCCAGCTCCGCACCCTGGGGCTGCGCCGCGCGGCCGTGGCGTCGCTCCCCGTGCTCTCGTCCTCCACCCGGGTCTGGCTCACGGCCTATGCCCGGGGGGTCAACAGCTACATCCAGAATCCGGCCAACCCTCTGCCGCCCGAATACGGAGCCCTGGAGCTCTCGCGGGCCAGCATCCGGCCGTGGGAGCCGGCCGACAGCATCGTGATTGCCAAGGGGCTCGCCTTCAATCTCTCCTTCGACCTGGGCGACATCGACCTGACCACGGCCCTTCTCGCCTTCCAGACGGTGGGCTCGGTCGCGGGCTTCAACGGGGAGGCGCTGTTCTTTCAGGACCTCTACCGGAGCGCGCCTTTCGATCCCACGGTCTCCATCCCAGGCTTCCTGCCCGGCACCGGGGCGGCGAGCGCCGGCAAGGCCTCATACCTCTCCCCTCGCACTGTCGGCCTCGCCCGTTCGTTCCGCGAGAAGGCCGAAAAGGTCCCCCTCCTGCGCGAAGCCTTCGAGCGCCGGGAGAGCCCACAGGGGAGCAACTGGTGGGTGGCGAGCGGTGACGTGACCGCGACCGGCCGCCCGCTTCTCGCGAACGATCCGCACCTGGGGCTCTCCACTCCCAGCATCTTCTACGAGGCCCAGCTCCGCGTGTCGGGAGGCGAGCGCCAGGCCCTGAACGCCTTCGGCGTCACCTTCCCCGGAATCCCCGGGATCGTCCTCGGCTGCAACCCGAAGATCTGCTGGGGCGCGACCACCAACCCCATGGACGTGACCGACGTCTACCAGGAGCGGCTGGTCCTCAATTCGTCCACCGGTCTCCCCGAGTTCACGGTCTTCGACGGCAACAAGGAGCGGATCGTCGTCATCCCCCAGACCTTCTTCGTGAACCAGCCCGAGGACGGCACGGCTGACAATCTCGTCAACGCGGGCGTCGGGCCGCTCGAAGGAGGGGTCACCCTGATCGTGCCGCGGCGCAACAACGGCCCGATCGTGGCCGTGGACGTCTCCGACCCGGCCAACCCGTTGGCGCTCTCCGTGCAGTACACGGGCTGGGGCCCCACCCGCGAGCTCGACGCCTTCCGGATCTGGAACCGGGCGGGCAACCTCACCGACTTCCGCGACGGCCTGAAGTACTTCGACGTGGGCTCCCAAAACTGGGCCTACGCGGACGTCGCCGGAAATATCGCCTACTTCACGAGCGCCGAGATGCCGCTGCGGGAAGACCTCCAGCGCCTGCGCAGGCCCGACGGCGCGCCCCCCTTCTTCATCCGGGACGGCACGCACACCCTGAAGAACGAGTGGCTCCCCGCCCCCGCGAGGCCCAGCAACCGGGATCCCGGGCAGGCGCTCCCCTACGAGATCCTGCCGTTCCGCGAGATGCCCCAGGTGGTCAACCCCGAGCGCGGCTGGATTGCCAACGCCAACAACGATCCGGTCGGCACGAGCGTGGACAACAACCCCCTGAATCAGGTGCGGCGCGGAGGCAAGGGGATCTACTACCTGGGCCCCGGCTATGACGGCGGCTTCCGCATCGGCCGCATCGAGCGCCTGCTCGAAGCCGAGCTGGAGCGGGACGGCAGCTTCTCCAAAGAGGATTTCGAGCGCTTCCAGGCCAACAACCAGATGCTGGACGCCGAGGTGCTGACGCCGTACCTGCTGGCCGCCTTCGACCGCGCGAGCGCGCCCGGCGCCCCGGGCCTCCTGGCCGGCCTGGCCGCCAACCCGCGGGTCTCCGAGGCCATCGGCCGCCTGCGCACCTGGGACTACAGCACCCCGACCGGCATCCGCGAGGGGTACGATCCGGGCGACGATCCCACGAACCT
>DATEIO010000066.1:0-13681 GCA_035278895.1 Thermoanaerobaculia bacterium | reverse complement strand
GAGCCATGCCCGCTGCTTGGTCGGGTGCGGCCGGCCCTGGATGGATGGACAGGCTCTGGTAGTCGACCCCGAGACGCTCTCTCCCTGCCCGCCGGGCGGGGTGGGGGAGATCTGGGTGGCCGGCCGGCATGTGACCCGCGGCTACTGGCGCAACCCGGAGGTCTCTGAACGCGATTTCGCGGCCCGGCTGGCCGGCTCGGACGAGGGGCCGTTCCTGCGCACGGGCGATCTGGGGTTCTCGCGCGATGGCGAGCTCTACATCACCGGCCGGCTCAAAGACCTGATCATCCTCTACGGCCGCAACCACTATCCCCAGGATCTCGAGGCCACGGTGGAGGCGGCGCATCCGGATCTCCGCCCCGGAGGCGCCGCAGCGTTTTCTCTCGGGGCCCAGGACGGGGAGAGACTGGCGGTGGTCTCCGAGGTGGACCGCCGCCGTGAGTCCGCGGCGAGCCCGGATTCCATCGCCGCGGCCGTGCGCCATGCCGTGGCCGAGGCGCATGCCGTGCAGGTCCACACCCTGGTGCTGATCCAGGCCGGGGGTCTCCCCAAGACGTCGAGCGGGAAGGTCCGGCGCCGGGCCTGCCGGAGCGAGCTCCTGGAGGGACGGCTGCCGGTGATCGCGCAGAGCGCGCTGGACGAGGCGGCGGCCTCTGCGCCAGCCACGGTTCCGGCGGAGATCGAGCCTCTGCAGACGGAGGATCTGCCGCTGATCGAGCGGCTGCGGCACGAGGCCGCGCAGGTGCTCCGGGTCGCGCCCCGGGACTTGCCGGACGACGCGCCGCTGACCCGTTTCGGGCTCGACTCTCTGGGAGCCGCCGAGCTGAGCGCCGCTCTCGAAGAGAGACTCGGCGCGGCCCTGGACTGGACCGCGCTGCTCGCCGGAGCCGACCTGCGCCAGATCGCCGCGAGGGTCGCCGTGGCTCCGGCAGTGGCCGCTGAGATCTCTCCGGCGTCTCCCGTTTCCGGGGACATCCTGCCCTTGAGCGGTGGACAGCAGGGGCTCTGGATCGAGCATCGGATGGACCCGCAGAGTGCCGCGTACAACGTGGCGGCCGCAGCGAGGATCCTCGGCCCTCTCGACGCCGCGGCCCTGGAGCAGGCCTTTCATCACCTGACGGCGCGGCATCCAGCCCTCTGCGCCACCTTCTCCGAGCAGGACGGCGAGCCGGTCCAGCGCTGGTCTCCAGAGGCCGGCCTCTCGTTCGAGCGGATCGACGCGACGGCGTGGAGCGCGGTCGAGGTCGAGGACTGGCTCGCGGACAGAGCGCACCGGCCGTTCGATCTCAAGCAGGGGCCTCTGGTGCGTGTTCACCTTTTGGCGCGGGGACCGGAAGAGGCCGTTCTCCTCCTGGTCTTCCATCACATCGCGGTGGATTTCCGGTCCTTGGAGATCCTGGTGCGCGACCTGCGCGACGCCTATGGAGCGGCCCTTCTTGGAAGGGAGCTGCCGGAACCGGCGGCGCTTAAGGCGGCCTATGGAACTTTCGTGGCGCGCCAGCGGGAGCTGCTCGCCGGCCCGCGAGGCGAGGAGCTATGGTCCTTCTGGTCCGCGCAGCTCGCCGGCGGGATTCCTCCCCTGGAGCTGGCGGCGGACCGGCCGCGTCCGGCGATTCTCGGCTCCGGCGGAGCGGCCGTGACCCGGTACCTGAGCCCCGGGCTCTCGGCGCAGGTCGGAGCCGCGGCACGGACCGCCGGAGCCACCCCGTTCGCCTTCCTGCTCGCTGCCTTCCAGACCCTGCTCCACCGCATCTCGGGAGCCGAAGAGGTGGTGGTCGGGGTGCCGGCAGGCGGTCGCACCCTCTCCGGTACCTCCGATCTCGTCGGCTATCTGGTCCAGACCGTGGCGATCCCGGTGCGCATCGACCCGGGAGCGCCCTGGACCGCGGCCGTGCACGAGGTCCGCAGGAACGTAGCGGCGGCTCTGGCTCATCAGGACCTCCCGTTCCCGCTCGTCGCCGGGCGGCTGCGAAGCGGGGCCCTTCAGGCGCTGTTCGTCCACCATCGCCCCACGGATCCGGCGCTCTCTGCCTTCGCGCTCGGAGCCGGAGGCGCCCGGCTCGATCTGCAGGAGCTCGCCGTGGAATCGCTGCCGCTCGAGCCAAGGGCCGCCAAGCTCGATCTCGAGCTGGCCACGGCCGAGTTGGACGGCCACCTGTGCCTCCAGTTGCGCTACAGCACCGACCTCTTTGATCCCGCCACGGCCCACCGCAGGGTCTCCCAGCTCCGCGTGCTGCTCGCGGCGGCCGTGGAGAGGCCGGATCTCCCCGTGGCCGACCTGCCGCTCCTCTCGGCGGCCGAGCGGCAAGAGCTCGCGGCGTGGAACGCTACGGACGTCCCCTTCCCGCGCGAGCTCTGCGTGCACCAGCAAATCGAGGCGCAGGCCGGCCGCACACCCGGCGCGCCGGCCGTGTCGGGCTCGGGCTCCACGGTGAGCTACGCCGCTCTCGACCGGCGGGCCAACCAGCTCGCCCGCCGGCTGCGGCGCCTGGGCGTCGTCCCGGACGACCGCGTCGGCCTCTGCGTCGAGCGCTCCGTAGACATGGTGGTGGCGCTCCTCGGCGTGCTCAAGGCGGGCGCGGCCTACGTGCCTCTCGATCCGGCCTATCCGCGGGAGCGTCTGGCGTTGATGGTGGAGGACGCCGGGCTTGCCGCGATCGTGGCGGAGCCGGACACCTTGGCCGTGCTGCCGGAGGCTCCGCGTGGCCTGAGGGTCATCGATCTCACGGCGGAGGGCCCTGCCCTGGCGGCCGAGAGCGAGAGCCGCCCGGACGTAACAGTGCCGTCCGCGAGCCTGGCTTATGTGATCTACACCTCCGGCTCCACCGGCCGCCCCAAGGGGGTCATGATAGAGCACCGCAACGTCGCCAATTTCTTCGCGGCCATGGATGCGCGGCTGGAAAAGGAGCCCGGAGTCTGGCTCGCGGTGACCAGCATCTCGTTCGACATCTCGGTTTTGGAGCTGCTCTGGACCCTGGCGCGCGGCTTCCACGTGGTCGTGCACACCGAGCCGCGGTGGGCCGCCGCGGGTCTGCCGGCCCGGATCGCGGCGCACGGCGTCACCCATCTGCAGTGCACGCCTTCGCTGGCACGCCTGCTGGCCGCGGAGCCCGGAGCGCTGTCCGCTCTCGGCTCGTTGCGCGCTCTGCTCCTCGGGGGGGAAGCCCTGCCGGCCGACCTGGCGCGGAGCCTGCGCGAGGCCTTGCCGGAGGTGGCGATCCACAACCTCTACGGCCCGACCGAGACCACGGTCTGGTCGGCCACCGAGCGGGTGGACGTGCCCGGGGAGCCCGTGCTCATCGGCCGGCCTCTGGCCAACACCCGGATCTTCCTGCTCGATCGCTCCCTCCAGCCGGTGCCGGCCGGGGCGGCCGGCGAGATCTGCATCGGTGGGGAAGGGGTGACACGCGGCTATCTTGGACGGCCCGGTCTGACCGCGGACCGCTTCGTGCCCGATGCCTGGAGCGGCGAGCCGGGAGCCCGTCTCTACCGCACCGGCGACCTGGGGCGGCGGAGACCGGGGGAGCCGCTCGAGTTTCTGGGCCGCGTCGACCACCAGGTCAAGATCCGTGGACACCGCATCGAGCTCGGCGAGGTCGAGGCCGTGCTCGCCACCCATCCCGGCGTGCGGCAGAGCGTGGCCGTAGCGCGTGACGAGGGCACGGGGGATGTCCGGCTCGTCGCCTACATCGTGCCCGCGGGAGAGCCTCCGGCCGTTCCGGATCTGCGCTCCTTCGCGAGCGCGCGGCTGCCCGAACCCATGGTGCCTTCGGTCTTCAGGGTCCTGGAGGCGCTGCCGCTGACTCCCAATGGCAAGATCGACCGCCGCGCCCTGCCGGCCCCCGTGCCCTCCCGGGACGCGGCCGGAGAGCCCCTGGCGCCGTCCACGTCGACCGAGGAGCGGCTCGCCGCAATCTGGGCCGACCTCCTGGGCCTCGAAAGGGTCGGCCTGGAGGAGAGCTTCTTCGCGCTGGGTGGCCACTCGCTGCTCGCCGCGCGCGTCCTCGCCCGCGTGCGCACCGTCTTCGGGGTCGAGCTGCCGATGCGCACGCTGTTCGAAAGGCCGACCGTGCGTGGGGTGGCGTCCTTCCTGGAGGCGGCGCAACAAGCCGGAGCCGGGGAGGCTGCTCCGCCTCTCGGCAGATCCCCCCGCCCGGAGCTGCTGCCGCTCTCCTTTGCGCAGCAACGGCTCCATTTCCTGTCTCAGCTCGAGCCGGAAAATCCTTTCTATAACCACACGTCGGTCCTCGAGCTCAGCGGCCCGCTCGACGTCCTTTCCCTGCGGCGGGCCTTGGCCGAGGTGGTGCGCCGCCACGAGGTGCTGCGGACCACCTACCCCATCCTCGACAACCGCCCGGTCCAGAGGATCGAGCCGCCGGTTGCGGTGCCCCTTCCGGTCGTGGACTTGAGCCTCCTCGCTCCGGAAGCGCAGCGGCGGGAGGTGCAGCGGCAGGCCGCGGCCGAGGCGCAGCGCCCGTTCAATCTGGAGCACGCGCCGGTGCTGCGCGCCCTGTTGCTGCGGACCGCCCCTGAAGAGCACGTCCTCTTCTTCAGCTTCCACCACATCGCGAGCGATGCCTGGTCGATCGCCATTCTGGTCGGTGAGCTCTCCACGATCTATGAGGCCTATGGCGAAGGCCGGCCGAGCCCCTTGCCCGAGCTTCCGATCCAGTACGCGGACTTCGCCCTCTGGCAGCAGCGCTGGCTGCAGGGTGAGATCCTGGAAGAGCACGAGGCCTACTGGCGCAGGGCGCTCGGCGGCAACCCCCCGGGTCTGCGCCTGCCGACGGACAGGCCGCGGCCCGCGCGTCCAACCTACCGCGGTCTGCGGCGGACGTTCCGGTGGCCGCGAGAGCTGTCCCGGTCCCTGGCGGACCTGAGCCGGCAGGAGGGAGTGACCCTGTTCATGGTCCTCCTGGCCGCCTTCGACGTCCTGCTCCAGCGCACCACGGGGCAGGAGGACGTCCTCGTCGGGGCCGCGGTGGCCAACCGCTCGCGGGTGGAGACCGAAGGGCTGATCGGGCTCTTCCTGGAGATGCTCCCGCTGCGGGTCGACGTCTCGGGCAACCCGCGGTTTCTCGAGCTGCTGCGACGGGTGCGGGACGTCTCTCTCGGGGCTCTGGCCCACCAGGATTTCCCTCTCGAGCGATTGGCCGGGGAGCTGCGGGGGGACGGCGACGGGACCTCCCTGTTCCGCGTGGCCTTCGGGGTCCGCAACGCGCCGTTCGAGGGGATCCGGGTCCCCGGTCTGGTCCTCCGCCCGGTCGAGCTGGAGCAGGAGACGGTGCGCTTCGACGTCACGGTCTGGGTGTCGGAGACCCCGGAGGGCCTCGAGGCGACCTGGACGTTCAGCTCCGAGCTCTTCGAAGAGTCGACGATCGAGCTCATGAACCGCCGCTACGAGGCGCTGCTGCGGAACGTCGTGGCGGCTCCGGAGACGCGCGTCGACCGCTTGAGCGTCTGGTCGGACGAGGAAAAAGAGCGGCGGGTCCACCAGGATCAGGCCTGGCACGACAACCAGGCGGGCAAGCTGATGAGCATCCGGCGCAGAAAAGTGATCAGAACCGAACAACCTCAGGAGGTAGCGCAATGACCCTTGCAGAGTCCGGCTTCAACAAATTCAGCGCGCGGCCGCGCAAAGCCGTCCGCTTTTCCAGCGAATCCCTGATCAAGACCCGCTACCTCGATCCGCAGACCCGGCTGCCGCTCGTCATCGAGCCGGCGGCCGAAGGGGTCAACCTGATCGAATGGATCCGGGGACAGCGCGACTACGTGGCTGACGAGCTCGCCAAGCACGGCGGGATCCTGTTCCGCGGGTTCAACCTGAGCACGGTCGGCGAATTCGAAACCTTTGTCGAAGCCGCATTCGGCGCCTCCTTACGCTACACCGAGCGCTCCTCACCGCGCAGCAACGTCTCCGGAAACATCTACACCTCGACCGACTATCCGCCGCCGGAGACCATCTTCCTGCACAACGAGCAGTCGTACAACCTGACCTTCCCTTCCAAGATCCTGTTCTTCTGCGTCACCCCGGCGGAGCAGGGAGGAGAGACGCCGATCGCCGATTCTCGCAAGGTGCTGGCGCGTATCCCGGCGGAGATCCGTGACCGTTTCATCGAGCGGGGATACCAGTACGTCCGCAATTTCGGGGATGGGTTGGGCCTCTCTTGGCAGGAGGCGTTCCAGACCTCGGATCCCGCCGCGGTCGAGGCCTACTGCCGCGCCCACGAGATCGATTTCGAATGGAAGGAAGAGGGGCGGCGCCTGCGCACCCGCCAGGTCCGCCGCGTGCTGGCACAACACCCGCGCGACGGCCAGCTCACCTGGTTCAACCACCTGACGTTCTTTCACATCGATTCGCTCGCTCCGCACATCCGTGAGGCCGTGCTGGCCGAGTTCTCGATGGAGAACCTGCCCAACAACACGTACTACGGTGATGGCTCGCCGATCGAGCCCGAGGTGATGGAGACGCTGCGGCAGATCTATCGCGAAGAGACGATCGCGTTCCCCTGGCAGAAGGGAGACGTCCTGATGCTCGACAACATGCTCACGGCCCACGGCCGCGCGCCGTTCAGCGGCGCGCGCAAGATCGTCGTGGGCATGGCCGATCAGACCGAATGGGCGAACTGCTGAGCCACACCGCCGGAGGGGATCATGGACCAGGCTTTTATCGAGGGATTCCGGCTTTCGCCCCAGCAGCGACGGCTCTGGACACTGCCCCAGGCGCCGTCGGGCCGGACCGCCCAGGCCGTCTTCCGCCTTGCGGGGGAGCTCGGCCGCGGCGCGTTGCAGCGGGCGTTGGAAAGCGTCGTGGCACGCCACGAAATCCTGCGCACGACCTATCTCTGCCTGTCGGGGATGGACCTCCCGATCCAGAGGGTGGGGGAGGCGCGTCTCACCTTCCGGGAGCTCTCGCCCGGCGGCGAGGAGACCGTGCACCGGCTGCTGGGTGAGGAGGGGGCCCTGCCTTGCGAGGAGGAAGGCGGGACTCTCGTGCGCTGCTCGCTGCTGCCGTTGGGAGAGCGGGAGCACGTGCTGACCTTGACCCTCCCTGCGGCGGCCGCCGATGACCGTTCGCTGTGCAATCTCCTGGGGGAGGTCGCCGAGAGTTACGGCGCCGCTCTCTCGGGGGCGCCTCCGGACGATGACGAGGAAGGCGGCGCCGTCCAGTACGTCGACTTCTCGGAGTGGCAGAACAGTCTCTTCGAAGAAGAGGGGGCTGAAGAGCGGCGGGAGCTCTGGCGCCAGAGACGCCGGGCTCCCGATCCCGTGGGCCACTGGGCCCGGATCTCCGCGGACGAGGAGGAGGGGAGCGAGCCCCTGGCGGTGCGGCGCCGGCTCGATCCAGCGCTGGCCGGGGAGATCCGCGCTCTGGCGGAGAGCCAGGGCGTCTCCGTGTCCACGGTCCTCCTGGCCGCCTGGAAGATCCTCCTCGCGCGGCTGCTCGACGTACCGGACCTCGCGGTGGGGTGCCTCGCCGACGGGCGGCGTTTCGATCAGCTCGCCCAGGCGCTGGGGCTGTTCGCCCGCTACCTGCCGGTCCAGGTCCCGGTCCAGCCCGACTTCGGGGTCGCCGAGCTGCTGAGCTCGATCGAGGCCGCGGTGGAGGAAGGGAATCGACACCAGGAGTACTTCCTGTGGGAGGACTATCTGGGCGAGGACAGCGGGGCCTTGCCGGCGCTGTTCGATTTCGTGGAGACTCCCGCCGCCGTGGAGAGAGGTGGGGTGACTTTCACTCTCGCCGAGCGCCGCGTGCGTTTCGAGCCGGGCGATCTGCGCCTGTCCATTCAGCGCGACGACCGCGGGCTGCGGCTGGAGCTCCTGTCCAGGCCGGGCCTGCTGACCGCCGCCGAGGCGGAACGCTGGCCCGCCCGTTTCGAGGCGGTGTTGCGCAGCATGGTCCGGCAGCCCGGGCGCCCCGTGGCCGAGCTCGATCTGCTGGGTGACGAAGAGCGCCTCCTGCTCGCCGGTTGGAGCGGAACGGACACCGGCGCGCTCTCGCCCCTTCCTGCCCACCGCCGGTTCGAGCAGCAGGCCGCGCGCACGCCGGAGGCCCTCGCGCTGCTGGCCGCGGGCCGCTCCCTGACCTTCGCCGAGCTCGACCGGCGTTCGAGCCAGGTCGGACGCTTCCTGGCCCGGCGCGGGCTCCGGCCCGGCGGCCTGCTGGGGATTGCCCTGGAGCGTTCGGCAGACCAGATCGTGGCCCTGCTCGCCGCCTGGAAGGCCGGGGCGGCCTTCGTGCCGCTCGATCCCGCCCAGCCTCGCCAGCGCCTGGAGCGCATGGTCGAAGACTTGGCGGCCAGCGCCACCGGAGGCCTGGTCGTCCTGACGCACAGCACCCTGCGCGGCCCTGGGGTGCCGGCCGGTGTCACCGTGGTGGAGATCGACACGGAAGCGGCGGCGATCGACCGGGAGACGGCGGCGCCTCTGGCGGTGAGCGATCCCGACCTGCCGGCGTACTGGATCTTCACCTCGGGCTCGACCGGCCGGCCCAAGGGGACGGTCATTCGCCACCGCTCGGTGGTCAACCTGGCGGCGGCGCTCGACCGCGCGATCTACTCTCATCATGGCGACGCCTTCCCCCTGCGGGTGAGCGTCAATGCGCCCCTGGTTTTCGACGCCTCGATCAAACAGATCGTCCAGCTTCTCGCCGGGCACGCCCTCTGTCTGATCCCGGAGGAGGTCCGGCGCGACGGCGAAGCCCTGCTCACCTTCCTGCGGCACGAGCAGGTCGGCGTCCTCGACTGCACCCCCTCCCAGCTTGGGCTCCTGCTCGAAGCCGGCCTGCTGGCCGGCTCCGGAGGGCCGCACATCGTGCTGGTCGGTGGCGAGGCGATCGGCCGCGGGCTCTGGGAGACCCTGGCGGGCCAGGAGAAGATCGCGTTTTACGATGTGTATGGCCCCACCGAGTGCACCGTCGACACGACCGTCGAGCGGATCGCGCCGGGTATCGCGCCCAACATCGGCCGTCCGCTCCACAACGTGCAGGTCCACCTGCTCGACGAGGGCCTGCAGCGGACGCCGGTGGGCGTGCCGGGCGAGATCTGTATCGGAGGGGCCGGGCTCGCCCTGGGCTATGCCGGCCGCCCCGACCAGACCGCGGCGAAGTTCGTCCCCAATCCCTTTGCGGAATCATTGGGTGAGCGCCTGTATCGCAGCGGCGACCTGGCGCGCCACCTTGAAGACGGCCGGATCGAATATCTGGGGCGGCGCGATCACCAGGTCAAGGTGCGGGGCTACCGCATCGAGCTGGGGGAGATCGAGGCCGCACTGGCCGATCATCCGGGCGTGCGGGCCGCCGTGGTGCTCGCCCGCGAGGACCCGGCAGGGAACCCGCGGCTGGCCGCCTACGTCGTGCCTAGAGGCACGCCGGCCGCGCAACTCCAGGCCCGCGGTCGCCACGCGCTCCCCAACGGGATGGCGGTCTTCGCCCTCGACCGCACCGAAACGGATTACATCTTCCAGGAGATCTTCGAGGACCGCCTCTACCTGCGCCATGGCATCGAGCTCTGCGAGGACGCGACGGTTTTCGACGTGGGGGCCAACATCGGCCTGTTCTCCCTCTTCGTCCGCCAGGAGGCGCCGCGGGCGCGGGTCTTCGCCTTCGAGCCGATCCCGCCCGTGTTCGATGCCCTGCGCGCCAACGTCGAGCTCTACCGTTCCGATGTACGCCTCTTCCCGTTCGGCCTCTCCGACCGGGAGGAGACCGTGGAGTTCACCTACTATCCGCACTTCTCCTCCCGCTCCGGCCTCGCCGCCTACGCCGACCGCGACAACGAGCTCGAAGTCACCCGGCGCCATCTGCAGAACACCTGGAACGAGGCGGCCTCCGGCGGCTTCGGGGGCGAGATGGAGGAAGTGCTCGACGGGAAGCTCGTTGCGGAGATCGTGGCGGCGCGGGTGCGCCGGCTGGCGGACGTCCTGCGCGAAGAGCGGGTCGAGCGAGTCGACCTGCTGAAGATCGACGTGCAGCGGGCCGAGCTCGACGTGCTGCGCGGCATCGATGACGAGGCGTGGCGCCGCATCGAGCAGGTGGTCATGGAAGTTCATGACGAGCCGGGCGGACCGACCGAGGGTCGCGTGGCAGAGATCACCACCCTCTTGGAGCGACAGGGATTCCGGGTCGTGAGCGAGCAGGACGAAGCGTTGTTCGGTACCGACCGTTACAGTCTGTTCGCGTCGCGCGGCGTCCTGTGCCCTGGTAAGGAGACCCCGCTCGTGAGAGAGGAGATCTCCGCCCCTCCCACACCGATCCACGATGCCGGCTCTTGCATGTTGCCGAACGGCATCGCCATCGAGCAGCAGAACCGGAATGAAACGGATTTTCTGTTTCAACAGATCTTCCAGGATCGAGTCTACCTCCAGCATGGAGTGAGCCTCCTCGAAGACGACATCGTCTTCGACGTGGGGGCAAACATCGGCCTGTTTTCTCTCTTCGTGCTCCAGGAGGCACCGGAGGCCCGGGTCTATGCATTCGAGCCAATCCCCTCCAACTTCGGGAAGCTGAGTCGGAACCTGGGACCCTACGCCTCCCGAGCCGAAGTGTTCCGCTGTGGCCTTTCGGACCGGCGAGGAATGGCCCAGTTCACCTTCTACCCGCTCTGGTCCGCAAGCTCCGGAGTCTATGCCGATGAGGTTCTGGACCTGGACGCGGCGCGCCGGTTCCTGCTCAATCGCGACCAGGCGCTGGAGGAGTTCGCCGACGACATTCTCGATCGTCGGTTCAAGGGCGAAACCGTCGAGGCGGAGCTGCGGACACTCTCCGACGTCATCCGCGAACAGGAGATCGAGCGTATCGATCTCCTGAAGCTCGATGCCGAAAAGAGCGAGTGGGACATCTTGCAGGGCATCGAGGAGCAGGATTGGCCGAAAATCCGACAGATCGTCGCGGAGGTGCACGATCTCGATGGACGTCTGCCCCGGATCTACCAGCTTCTCGACTCCCGCGGTTTTCAGGTCATCGAGACCCAGGACGATCTGGCGGCCGGCACGGGAATCTACACTCTTTATGCGGTCCGGAAGTTGACGGCAGACGTTCGCCGCGAGCGGCAGAGAGCACAGAAGGCTCCCCGGACTCTGCTCCCGGTGCTGCCTCCCACGACCGCAGAGCTCGAGGAGACTCACCTGCGAGACTTCCTGCGCAACACCTTGCCGGACCTCATGATCCCGCCGGACATTGTCTTCCTCGAGGCGCTGCCTTACAACCGTAATGGCAAGGTCGATCGCCAAGCGCTACCTGCTCCCGAAGAGGTTCGGAAGGCTGAGGAACGCCCCCAGCTGGCACCGCGGACGCCGGTCGAGGAGATCCTGGCAGCGCTGTTCAGCGAGGTGCTCGGCGGCAGTCCGATCGGCGTGGACGAGAGCTTCTTCGAGCTCGGAGGCCACTCGCTGCTCGCCACACAGCTCGTCTCGCGGGTGCGCGAGACCTTCCGGATCGAGCTGCCGCTGCGGAGACTGTTCGAGGCACCGAGTGTGGAGGAGCTGGCGTCCGAGGTGGATCGGGCGATGCAGGCCGGCCGTGGCCTGACGGCCCCGGCGATCGAGCCGGTCCCCGGGGATGGGGATGCGCCGCTGTCGTTCGCTCAGGAGAGCTTCTGGTTCCTCCACCAGCTCGACCCGGAGAGCGCCTCGTACAACAGCGGCTGGGCGCTGCAGGTCCAGGGGCCTCTCGAGGCCGGGGCGATGGAGGCGGCACTCTCCGAGATGGTACGGCGGCACACGGTCCTGCGCACCACGTTTCCGGCCGTGGCCGGCCGGCCGGTGCAACGGGTCGTGCCGCCGGCTCCGGTTCGGCTGGAGCGCGGTGACCTCCGTCCTCTCCCGGAGCCGGGTCGCACCGAGGAGGCCCGGCGCCGCGTCCGGGAGGTGCTCCGGAAGCCGTTCGATCTGGCGGCGGGACCGTTGGTGCGTGGAGCCCTCCTGTGCACCGGTGAGCAGGAGCACCTCCTGATCCTGGCGATCCATCACATCGCGTGCGACGGCTGGTCGTTGACCGTGATGCAGCGGGAGCTGGCGGCGCTCTATGCCGCCTTCCGGGAGGGACAGCCCTCGCCGCTGCCCGAGCTGGCGCTGCAGTACACCGATTTTGCGCACTGGCAGCGCCGCTGGATGCAGGGGCGGATTCTGGAGGAGCATCTGGACTATTGGAAGGCGCGGCTCGCCGGCGCGCCGGCGGAGATCGAGCTGCCCCAGGAGGCCGATCCGGTCTGGAGCGAGAGCCGGAGCACGTTCGTGCTGCCGGCGGAGCTGAGCCCCGGCCTCTACGATCTGGCCCGGTGTCATGGCGCGACTCTGTACATGACCCTGCTCGCAGCCTTCAGCGTGCTGCTCGCCCGTTCGTCGGACGAGGAGGATCTGGTCGTCGGCACCGCGGTCGCTGGCCGCGACCGGGCGGAGATCGAGGATCTGATCGGGCTGTTCATCAACATGCTGCCGATCCGCCTCGATCTGAGCGGCGCACCGCGCTTCGTGGATCTGCTGGCGCAGGTGCGCGAGGTGACCTTGGAGGCGTACATGCACCAGGGGCTCCCCTTCGAGAAGTTGGTCAGCGAGCTCCCGCAGGCCCGGTCGAGCGGGCGCAACCCGCTGTTTCAGGTGGCCTTCGGCCTGCAGAACCTGCCCTGGCAGCCGCTGGAGTTCTCCGGGCTCACCCTCACCCCCTGGGAGGTCGGCCACGACGAGGTGCGGCTCGACCTGACCCTCTGGATGTCCGAGTCGCCCGAGGGGCTCAGAGCCTCGTGGACCTACAACCCACAGCGGTTCCGCCCCGAAACCATCGAGCGCTGGCAGGCCCGCTTCGTCCGGCTCCTGGGAGCCATCCTGTCCCGCCCGGAGGGGAGCGTTCTCGACCTCGAGATGCTGAGCGAGGAGGAGCAGCGGGAGCTCGAATCGCGCAAGAAGCAGCGCGAGTCCGCCAATCTGGCCCGGCTGCGGGGCGTACAGCGCAGGAGCCTGGGCGCATGATCCACTCTCTCGTCCTCTGAGGACGTCTCGCCAGCCGCTCAACCTCCCTTGCGAGAGCACCGGCATGCCGGTGCTCTCGCAAGGATTTTTTGTTCCATGGCATTCATCGTCTGCATCCCCGGATTTCAGTGAGGAATCACCCTACCCGCCCCGGGGTAAACCGCTACCCAGATAAGGTCCGCCCGGGATTGGGATCCGTGGGGATCTCCATCGATAAGTGGCAGGAAAATCAGTGACTTGGGAAGATCTCTCCGATTCTCCGGGAGCGTGCTCGGTGTTCGGCATGGCCGTTGCTCAAGGGGAAGGATGCGGCAGAAAAACGACGCGGTGAAAGATCCGGAAAACTCTTTCGAAAACCGGTCAGGGTATTTAGCGCAGGAGCCTGGGAGCATGATCCAGAACCAAGCCATCGAGGGATTCCGCCTTTCGCCCCAGCAGAAGCGGCTGTGGGCTCTCCAAGAGAAAGACGGGATCTACCACACCCAGTCGGCTTTCGTGGCGGAAGGCGAGATCGACCGCGAGCGTCTGCGGCGGAGCTTTCATCAGGCGGTGGGCCGGCACGAGGTGTTCCGCACCATCTTTCATCGTCTGGCCGGGATGGACCTGCCGATCCAGGTAGTGCAGGAGGAGCTGGCGGTCGCTTACGGCGAGCTCGAGCTTTCAGAGGCGGGAGATCCGGAGGCGGTCTCCCAGGAGCTCCTCCGGCGCGATCGCGAGG
>DATEIO010000065.1:0-2826 GCA_035278895.1 Thermoanaerobaculia bacterium | reverse complement strand
ACCGCCGTCCTCTTCGTCTGCGTCCTCGCCTACTACACCACCTTCGCTGTCAACCGGGCCTTGTGGAAGAACCATGGGCTTCCCTCGGCCCCGAGGATAGAAAAGGTCATACTCGCTTTCCTTCCCTTTACCGACTTGAACCCCCAGCCGGGGTTCGAGCACCTGAGCGCCGGACTTACCGAAGACGTCCTCACCGGGGCGGCCCAGGTCTGTCCCGAGAGAGTCCGCCTCGTCGGGAGGATCGCGACCGAGCGGCTCGAAGCCGACGTCCGGCCTTCGGAGATCGCTCGCGAGCTGGACGTGGACTACCTGGTCGAGGGGTATATCCAGCGGGATACCCAGCGCGTGCGCGTCACCATCCGCGTTCTGGATGCCCGGAGTGAGACCCTCGTCCGGAGCTGGTCCGACGAAACCGCGACGGCCGAGCCTCTCGTTCTCCAGGACAGGCTGGCCGGCTCCGTCGTCGAGTTCCTTCGCGAACAGGTTTTCCAGATTCTTTGAGGGCATGGCGTAAAAGCGGCGAAACTGCGCTATCATCCTCCCGATGGCGGAGATGGCGCTCAAGGGCCGGGGAGCGATCGGCAACCCGACCAACCGGTTCGAGAAGATCGAGGTCGAGCGGGACCCGGAGGTCCCTGGGCCGGACCGCGTTCCGACCGAGCTGCTGCGGGATACCTCCCGCTCGGTCATTACGAAGAACGACAGCCCGGACGTGGGCTTCGAATACTCCTTGAATCCCTACCGGGGATGCGAGCACGGCTGCGTGTATTGCTACGCCCGGCCCACCCACGAGTACCTGGGCTTCTCCGCGGGGCTGGACTTCGAAACCCGCATCCTCGTCAAGGAAGACGCCCCCGAGCTGCTCGAGAAGGAGCTCTCGGCGCCCAAATGGACCCCGCGGGTGCTCGCCATGAGCGGAGTGACCGATCCCTACCAGCCTCCCGAGCGCAACCTGGAGATCACCCGCCGCTGTCTCGCGGTGCTCGCCGAGTTCCGCAACCCCGTGGCCGTCATCACCAAGAACGAGCTGGTGACCCGGGACATCGACCACCTGGGCGAGCTGGCCGCCCACGGGGCCGCGGCCGTCTCCCTCTCCATCACTACGCTGGACAGCGAGCTCGCCCGCCGCATGGAGCCCCGGGCCTCCCACCCGCGCGATCGCCTGAAGGCCGTCGAGCGGCTGGCCCAGGCGGGCATCCCCGTCTCGGTCATGGTGGCGCCCGTCGTGCCGGGCCTGACCGACCACGAGATTCCCAAGATCCTCGAAGCCGCCGCGAATGCCGGAGCCCGGTCTGCCGGCTATGTGGTCCTCCGCCTCCCGGGCGCCGTCTCCGGCCTCTTCGAAGCTTGGCTCGAAGAGCACTTCCCCGACCGCAAGGACAAGGTCCTGAACCGCGTCCGCTCCCTGCGCGGCGGCCAGCTCTACGATCCGCGCTTCGGCAGCCGTATGCGGGGCGAGGGGCTCTTTGCGGAGCAGATCAAGAGCACGTTCCAGACGTTCAAACGCCGGTACGGGCTGGATGGTGGATTCCCCGAGCTGTCCACCGCCGCCTTCCGCAAGCCGGGCGTGGCCGAGCAGCTCGGGCTCTTCGGATAGGCCCGCTTCACACCGGCGCCAGCCGGGCCGTGAAATGCCTCAGGTGCTGGTGCTCTTCGACGATCCGGAAGCCCTTGAGGCCGTCCTTCCTCGCAGCCACCTCGTGGGCGACCTCCACGAGATAGTCCACGTGGCTCTGGGTATAGACCCGGCGGGGGATGGCGAGGCGCAGGAGCTCCAGCGGGGCTTGACGCTCCTCGCCGGTCGCCGGGTCCTTGCCTCCGAACATCAGCGTTCCGATCTCGACGCCGCGCACCCCTCCTTCCACGTAGAAGGCGGCGGCGAGTGCCTGGCCTGGAAATTCGCGGGGCGGGATGTGGGGAAGGAAGCTTCCGGCGTCGATGTAGACGGCGTGGCCTCCCGTGGGGCGGACGATGGGCATGCCGGCCTTCATCAGCCCCTCGCCCAGATAGCGGGTGGAGGCCATGCGGTAGCGGAGATAGTCCTCGTTCACGACCTCGGTGAGCCCCACGGCGATGGCCTCCAGGTCCCGGCCGGCCAGGCCTCCGTAGGTGGGGAAGCCCTCGGTCAGGATCAGCAGCTCCTCCTCCTGGCGGGCGAGGCGGTGGTCGTTCGCGGCGAGGAAACCGCCGATGTTCGCGAGGCCGTCTTTCTTGGCGCTGAAGGTGGCGCCGTCGGCCAGCGAGAACATCTCCCGGGCGATCGATTCGACGCTCCGGTCCTCATAGCCGGGCTCGCGAAGCTTGATGAACCAGGCGTTCTCGGCGAAGCGGCAGGCATCCAGGTAGAAGGGGACGCCCATCTGTCGGCAGAGCCCGCTCGTGGCGCGCAGGTTGGCCATCGAGGCCGGCTGGCCGCCGCCGGAGTTGTTCGTGACGGTGATCATCACGCAGGCGATCTCGTCGCGATGCTCCACGAGGAGCTGTTCGAGCCTCGCCAGGTCGATGTTCCCCTTGAACGGGCTTTCGTCCGAGGGGATGCGCGCCTCGGGCACGGGGATGTCCACGGCCCGGCCGCCCAGGGCCTCGACGTTGGCGCGCGTGGTGTCGAAATGGGTGTTGTTGACCACCATCTTGCCCGCCACGCCCAGGCAGGAGAACAGGATACGCTCGGCCGCGCGCCCCTGGTGGGTGGGGACGATGTGGCGAAACCCGGTGAGCTCGCGCACCCGCGTCTCGAAGCGGAACCACGAGCGGCTGCCGGCGTAGGACTCGTCTCCCCGCATGACGGCCGCCCACTGCTCGGCCGACATGGCTCCGGTGCCCGAG
>DATEIO010000064.1:0-8836 GCA_035278895.1 Thermoanaerobaculia bacterium | reverse complement strand
CGCCTACGTGCCGGTCGACCCCGAGACGCCGCCGGACCGCGTGGCGTACCTCCTCGAAGACGCCGCCGCGTCCGTCGTCATCACCGGATCCTTCCTCGCCGATCCGTCCTGGCTCGACGCGCCGGACGGGGCCCCGGCCTCCGGCGTGACGCCGGAAAATCTCGCCTACGTCATCTACACGTCCGGCTCGACCGGGCTCCCTAAAGGGGTGATGGTGCGGCACGCCTCGGCCGTCAACTACGCGCGGTCCATGGCCGCGGTCTACGGGATCGGGCCGGGCGACCGGGCCGTGCAGTTCGCCTCGGTGAGCTTCGACGCGAGCGTCGAGGAGATCTTCACCGCGCTCGCCTCCGGGGCCACGCTCTTCGTGCGCACCGGGGTGGACGGCGTGGCCGCGTTCCTGGAGCGGTGCCGCGCCTGGGGCCTCACCCACCTGAGCCTCCCCACGGCCTACTGGCACCAGATCGCCGCGGCCCTGGAGAGCGAGGGCGCCGGCCTTCCCCCCCGGCTGCGGTTCGTGGTGATGGGTGGCGAAAAGGCCCTCCCTGAGCGGTGGGGCGCGTGGGGGCGGGGAGCCGGGGCGCGAGCGCGGCTCGTCAATTCCTACGGCCCCACCGAGGCCACGATCGCAGCCACGATCCACGAGCACCCGGGGACCGCCTCCGCCTTCCCCCGCCGCGAGGTGCCCATCGGCCGGCCGCTCCCGGGGGTGACCGCGCACGGGCTCGGCCGCGACCTCCGGCTCGTGCCGGTCGGGGCCACGGGCGAGCTCTGCCTGGGCGGGGAGTGCCTCGCCCGTGGCTACCTCGGCCGGCCGGAGCTGACCGCCGAAAAGTTCGTGCCCGATCCCCTGGGCCCGCCCGGCGCCCGCCTCTACCGGACGGGCGACCTCGTCCGCCGCCTGGCCGACGGCACACTCGAGTTCGCGGGCCGGGCCGACGCCCAGGTCAAGGTGCGCGGCTTTCGCATCGAGCTGGGGGAGGTCGAGGCCGCCCTCTCCGCCCATCCGGGAGTGAAGGAGGCGGTCGCCACCACCCGCGAGGACGCCTCGGGGAGCCACCGCCTCGTGGCCTTCGCCGTGCCCAAGGCGACGGGCGATCCGCTCGCGGACCTCCGCTCCTTCCTGGCCGGCCGCCTGCCCGCCTACATGGTGCCGTCGGACTTGGGCGTGCTCGACGCCCTGCCGGTCACCCCGGCGGGCAAGCTCGACCGCCGGGCGCTCGACGCCATCCCCGTATTTCGCGGCGAGGGACCCGGGTACGTGGCGCCGCGCAACCCGGTCGAGGAGACGCTCGCCGCGATCTGGTCGGAGCTTCTGGGCATCGAGCGTGTGGGCGTTCACGACGACTTCTTCACCCTGGGCGGCCACTCGCTTCTCGCCACCCAGCTCGTCTCCCGGGTCCGCCGGCAGCTGGGCGTCGACCTCCCGCTCCACCGGCTCTTCGAGCTGCGCACCTTGAGCAGCCTCGGCCGCGAGGTGCTGGCGAGGAAGCTCGAAGGGGAGGAGAGCGGGCTCGACGCCCTGATGGCGGACCTGGACGGGCTTTCGGATGAGGAGGCTCTGGCGCTCCTCGAAGAGGAGGGAGCATGAGCGAGCGGCTGTCGGACTTCGAGCGCCTTTCCCCGGCCAAGCAGAAGCTCCTCCTGGCGCGGATGGAGAAGCTCCGGAAGCAGGAAAAAGGGGGAGAAAAGATCCCCCGGAGCCCTTTGCGGGAGACCGGCGGGCCGTTTCCCCTCTCCTTCTCCCAGCAGCGGCTCTGGTTCATCGACCGCCTGGAGCCGGGGAACCCCGCCTATAACATCGCGGACGCCCTGAAGCTCCGCGGCCGGCTCGACGTGCCCGTGCTCGTCCGGGTCCTCTCCGAGATCGTCCGCCGCCACGAGGCGCTCCGCACGACCTTCGACATTGTGGAAGGCCGGCCTGTGCAGCGGGTGGAGGCGCCCGCGCCCGTGGCGGTCCCCGTCGTCGACCTCTCGGGGTTGCCCGGCGACGCGCGCGAGGCCGAGGCCCGGCGCCTGGCGGCCGAAGAGGCGAGGGCGCCCTTCGACGTGCCCCGCGGGCCGCACCTGCGGGCCCGCCTCCTGCGCCTGGAGGACGGCGAGCACGCGGCGTTCTTCACCACCCATCACATCGTGTCGGACGGCTGGTCCATGGGCGTCCTTGTCCGTGAGATCGTGGCCCTCTACCCGGCCTACGCCTCCGGGCAGCCGTCCCCGCTCCCCGAGCTGCCTCTCCAGTACCCGGACTTCGCGGACTGGCAGCGGCGCTACCTGGCCGGGGAAGTTCTGGAGAAGCAGATCCGCTTCTGGCGCGAGGCGCTCACGGGCGCCCCCCAGGTCCTGGAGCTGCCGGCGGACCGGCCGCGGCCCGCGGTCCTCACCTATCGCGGAGCGTCCGTCGAGACCGTCTTCCCCCGGTTGGAGGCCGGCGGCGGCGAGACCCTGTTCATGGTCCTTTTAGCGGCCTTTGGAGCCTTGCTCTCCCGCCACACCGGGCAGGAGGACCTCCTCGTCTCCTCGCCCGTGGCCAACCGGAACCGCATCGAGATCGAGGGGCTGATCGGCTTCTTCGTGAACACCCTGACCCTGCGGATCGACCTGCGCGGCGCCGAGACGTTCCGCGACCTCCTCGCCCGGGTGCGGCAGACGACGCTCGGCGCCTACGCCCACCAGGACCTCCCGTTCGAGCGGGTGGTCGAGGAGCTGCAGCCGGCGCGGGACCTCTCCCGCCCGCCGCTCGCCCAGGTGACCTTCGCGCTCCAGAACGCCCCCGCGGGAGACCTGGTCCTCCCCGGGCTCACGCTCGCACCGTTCGAAGTCGCCCCCGAGACCTCGCAGATGGATCTCACCGTGGCGATGGGGGAGACCCCGGAAGGGCTCGTCTGCTCCTGGCGCTTCAACACCGACCTCTTCGACGAGGCCACGATGCAGCGCATGGTCGAGCGCTTCCGAGTCCTCCTCGCAGGGATCGCCGACCCCGGCCAACCTCTCCGCGATCTCCCGCTCCTTCCCCCTGCCGAGAGGGAGCAAGTGCTCCACGAGTGGGCCGTCGGCCCCGAGCCCCAGGGACCGGACCGCTGCCTTCACGATCTCGTCTTCGGCCAGGCCGAAAGAACGCCCGACGCCCCGGCCCTCCTCTTCTCCGGAGAAACCACCTCCTACCAGGAGCTCGCCACCCGAGCCCGAGCCCTCGCCCGCCATCTGGCCAGCCTCGGAGTCGGCCCCGAGTCCCGCGTCGGCATCTGCCTCGAGCGCTCCCCCGACATGATCATCGCGGCCCTCGGAACCCTCGCTGCCGGAGGAGCCTACGTCCCCCTGGACCCCGCCTACCCCGAAGACCGCCTCGCCTTCATGGCCCAGGACTCCAACCTCGCCGCCCTGGTCGCCAGCGAAGCCACCTCCTCCGTCCTTGGTGTCCTTGGTGTCCCTATCGTCCTTCCGAACCGCGAGGCCCCAGCCCGCGACACACCCCTGCCGCCGGTTTCCCCCGGCCACCTCGCCTACGTGATCTACACCTCCGGCTCCACGGGCCGGCCCAAGGGCGTGCTGGTCTCCCACCGGGCCATCACCAACACGCTCCAGGCGGCCCGGAGGCTCGCGGAGATCGGCCCGGGGGACCGGGTGCTCCAGTTCTTCTCCTTCAGCTTCGACGGCGCGGTGATGGACGTCTTCCACACCCTGGCCTCGGGGGCCTGCCTGGCCCTCGCGCGGCGAGAGGAGATGCTGCCCGGCGAGGGGTTGGAGGCGCAGCTCGCCGGGCTCGGGATCACGTTGAGCGTTTTCACCCCCACGGCGCTGCCGGCCCGGCCGGAGGATTTCCCGCGCCTCGCGCAGCTCTTCACAGGGGGCGAGAAGCTGCCGGCGGAGGCGGCGCGGCGCTGGTCCGCCGGACGGCGGCTCATCAACGCCTACGGCCCCACCGAGGCGAGCGTCTTCGCCACGGCGTGGGAGGTCCAGGCGGAGGAGATGCCGGCCGGGGGGCCGCCCATCGGCCGGCCGATCGCGGGGATGCGCGCGCACGTGCTCGACCGCCAGGGCCGGCCCGCGCCGGTGGGGGTGCCGGGCGAGCTTCTCCTGGGCGGAGTGGGCCTCGCCCGCGGCTACCAGGGGCGGCCGGAAAAGACGGCCGAGAGCTTCGTGCCCGACCCGTTCTCCACGACCGGCGGCGAGCGGCTCTACCGCACGGGCGACCTCGTGCGCTGGCTGCCGGACGGCACGCTCGAGATCCTGGGGCGGATCGACCACCAGGTGAAGCTGCGCGGCCATCGCATCGAGCTGGGCGAGATCGAGGCGTTGTTGGCGGCTCATCCGGACGTCCGCGAGGCCGCCGTGCGGCTCTCGGGGAGCGGCGCCGGGGCGCGGCTCGTGGCGTACGCCGTGCCGCGGGAGCCGGGGGCCCCTCTCCCGGACCTCCGCGCGTGGCTCCGGGAGCGGCTGCCGGAGGTGATGATCCCCGCGGCCGTCGTTCCCCTGGACGCCTTCCCGCTCACGCCCAACGGCAAGCTCGACCGTGGAGCCCTCCCGGAGCCGGACGGGGCCCGGCAGGCTCCCGCGGAATCCTTCGTGCCCCCGCGGGCCGGCCTCGAAAGCGCCATCGCGGAGATCTGGCGCGAGGTGCTGGAGGTGCCCGAGGTGGGGGCCGGCGACAACTTCTTCGACCTGGGCGGCCACTCCCTGCGCCTCGTCGAGGTGCAGACGCGCGTCAAAGAGCGGCTGGGGGAGGAGGTCTCGCTCCTCGACCTCTTCCGCAACCCGAACGTGGGATCCCTCGCGCGGTTCCTCGCCGAAAGATCTGCGGGGGCTGGGACGGCTCTGCCTCTCCGCCGCGAGCGCCCGGCGCCGGCCCGCTCGCGGGAGGTGGCCGTGGTCGGCATGGCCGGCCGCTTCCCCGGAGCGCCGGATCTCGCGGCCTTCTGGCGGAACCTCGAAGGTGGGGTCGAGTCCATCTCCTTCTTCTCGGAAGAGGAGCTGCTCGCCGCGGGCATCCCCCCCGAGGTGTTGGCCCATCCCAACTACGTGCGGGCCGGCGGCTCGCTCACAGGGTCGGACCTGTTCGACGCGGCCTTCTTCGACGTCGGCCCGCGGGAAGCCCAGATCCTGGACCCCCAGCAGCGGGTGTTCCTGGAGCACGCCTCCGAGGCCCTGGAGAGGGCGGGCTACGCCGCGGGCAGCCCCGGGCTCGCGGGAATCCGGGTGGGCGTCTGGGCCGGGACCGGGGGGAGCGACTACGCCCTGCGCAATCTCACCGCCTCCGGGGTGGGCGGCTTCGAGCTGACGCTTGGCAACGACAAGGACTTCATCGCCACCCGGGCCTCCTACAAGCTCGACCTGCGCGGCCCCGCGATGACGGTGCAGACCGCGTGCTCGACCTCGCTCGTGGCGATCCACGAGGCCTGCCGGGCGCTCGTTTCCGGCGAGTGCGAGATGGCGCTCGCCGGGGGCGTCGGCCTCCACTTCCCCGAGGCCTCCGGCTACCTCTACCAGGAGGGGGGGATCAACTCGCCGGACGGCCACAATCGCGCCTTCGATGCAAAAGCCCAGGGGACCGTCGGCGGCAACGGCGTGGGCGTCGTGGTGCTGAAGCCGCTCGACGCGGCGCTCGCGGACGGCGATCCGATCCGCGCGGTGATCAAGGGCTCGGCCCTGTCGAACGACGGCGCGGGCAAGGTGGGGTTCACGGCGCCCTCCGAGGAGGGGCAGGCCGAGGCCATCGCCGAGGCGCTCGCCGTGGCCGGGGTGGAGCCGGGGACGATCGGCTACGTCGAGGGCCACGGGAGCGCGACGCCGCTGGGCGACCCGATCGAGGTGGCGGCCTTGAACCGGGTCTTTGCGGGCTCGGCCCCGCCCGGCTCCCGGACTCTGGGCTCGGTCAAGACGAACGTGGGGCACACCGGCTCGGCCGCGGGCGTCGCGGGGTTCCTGCGCGCCGCGCTCGCCCTGGAGCGCGGAGTGGTCCCGCCGAGCCTTCACTTCGAGACCCCGAACCCACGGATCGACTTCGCGGCCGGGCCGTTCCGGGTGCCAACTCAGCCCGAGCCCTGGCCGGAGACGGGCGGCCCCCGCCGGGCCGGGGTGAGCTCCTTCGGCCTGGGCGGCACGAACGCCCACGTGGTGCTCGAGGAGGCCCCGGCCCCCGAGCCCTCCGGTCCAGGGCGGCCGTGGCAGCTCCTGTCGCTCTCCGCGCGCACGAAGACGGCGCTCGAAGCCGCGACGGATCGCCTGGCGGCCTGGTTTGAAGCGCACCCGGAGGCGGATCTGGCGGACGTGGCTTTCACTCTCCACGTGGGGAGGAAGGGCTTCGAGCACCGGCGGACGCTCGTCTGCAAGGACTTCGAGGACGCCCGGGAGGCCCTCGCCTCGCGGGATCCCCGGCGCCTCCTCGAAAGCGCAATCGATCCCGCGGCCAGCCGGTCCGTGGCGTTCGTGTTCTCGGGCGTGGGCGAGCAATATCCCGGCATGGCCCGGGAGCTCTACGAGCAGGAGCCGGTCTTCCGCGAGGAGCTGGACCGCGCGGCCGAGATCCTCCTCCCGCTCCTCGGGGAGGACGTCCGCCCGCTCCTGTTCGAGGGGGGAGGGAAGGCAGACCTCAAGAGCTTCTTCGGCCGCTCGCCCGAGCGGGAGGGGGGCGCGCTCGACCGCACGGCCGTTCTCCAGCCCGCCCTCTTCGCCGTGGAATACGCCCTGGCCCGCCTGTGGATGGCCTGGGGCGTGGTCCCCGGGGCGCTCCTGGGCTACAGCCTGGGGGAGTACGTGGCCGCCTGCGTCGCGGGCGTTCTTTCGCTCGAAGACGCGGCGAAGCTCGTGGCCGGCCGGGCGCGGCTCCTGGCGGAGCTTCCCTCGGGCGCCATGCTCGCCGTGCCGCTGCCCGCGGAGGAGGTCACACCTCTCCTCCCCGAAGACCTGTCGCTCGCCGTGATCAACGGCCCGCGGATCTCGGTGGTGGCCGGGCCGCCCGATTCGGTCGCGGCGTTCCGCAGCCGGCTCGAAGGGGAGGGGCACGCGTGCCGGGCGCTCCAGACGAGCCACGCCTTCCACTCCGTCATGATGGCCCCCGCGGCCGGGCCGCTCGCCGCGCTTGCCCGGGAGGCAGTCCTCCACCCGCCGCGCATTCCGCTGCTCTCGAACGTTACCGGCACGTGGATGACCCCGGAGCGGGCGACCGACCCCGAGTCGTGGGCCGAGCACCTCGTCCAGACCGTGCGCTTCGCGGATGGCGTGGCCGCGCTATGGGCGGAGCCCGGCCGCGTGCTCCTGGAGATCGGCCCGGGCGTGAGCCTGTCGGCCCTCGCGCTCCAGCACCCGGCGACCGAGGGGCTCTCCGACGCGGTAGCCCTCCCGTCGCTCCCCGGGGCCTTCGAGCGCCGGCCCGAGGAGGCCTTCGTGCTCGATACGCTGGGCAAGCTCTGGCTCGCGGGGGTGAAGGTGGACTGGCCCCGGGTCTACGCCCGTGAGAAGCGGAGAAGGGTCGAGCTGCCGCCCTATCCCTTCGAGCGCAGGCGCTACTGGCTCGAAGCGGCGGCGCCGGCCCCGCGGCGCGAGTCGGCCGAGATCCTCTACGTCCCGGCCTGGCGGCGCTCCATGCCGCTGCCCCCGGCGGAAGACCTGGCCGGGCGCTGGCTCCTCGCCGGGGACGGCAACGGCCTCGCGGAGCGGATCGCCGCGCGCCTCCGGGCCGCTGACGCTTCCGTCGTGGACGCTTTCCCGGACCGGATCGTCCACTTCGGGAGCTTCGAGAGCCTCCTTTCGCTGGTCCACGAGCTCGCCGCGCAGAGGCCGCCCGAGGAGCTGGCGACGCTCCGGGCGCTCCTCGTCTCGACCCCGGGCCATCCCGAGCCGGGACCGATCGCCGCGCTGGGCCAGGCCCTCTCCCGCGAGCTTCCCGGCCTGGTGGCCCGGTCCGTGGAGGTCACCCTGCCGCCCGCAGGCGCGGATTGGCGGTGGGACCGGCTGGCCGGGGATCTCCTGGCCGAGCTGGTCCGCGAGGCCGAGCCGTGGGAGGCACCGGTGGCCTTGCGCGGATCCGAGCGCTGGGTGCGGAGCTTCGAGCCCGTGCCGCCGCGCGAGGGAGACCTGCCCGCGGGTCCGCTCCTCCTCGTCGGCGACCTCCCCCAGCCGCTCCGGGCGGCGGCCGGAGCCTCCGGGGTCGAGGCGCCCCTGGACGGCCCCTTCCCCGAGGGGGATTTCGCCGGCGTGATCGTGGGCGAGATCGTCCCCGAAGCCCCCCTCCTGCCGCTCGGGGCCGTCACGCGGACGGAATCCGTGGAGAGTCTGCGGACCGCCGCCCGGCGGCTCGCCGCTCTGGAAGCCGCTCTGGAAGGGAAGAGCCTCGGCTTCGTCCTCCTCACCTCCTCGCTCGACGCGCTCGCCGCCCGGCCGGCCCACGGCGTGCGCGGGGCGGTCCACGCGCTCGTGGACGCCTTTGCCGAAGAGGAGAGGCCGGTGCCGTGGACGAGCGTGGCCTGGGACTTCGAGAGCGGGATCGATCCTGGAGCAGTCCTCCGCCGTCTCCTCGCCCACGGGCCGGTCGCCCGCGCCGTGGCCGTGGCGGAGGAGCCCGCCGCACGGCTCGCGAAGAGCGACGAGCTCGCCCCCGCGGAGGCGGTCGCGCTCCACGCCCGGCCCAACCTCCGGAACCCCTACGTGGCGCCGGAGACGGAGCTGGAGCGCACGATCGCGGAGATGTGGCAGGCGCTCCTGGGAGTGGAGGAGGTGGGCGTCCACGACAGCTTCTTCGACCTCGGGGGAGACTCGCTGCTCGCCACCCAGGTGGTGACCCGGGTGCGCGAGCGCTTCGGGGCGGAGGTCTCCCTGCCCGCCCTCTTCGAGGCCCCCACGC
>DATEIO010000063.1:0-3582 GCA_035278895.1 Thermoanaerobaculia bacterium | reverse complement strand
ACACCGGATGACGACGGCCCCGCGCGGCGGTCAGCGCCGGCGCCCCCCTACCGCCCAGGGTTTCCACCCTGGGCTATCCGAACAGCGCCCTGAGGGGCGCCGATTTTCCAGGGCGCTAGCAGAGGAACATCGGCAGGTCTGCGACCTGGGTGATCCGCGGCCGGTATTTTTCCCGGTCGTAGAACTTCTCGACGTTGACCTGTTTCTTGCCTTCCCCCACGGTCTCGAGCGGCACGCTCGTGTAGCGGCCTCCCTGGATGGCGACGAGGCGGCCGGTCCGGCCTTCGAGGACCAGGTCGGCGGCCACGTTCGCGAAGTTGCTCGCGACGAGGCGGTCGAGCGTGTCGGGAGGGCCGGAGCGCATGAGATAGCCGAGGCGCTGGTAGATCACCCTTTCGCCGGTGTGTTTCTGGAGGGCCTGGCGGAGGTAGCGGCCGACGCCGCCCAGCTCGCGGTTGCCCACGGCGTCGGCCTCGCCGGTCTCGAAGGGCTTCATGCCTTCGGGGTAGGCCCCTTCGGAGATGGCCACCACGGCGTAGTTGCTCGGGCTCTTCCGCTTGTCCTCGGCGAGCATCCCGACCACGGCGTCGGTGTCGAAGGGGACCTCGGCGATCAACGCCCGGTCCGTGCCGGAGAGGTACGAGGAGAGGAGGCAGGTCTCCCCGGAATAGCGTCCGAAGAGCTCGACCACCAGGAAGCGCTCGTGCG
Organism: Thermoanaerobaculia bacterium; assembly: GCA_035278895.1. GTDB lineage: Bacteria > Acidobacteriota > Thermoanaerobaculia > Multivoradales > UBA5704 > DATARR01. The sequence goes on along the minus strand of DATEIO010000063.1, from coordinate 2,874 downwards.
AGCCCGCCACGGTTCGCAGGTCGGAGATGAAGTTGACGGAGCGGGTGATGGCGGTCGAGAAGCCGATGCAGTAGTCGGTGCCGTAGACGTCGTTGTCCATGGTCTTGGGCAGGCCGACCATCTTCACCCCTTCGAGATGCAGGCGGCGGGCGAAGGAGAGGGTGCCGTCGCCGCCGATCGCGACGAGGGTGTCCAAGTTCAGATAGCGCAGCACTTCGAGCGCCGCGTCGGTCAGGTCGATCCGGCCGTCCGGGAGGGTCTTGTGGGACCGGTCCTTCAGATGGTCGGGGACGCCGTCCGGCTTGGTGAGCGCGGGGTTGATGCGCGAGCTGTGGAGGATGGTGCCGCCGCTCCGGTCGATCGTGCGGGTGCTCGCCCGGGAGAGGGGGACGAGCCAGGCGGAGTTGTCGGCATCGTGATAGGGCTTGACGTGGAGGAGGGCTCCCCAGCCTCGGCGCAGGCCCAGGACCTCGTAGCCCTCCTCCTCCATCCGCCAGACGAACTGCTTGATGGCCGTGTTCAGGCCGGGCACGTCGCCGCCGCCCGTCAGGATGCCGACTCGCTTCAAGCGCTAGTTCCCCACCGCCACCATGCGGTCGATCAGGTCGACCACCCGGTTGGAGTAGCCCCACTCGTTGTCGTACCAGGCGACCACCTTGGCGTAGCCGTCGCCCGTGGCGCGGGTCGAGAGGGCGTCGAAGATCGAGGAGTGGGGGTTGCCGATGATGTCGGTCGACACGAGCGGCACTTCGCTGTACTCGACGATCTCCTTGAGCCCCCCGGCCGCGGCGTCGCGCACGGCGGCGTTGACCTCCTCGGTCGAGGGATTGCCACGCAGCTTCGCGACCAGGTCCACGATCGAGCCGTCGGGCACGGGCACGCGCATGGCCATGCCGTCGAGCTTGCCCTTGAGCTGCGGGAGCACCTTGCCCACGGCCCGGGCCGCGCCCGTGGTCGTGGGGATGATGTTCTGGGTGGCCGCGCGGCTCCGCCGAAAGTCCTTGTGGGGGACGTCGGCCAGGCGCTGGTCGTTGGTGTAAGCGTGGACGGTGGTGATGAAGCCCTCGTCGATGCCGAAGCGCTCGTCCAGGATCTTGGCGATCGGGGCCAGGCAGTTCGTGGTGCACGAGGCGTTCGAGACCAGCCGGTGCTCAGGTCTCAGGGTCTGATCGTTCACGCCCACGACGATCGTGGCATCGATCTCGTCTTTCGCGGGGACGGTCAGGATGACCTTCTTGGCGCCGCCCTGGAGGTGCTTTTCGAGCTGCTCTTTCTTGGTGAAGACGCCGGTCGACTCGATCACGATGTCGACGCCCAGCTTGCCCCAGGGGATCTGCGCGGGGTCTTTTTCCGCGGTCATCACGATCTTCTTGCCGTCGACGTACATGTTGTCCTCGTCGGCGGAGACCTCCTTGGGGAAGACGCGCATGACGGAGTCGTACTTCAGGAGGTAGACGAGCTGCTCGTTTTCGAACAGGTCGTTGATCGCCACGACCTCCATGTCGTCGCGGTTCGAGAGGATGCGGAACACGCTCCGGCCGATGCGGCCGAAGCCGTTGATGCCGATTCTGGCCTTGGCGCTCATGTCAAGCGGCCTCCTTCTTGTCGAGCTGCTCGAAGCAGCGGAGCAGATCCACGACGCGGTGGGCGTAGCCCCAACCGTTGTCGAACCAGGTCAGGGTCTTGGAGACGTCGCTGCCCAGGGCCATGGTGGCGAGGCTGTCGAAGGTGCCCGAGTGCGGGTCCTTGATGATGTCGGAGGAGACGATGGGGTCGTCCTCGTAGCTCAAGATGTTCTTCCAGTGGGCGGAGGCGGCCGCGGTGCGCACCACCTCGTTGACCGCCTCGACGGTGATCGGCCGCTCGTGCCAGCAGACGAGGTCGACGACCGAGCCGTTGGGCACCGGCACGTTCATGGCGTGGCCCGTGATCTTGCCCTTGAGCCCGGGGATCAGCTCCATGATCACCTCGGCGGAGTTGGTCTCCTGCGGGATGATGTTCTCGGCCGCCGCCCGGCCCCGGCGCGGGTCCTTGTCGGGGACGTCGGCCAGGCGCTGCTCGTTGGTGAAGGCGTGGACGGTGGTCAGGAACGCCCGCCGGATGCCGAAGGCGCCGGAGAGGATCTCGAGCACCGGCGCCGCGGCGTGGGCGGTGCACGAGGCGTTCGAGACGATCCGGTGCTCGGGGCGGAGTTGGTCCTCGTTGACGCCCATGACCACCGTGATGTCCGGCGGCTCGGCCGGGGGCGAGCAGAGGATCACCCTTTTCGCCCCGGCCGCGAAGTGGCGCTCCACCTCGGCCCGGGTGCGGAACTTGGACGTCGCTTCAATCACGGTCTCGACCCCCAGGTCGCCCCAGGGGGGTGTGGTCTGGGCGCCCTTTTCTTCGGTGATCATCTTCACTTGGCGGCCGGCCACGTAGAGATGGCCGTCCCGGGTGCTCACCTCGTCCGGGAAACGCCCCAGGATGGTGTCGAAACGGAGCAGGTAGGCGAGCGCCGCCGGGTCCGCCACGTCGCTCACCGCCTCGATCCGCAGGTCTTCGCTCTTGTACAGGATGCGAAAGATGTTCCTCCCGATCCTCCCCAATCCCATCAGCCCGATGCCGCTGGGCATAGGAATACCTCCCTTCCGGCTGGTCGCATGTAGACGGCGGGCGGGGCCGCCGCCCGCCGCGTGGTTCCAGGAGAAACCTAACACGTTCCGTGCCACGAGGCGGGGAGGCCGCGGGGCTGCCGATTTACGGTATCGCTCTGCGATACAAGGATCTTGCGGTCGTCACCCGGCATTTGACAGCACTGTCACAGGATTCCTAGAATCGGCCATCCTGACAGGGTTTGCGCGCTCATTCACCCTGGGGGGAGGTTCCGCTGCT